>CALMOK010000001.1 GCA_937871825.1 uncultured Alphaproteobacteria bacterium
TGAACCCGCTCCGATCAGGGGTCTGAACCCGCTCCGATCAGGGGTCTGAACCCGCCCCGATCAGGGGTCTGAACCCGCCCCAATCAAGTCCGAAGGACTATTGCACAGGCCTGTGATGGTAGCCGCCCTCACTCAGGTCCCGATGAAGACAGATCGACGGATTTGTGGGCTTTCGACCTGACCGCCGTAGCCGCCCGTTTAGCGTTCCGCTCTCGTCGAGCCTTTGTGTCCGGCAGTGGCCCTGTAGGTGCCTCGACACGGTAACGGGGCAGCAGACCGATCTCTTCGTAGACCCTGATGACGGGGAACGATCCGTACGCCTCGCCTTCCGTCCTGGGCGCATGGCCCGCCACGCCTTCACGGATCTCCAGGTTCATCTTCACGGCACGGGCGACCGTCTTGAACCTGTGGCGCCATCCATGGTTCGGGCTCACGTTGGGATCAACAACGCCAATCTCGCGAACCCAGGTGGCGAGCCGCTCCCCCTGTTTCTTGTACGGAGCATTTACAGCCGAGCCATTCCTGGGGCGCTCGGGATTGTAGAATAGTGGACCTTCCGGCTGGGCTTTGACGAACCTGTGAAAGCCCTGGTCGATCAGATGCGGGTGGAGGGGGACCTTGCGAATCTTGCCGTTCTTGGTCGAGCCAGCTTCCGGCGTGATCTGGATGAGCCACACATCCTCCTCGCCGATCTCTTGCTTGATGAGGTCACATTTTCTCAACTGCGTGACCTCGTTCACCCGTGCGCCGGTATAGGCACACAGCCAAGGAACCCAACGCTTCGCCCGTGCGAACTCCGGTGACGTTCGCGGATCGCAGGGACGAAGAGCTTCCGAGAGGATCAGGTTTGCCTCGTCATCGGTGAGGTCCCCCGTACGGGTCGCCTCCGTCTCCGTGACCTTCTCTTGGGCCACAGTGATCCCGCCGGCCGGATTTATCTCCAGCTTCCCGCTCCCGACCGCCCAGGAGTAGAACGACTTCGCGCAGGCGATGTGGCCCTCCCGGACCGTCTTGTGTGACAAGCCCTCCTTGAGCAGCAGGCGCTTCCATTCGCCGATCTCGATCGGCGCCGCTGAGGCCAAGTCAGGCCTGCCGAGGTGCTTCTCAAGCTTCTCCAGCAGCGGCTTCCACCGTTTTTGCGTTCCGAGCGACAGCTTCCGCTCCTGGACGAAGTCGTCCCAGTGCGCGGCGATCGTAAGCCGTGCACCACCCGTCGTCCTGATCTCGCGGGCCTTTGTCGCTCCCAATGGTGAGTAGGCGGGGAACCGCAAGGCTTCCGACTCGTCCCGGAAGTCGCCTCTGGAAAACTTGGCGAGGGTCGTCTTGGCGAGGATGCCGGCCTGGACGCATTCCTGCGCGAGTTCGAACAGGTCGGCTTTGTCGACGGGGATACCGCGCTCGATGAGGAACTCGGGAAGCGTCTTCATCAGCCTGTGCGCCGTGCTCGGGCGGTTGAAGGTCTGCTTGAGACCGTTTAGGTCGCCCTGTGCGACGGACTCCCAGCCCACGTCCGGCGCCGGCCCGTCGCGGTGCCGGGCCACGAACCACCGGTAGTATTCCCCGGCTATGCCCCACCGTTGCATCTGGGTGAGCCGTCCCGGCTGTGCCGACAGCGCGTCCCACCTCTGGGCGACCTCGGCGGCCACGACCGCAAACTTTGCCCGGGCCTCATGGACGTCCTTGGTGCGCAAGGATTGCTGGTAAATTCCTTTGCCGATGATCGGCCTGAGGCGCTCCGGGACCGCCCTCCGGAACCAGTACATGCCCGTCTTGGGATGTCGGTAGGGAGAGGAGGTTCGTAGGCTCATCTGTATCACCGCTCTGTATCACTCGGCGTTCAGAAAAGCCTGCAATTCCTGTAAGTTGCTGTAAGAAACAGGATTTATGGAATGTTGGCGGAGAGGGAGGGATTCGAACCCCCGATAGGCTTGCACCTATGCCGCATTTCGAGTGCGGTGCATTCGACCACTCTGCCACCTCTCCGCGAGGTTCGAACCCGGTCGTCCGGCGTGGTCGAGGCCAACTAGCATGGGGCCGTTGCCGGAACAAGCCGGGCGGGGCTGCGCTTTCTTATCTCGACGTTCTTGACGTCGGGGCTGGATCGCCTTAAGCGGACTCGTGCCGAAACTCCGGGTTCACGCCCTGCGGGTTGTTTTGGCATTCCATGCTGGTCCACTGCAAAGAAGCCGGTCGCGGGTTCAGGCGCGCAAATCGGGATTGAACACGAGGATAAACGATGTTCGCAGTTATCAAGACCGGCGGTAAACAATATCGTGTTACCGCCGACGACAAGATCACCGTCATGAGCCTCGCGGGTGCCGCCGGGGACGTTGTGACGTTCGGGGACGTGCTGAGTTTGTTTGACGGCGCGACAACCGAGATCGGGGCTCCGCTGGTGGCGGGCGCGAGCGTTTCGGGCCAGATCGTCGAGCAGGATCGTGGCCCGAAGGTGATCGCCTTCAAGAAGCGTCGCCGCAAGAATTCGCGTCGCAAGCGCGGCCATCGTCAGGACATTACGATCGTTCGGATCACCGACATCCTGCTCAACGGCCAGTCGCGGCGCCCGGTCTCGGCGGCCGACGTCCCCTCGGCGGCCCCGGCTCCTTCGGCGACCGAGGCTCCTGCCGAAGCGGTCGCGAGCTAACCCAATCACCCGCCGCGCCAAACGCGCGGCCTGTTTTCCGTGGCACCGGTTCGCCGGCCGCCTTCGACAATCGGAGCATCACAATGGCTCATAAAAAAGCAGGCGGCTCGTCCCGCAACGGCCGCGACTCGGATGGGCGCCGCCTCGGCGTGAAGAAATTCGGCGGCGAAGCCGTGCTCGGCGGCAACATCATCGTGCGCCAACGCGGCACGAAGTGGCATCCGGGCGCCAATGTCGGCTGTGGTAAGGACCACACGCTGTTCGCCCTGACGGACGGCAAAATCCTCTTTCAAACCAAAGGCAACGGCCGAGCTTACGTATCGGTGGTGACCATGGCGGACGCAGCCCAATAGGTGGGATCTTTCGACGAAGGACCCCACCGGCATCCAAATCTCCGGTGGACAGGTTCTTTCGACATCGGGTTCGCCCGATGGCCAGCAAGGCGCGAAGGCCAAGGTTCAGGCCCCTAGGGGCTCCGTCCGAATGGATCGGTGAGGGGAGGTGGATGTCTACCTCCCCTTCGTCGTTTCCGGGGTGCCGCTGTGGCCCCCCTTTGGACTGGGAGCACCCCATGTTTCCCGAGGTTACGCGGGACGACGTCTTTCGGCTTGAAACCCGGCGCCTATGGCTTCGCTGGCCATTCCCCGGCGACGCCGACGCCATTGCGGCCCTGGCCGGCCGGAAAACCGTGGCCGAGATGACGGCGCATATCCCCCATCCCTATCCGAGGGGCGAGGCTGCCGACCGCATCGGTTGCTGGCGGCGCAAGAATGCCGCCGGGGTGGGGCTGAAACTGCTGATGACCAGCCGCGACGCGGACCGGCAACCCTTCGGCACCATCGGACTCGATCCGGTTCCGGACGGCTTGGCGCTGGGTTTCATCCTGGCGTCCGAGCGGGCCGGGGAAGGGCTGGCGACCGAGAGCGCCCAGGCCATCATCGACGCGGCCTTCACCCTTTCACCGGCGCGCTCGGTCGAGGCGGCGGTGCGGGTGGGGAACCCGGCGGCGCGCCGGGTGCTCGAGAAATGCGGTTTCGCCTACGAAGGCACCGCCCTTCAGCCCGCGCCGGCGCGCGGGGGCCTGATCCCGTCGGATCGTTTCAGGCTGGACCGCAAAACCTGGGCGAGCCTCAAGCAATGGCGCATGCCCGACCTTGCGCCCCGGCGGGGTCCCGACGTGGTGGCGCTCGCGGTTTGACGAGCACCCGCGCGGGGTAGGGGCGTTGGTACGGCTATACCAACGGCGCTGGTCTCGCGAAACCGGGCCGGGCTGTGATTATCCCGGGATGGGCCAACAAATACGGCGCCTTGGCGTTGTGAAATCGCAGGTAAGTGTCACACTTGCGCTCGGGTGCTTGCGCGGACGCGAAGGCCCTTTGTTTGGTGCGCCCCGATCAACGGGCTGGGAGGCTGTCATGGGTATTATCTGGACGATCATCATCGGGTTCATCGCGGGCGTCATCGCCAAATTCCTCATGCCGGGTCGAAACGAACCGAGTGGGTTCATCCTGACCGCCATCCTGGGCATCGTGGGCGCTTTCGTGGCCACCTATCTCGGACAGGCCCTGGGCTGGTACGGACCCGACCAGGGCGCCGGCCTGATCGGCGCCGTGGTTGGCGCGATCGTGGTGCTGGTCATTTGGGGCTTCATCTCGGGCCGTTCTTCGACAACCGTGTGACATTGGCCGGCGCTCGTCGCCGGCCGACCCGACAAGCCGCCAGGATGGTTCAACGTCGTTGAGCCCTCCTCGCCGGTGAGATCGGCCCCAGAGCGGGCGATGAAGGGGCCGCCCGACATCGCCCGCTTTTTCGTGTGGGGCAGCTTTGCCCGGGCGCGAATGAACCATGACGACAAGCACCGGCGCGAGCGCCGCGTTAGGTTAAGAAGATGTTCTGAAAATGAATGACCTTTTCTACAATTCGACGTCAAGTCAACGCAGGTACATTACCTAGGAAACGACATTCCCTAACGTAAGAGAGCCGGCATCAACACGCATTAATCTGTTTCGCGTGTGATCGAATTCAGACCTGCCCGACAGGATCCGACTTCGAGGTTTGCCGATGACAACCGTAACCTTCCAATCCGTCCTCGACACCATCAACAGCGACGCCACGATGGCGAGCCAGGCGCTGCCGCAGGGCATGACCACCGGCTGGGGCGCGCAGCCGCGAGCGAACATCGGCAACAACCCCGCCGCTTATGGATATTCCAAGGCCCTGGCTTGGGGGGTCATCGCGCCCGCCGCGTCCGGCAACGGGGCCAGCAACACCGCCGTCGAGGTCAAGTCCATCCAATTATGGGTGTTGAGCAAATCGACCGGCCAGTGGACGCTGATCCAGAACTCCGACAACACGTCGATTTTCGGGGCTCAATACAACCAGCAGTTCAGCAACAACATCACGACGCCGGCCACGACGATCCGCAAGGAAGCCGATGGTGGCACGTCCGTGGTGCCGGTCGACGGCAAGGCTTTCCATTTCTGGGCCGCCGACACCAACATGGCGATCAACCCGAACGACATCGCCGGCGTATTCGCCAGCTACCAGGCCAAACTGGTGGTCGAGAACGCGAGCCTGCCGGACGACCGGAACCAGGCTCATTACGTCGCGGCGACCGGTGCCGATTATTGGAACAGTTCCATGACGTCGAACAACGACGCCGGGATCGGACGTTTCAAGGCCGTCACCGACGATTACCAGATCTTCACCATGTCGACGCTGAGCGGTGCCCAGTTGGCCGCCAATCCGCCGGCGGCCTACATCAACACCCTGATCGGCACTCCGGGCGTCACCCACACGGCCGTCAGCGGCATGCCCTACGCCTCCTACGACACTGTTTTCGACGCGGCCAACAGGATGACGGGGCAAACCTACTACAAGGCCGACAAGTCGGTGTACGAGTCCGTGAGCTACACCTATTCGGACGCGGGCTCGGTGGCCCATCACTCCGGCATCAAGGACAAGTCCTACGTCAGCTATGACGAAACCCGGGACGCGAAGGGCAACGTCCTCAAGGACATCTACTACACGGCCGACGGCAAGGCGCTGCGCGAAACATCGGCGTCCGGCACCATCGCGCATCACAGGGGGCTGACAGGCCTGCCCTACGCCGCCTACGACGACTATACCGACGCGAGCGGCAAGCTGGTCAAGCAGGTTTACTTCGACGCCGCAGGCGCCGTGACGCAAACCGCGACATTCACCACGCTGGCGGCCGGCTCGATCACCCATCTGACGGGCGTCGTGGGCCAGTCCTACACGAGCTACGACAAGTACCTCGACGGCGCCGGCAAGCAAACCAAGCAGGTCTTCTTCGCGGCGGACGGCAGCGTGATCAAGACGGCGTCCTACACCTACGGTTCGGGCGGCACGGTGGTGCATTATTCGGGCC
>CALMOK010000002.1 GCA_937871825.1 uncultured Alphaproteobacteria bacterium
CGTTCACGCCCCCGAGAGGGGCTCGGGCGAGGGTGGCGCCCGAAAAGATCTGGTCGAAATGGAAGGCGACGATAAGGTCCGGCTTGTAGGCGTCGAAAGCCGCCGCGACGGCGGCGCCGTTCACGTCGTCGACGCGCAGCGCCGGGATGCCGAGCGTGCCGCACAGGGTCGCGAGCGGAATGGCGGCGGCCGGGATGGGCTTGCTCGCCACCTTGGACAGCAGCGGATCGAGCGCCCGCAGAAGGTCCGGGATGCCGAAATTGACGGCCAGATAGGGCAGGATGAACAGCCCCGAACGCTTCACATGGCGAAACACCTGGCCGAAGAACCCGCCTGCGGCGGGGCGCTCGGCGTTGGACAGGCCCACGAAGGCGATGTCGGCGGCATGCTCGTCCACGAACCGACGCACCGCGCGCGCGTTCGGAAGGGCCTCGAGGACGAACAAAGCCAAGCGCGGCGATCGATTTTGCGGCAAGCGGTTCCTCGATTTCAATGCGATCCGGGGCCGGCTGACGGCCGGTTGATTGGGGAGTCGCGGGGAGACGCGTCGATTGGCGTCGCTTCCTCCGCGCCCTTATAGATCGGCGGCGCGAAACTGAATGTGGATTCCGTTCGATGACCATTCCCGAGATTGACCTGCCTGGAACCATTCTCGTGGGCCGGAGCACGGCGTTCGAGCGGCTGATCCTCGGCCTCGGCAACCGGCACGGACTGATCACCGGGGCGACCGGCACCGGCAAGACCGTTTCGCTGCAGAAGCTGGTCGAGGGATTCTCGAACGCCGGCGTGCCGGTGATCGCCGCCGATATCAAGGGCGACCTTGCCGGGCTGGCTTTTCCGGGCAACGGCGCGGCGCCCCTCGTGGCGCGGGCGGAGGCGATCGGCATTCCCTATGTTCCCGACCGCTTTCCGACCGTGTTCTGGGACGTGTTCGGCGAGCAGGGGCACCCGATCCGCGCCACCGTCGCCGAAATGGGGCCGCTGCTCGTCGCGCGCCTGCTCGAACTCAACCCCGTCCAGGAAGGCGTGCTGAACGTGGCCTTCCGGCTGGCCGACGAGCAGGGGCTGTTGCTGCTCGACCTCAAGGACCTGCGGTCGATGCTGCAATATGTGGCCGACCACGCGGCCGACCTCACCAAGAGCTACGGCAACGTCGCCCCGGCCACGGTTGGAACGATCCAGCGTCAGTTGCTGGTGCTCGAGGCCCAGGGCGGCAGCAATTTCCTGGGCGAGCCCGCGCTCGACATCAACGATTTCCTGTCGACCGATCGCGACGGGCGGGGCACCGTCAACATCGTGGCGGCCGACAAGCTCGTGCGGCGTCCGCGCCTCTACGCCATCTTCCTCCTGTGGTTCTTGTCCGAACTCTTCGAGCAACTGCCCGAGGTCGGCGACCTGCCGAAACCCAAGCTGGTGTTCTTCTTCGACGAGGCCCACCTGTTGTTTGACAACGCTCCCAAGAGCCTGCTCGACGCGATCGAGCAGATGGTCCGGCTGATCCGCTCCAAGGGCGTCGGTGTTTATTTCGTGACGCAGAACCCTCTCGACGTGCCCGACACGGTTCTGGGCCAGTTGGGCAACCGCATCCAGCACGCGCTGCGGGCCTTCACGCCGCGCGACCAGCGCGCCGTGAAGGCGGCGGCCGACACCTTCCGGCAGAACCCGGCTTTCGACACCGCGACCGTTATCACCCAACTGGCCGTCGGCGAGGCGCTGGTGTCCATGCTGCAGCGGGACGGCACGCCGGAGATCGTGGCCCGGACGCTTATCGCGCCGCCGTCCTCCCGGGTGGGGCCGATCACATCGGACGAGCGTCGCTCGATCGTCGAGAACGGGCCGTTGACCGGCCGTTACGAGACCTCCATCGACCGTGAATCCGCGTTCGAAATGCTGAAGGCTCGCGCCGAAGGCCGCGCGCCCGCGCCGCCTTCGCCCGGGCAGGCGCCGCCACCCAGGGGCGGCAGGTCCGCCCAGCCAGCACCGGCCCAGCCGGCCACGGGCGGCGTGCTCGGCGAGGTCGGGGGCGTGCTGGGGCGGCTTTGGAACAGCGGCGCCAACAACCGCGGCCGCTTGTCCACCGGCCAGATGGTCGTGCGCTCGACCCTGCAATCGATGGCCCGCTCGGTCGGCACGCAGGTGGCGCGCGAGATCATCCGGGGCGTTCTCGGCGGCATCCAACGATAGGGCGGCGCGGGATCGAAACGAACCGTTTCACAATCCTGTAATGATGGCCGTCTAGTTGACCCGCATCCCCTGCGGAGCGTCAACATGTCGAGCCTCACCGCCGTCCCGATCGCGAGACCTGTGCCGGACCGGCCCAAGGTCGAGTACAAGACGAGCCGGGGCACCGCGATCGGCGTCGCCATCGTCATGGCGGCCGGGCTGGCCTTTGCGGCCTTCAGCATCTGGCGGGACGTGACCACGGCCGGCAACACCCACCACCCCATGGCGCTCTACGTGCTGCTCGCCGTCGCCCTGGTGATCGCGCTCGGGTTCGAATTCGTCAACGGCTTCCACGACACCGCGAACGCGGTCGCGACCGTGATCTACACCCACTCGCTGATGCCGAATTATGCGGTCGTGTGGTCCGGCTTTTTCAACTTCCTGGGCGTCCTGACCTCGACCGGGGCGGTGGCTTTCGGCGTCGTGTCGCTGCTTCCGGTGGAACTGATCCTGCAGGTCGGGTCGGATGCCGGCTTCGCCATGGTGTTCGCCCTGCTGATCGCCGCCATCATCTGGAACCTCGGCACGTGGTGGCTGGGCCTGCCGGCGTCGAGCTCGCACACGCTGATCGGCTCGATCATCGGAGTCGGCGTGGCCAACGCCATGCTGCGGGGGCGCAGCGGGACGTCGGGGGTCGATTGGGACCAGGCCCTCAACATCGGCAAGGCGCTGCTGTTGTCGCCGGTCGTCGGCTTCATCTTCTCCGGCCTGCTGCTGCTCGTGATGAAGTTCCTTGTGCGCAAGCCCGAGCTTTACGCCGAGCCGAAGGGCAACCAGCCGCCGCCGTGGTGGGTCCGCGCCCTGCTGATCTTCACCTGCACGGGCGTGTCCTTCGCCCACGGCTCGAACGATGGGCAGAAAGGGATGGGCCTCATCATGCTGATCCTGATCGGCACCGTGCCGACCGCCTACGCGCTGAACCGGGCGGTGCCGGACAGCGCCGTCCCGGCTTTCGAGCAAACCTCTCAGGCGGTTTCCAAGATCGTGGACGCCAAGGCTTCCGGTTATGCCATCGCCGGTGACCCCCGGCCGGCCGTGACCTCCCTGGTGCGCGACAAGATCGTCAACGAGGGCACCTATCCGTCGCTGGCCGCGCTGATCCGCGACATCAGCGGGCAGGTGAGCAACTACAAGACCCTGAGCAATCTTCCGCCCGAACAGGTCGGCAACACGCGAAACGACATGTATCTGGTGTCCGAGGCCCTCCGGACCCTGCCCAAGGTCCAGAACAACGAGCTTTCGCCGGACGAGGCGAAAACCTTGGCGAGCTACAAGGCGAGCCTCGACCATTCGACCAAGTTCATCCCGACCTGGGTCAAGGTCGTGGTCGCCCTGGCGCTCGGCCTCGGCACGATGATCGGCTGGAAGCGCATCGTCATCACGGTTGGCGAGAAGATCGGCAAGACGCACCTCACTTACGGGCAGGGCGCGTCGGCCGAACTCGTCGCCATGGTCACCATCGCGGCAGCCGACCAGTACGGCCTGCCGGTGTCGACCACCCACGTCCTGTCGTCCGGCGTGGCCGGAACGATGGCGGCCAATGGTTCGGGCGTGCAATTTGCAACGATCCGCAACGTGGCGCTGGCCTGGGTGCTGACGCTGCCCTGCGCGATCCTGCTGTCGGGCACGCTTTACCTGATCTTCAGCCGCCTGTTCTGACGAAAGGCGCCGACGCCACAGCCGGCGCCCTCCGGCTTTGCCCTGTGGGGACCGGCCTGTTATGGACTAGCCGGTTTCAACGCGGGAAAGTTCATGGCCTCCATCGACGCCGTCCTCGGCAAGCTCGACACCAATCTTGACGGCGCGGTCGCCCGCTTGTTCAACCTCCTGGCCATCCCGTCCATCTCGACCGACCCGGCCTACGCCCCGGCTTGCGACCAGGCCGCCACCTGGCTTTCGGCGCAACTCACCGAGATCGGCTTCACGGCCTCGGTGCGGCCGACGGCGGGGCGGCCCATGGTGGTGGCCCAGGCCAAGGCGACGCGCCGCGACGTGCCCCACGTGCTGTTTTACGGCCACTACGACGTGCAGCCCGTCGACCCCCGCGAGCTTTGGTTGACCGACCCCTTCAAGGC
>CALMOK010000003.1:0-6490 GCA_937871825.1 uncultured Alphaproteobacteria bacterium
GCTCTTCGTTGAGGCGGCTTTTGACCTCGTCGACGTCCTGCCCCATGGGCTCGAGTTTCACGACCCGGCGCTGAAGCTGGTCTGCCCGGGCCGAGGCGGCGCGGGCCAGCGTCATCGTGGTATCCGAGGTGGATCGCTCCACGCCGATCCGCCGCGTCAGTTCACCCATCCAGTGGCCGAGCACGCCCACGGAAACGGCCCAAACCACCCAAGCCCCGATCATCGGTGGCGACGGCGTCATGCCGGGAACGGCAAAACTGAAGGCAGCAGGCGCAGCAACAAGGATCACCAAGATGCTCAACCGCAGCGTCGTGCGGCCGATTACGCCCCGCGCCATATGAACCTCATGTCTGCCCGCCGGCTGGTCCTCGCCGGCCAAGGCGCGGTGTCAAACCGCCTCGAAGGCCAGGATTTCGCCGCATTCCCCTTTGTTTACGCATCGGGCGGCATGCGGGCAAGGACGTCGGGCAGCATGCGCGACCAATGACGCCAGCGTTCCCGGCTGAAGGGAAGCGGGTGGCGGGACGACGCGAAGACCAGGGGGAGATCCAACGCCGTTTGACGGGCGATCGCCACAACCATGGCCCTCTGATCCGGGTGGAGCCGAACCATCGAGGGACTGATCACGAACGGATCGTCCAACCTCATTTCGGCGCGAACAACCGGGCCATGTTCGTCCACGTCGGCGGCCTCCGACAGATCGATCGGGGAACGGTCGCCCTCGAGCGTCCTGAACTCAAGCCCGAACCGCAGCCCGGCGTGGAAAACCCGCCACGTCGCCCGTTTCGTCCAGAACCCGTTGAGGCGCGGCAGCCCATAACCAAGCCGCAGCTGGCTCCATCCCTCGGACATCAGAACATCATCCACCTCCGCCCTGCCCCAGAAGGAGGGGGCGAACAGGGCCGGTTTGGCGGCCAGCGGTGGGTCCTCGGGCGGCGTTCCGTCGAGTGCCCGCCCATCTTCGATGACGTCGGCCAGGGTGGCGACCAGCTCGGCGGCCTGTTTCAGGCGCAGGTCGCCGTCCCGTGCGGCTTCGGCGTCGAGCGGAGCCGAGAGGGCGGTCAGGATGGCCGACAGCACGCAACGCTCGCTTCGGCCATCGAGTGTGAAAGCCGACAAGCGACCCGGCATGGGTGGATCGACGCCTGGATCGAGACGAAGGGTCAACGACGCGCCGTCGGCCCCATAGGTCGCGTGTCGGCAGGCCAGAGCCGGCCAATGATCGACTTGTCGGGAGGGCCCGAACACTAACGTGACGTCGCCCGGGCGGCTTTGAAGCGCGGCCCCGAACGACGTGGCGCCGGCTTCCGTGACAAGGTCACGAACCGTCAGCGAAAGAACGAGCCCGCCATCGGGGGCGTCCGCCCGACGATCGATTGTCAGCATGACGGGAAACCCCACAGGTCGAGGCGGCGGCTCACGCCACCCTCACGGCGTCGGGCTATGGCCGCCCTCATGGCTCGGCTGCGTTGCTTTGGCGACGCACCCCGACAGGGCCGAAATCGACCGGTTCCATGAATTCCGCCGCATAGAATTCCATGAAGTGGCTTCGACCGTCTGGCCCGGGATCGGGAAGGGTCGTCATCTGCAGCGTGACGATGTTCCAGCCCCGCACGACCGCGACCGGAACCACGACTTCGACGACGTCCGTGAAGCGCCAGCCCTCGATGGCCACATCACCGGCGGGCGCCCCGTTGATGCTCAAGCGGACCAGTTGACCGATCGTGTGGATCCGGCAAACCAGCTTCAAACGGCGGGAGCCGGCCTTTTCGGCGCGAACGCGCAAACGTGCCGTCGCTCTGTCGATCCAGCGGAAAGCTTTGTGGATCCCGCTTTTGGGATAGGGCCCTTCGAGCTCACCAAAACCGTTCAAGGGGTCCCAGGCCGAAAACGGTCCGGCAAGGCCGCCCGCTGGATCGGTAATGCCGACACGCAAAGATTCGAGGAGGAAGACGGGCGAGTGCCGCGCGGAGGCGGTACCGGACTGCACGGCGAAATCGAGATCGACCCTGTTCGGTCCTGCGACGAATTCGGCGCGGGCCGTGGTGACGATCTGGCGGGCGGCATCGGCGCGATCGAAGCCGGCTTCCCCGGTGGTGACGCCGTTCACGCGAATGGTGAGCCGCTGTCCCTCGATGAGATTGCGTCCCTTCACCGTCAGGGTTTGAACACCATCCATCTCGGCTTTCAGGAAGACGCGGGACGTGGGTGCGCCGAGCTTCGCGTAACCGGGCGTCAGGTCGAGCGACACGTCCCCACTCCGCTCGCGCCGCAGCCCGGGCCCGGGTTCCCAGCCGTCGTCGGCGGATCGCCAAGCCTGTTGGCCGGCGATGTGATGCAGGGTCGGCGGCGGAACATCCTCGGCCGACAGAACGATGTCCGGCGCGCCCCCCACTCCGAACGCCGGCAGCCCTCCGAGCGTCGTCAGAAAGGACCAGGCGCAAGCCTCAAGGGAGTGGCGCGTTCGGGCCAGCAAGGTAGCGGCGGCGCCGAGCCGCCGCCTGAGGGCCGGGTCGTCGTGCAAACGTTGCAACCCATGGGCCAGGGAGCCTGGAGCACTGGCGGAACAGAGCAAGCCCGTCCGCTCGTGCGTCACCGCCTCGTTCACGCCCCCGTGGTTGCAGGCCACCGAAGGCGTTCCAACCGCCGCGCCCTGGATCAAGGCATGGCCGATGACCTCGATGCGGCTCGCACCGACGAACACGTCCGCCGCCGCGCAATGAAGCGCCAGCAACGCCTCGTCGCTGATGAGCCCGGTCGTACGGACCGGGGCGCCCACGGCGGTTTCAAGCGAACCCTCGCCCATGACGAGCAGCAGCTTGGCGTCCGACCTGAGGTGCTGAAAAGCCTGGACGACCCAGCCGATTCCCGGCTCGCCGTCTGGCTCGCCCGTGGAAAGCGTGAGAGCGATAAAGGCGTCCTGCGGCAGGTCCAGCACCCGCCGGGCCTCCGAACGGCTCCGCGGGCGGAAGATCCCGGTGTTGACGCCGAACCGCAGGTCGCAAACCGGGATCGACGGGTCGACGGCACGCTGGACGACGTCGCGCAAACGCGCGGTGCTGGTGAACAGCGCCAAGGGGGGGTGCTTTGCAGCCGTGGTGGGTGAGACGCGCGATCGGCGGGCAAGTGTGGAGTTCACCGCAGCCCCGGACCCAGCGGACGCCGGGGCACCCGAGAGCCGTTCGGCCCAAGCTCCTTGGGTGACTGCGTCATCGTGCGCGTAGACGATCGTCGGCAGCGACAAGCCAGCCAGGCGCCCGATGATGTCGTCGCAAGCCGGGTAAGCCGCGTTCTGATAACCGAGCAGGACGAGGCTTGGCGAATGGTCGACAATGGCCGCCATTACATCGTCCAGGCTCGCCTCGCGCTCCGGGAGGCCGGCATCGACATCCGCGCCAGAAAGGCAGGTGACATGGTGACCGGCCAGCGACAATGCGGTCGCCAACCCGCGAAGGGCGGCACCGGTCCCGCCGCGATAGCCCTGGTTGTGAAACATGAGGATGCGCATCGGGGCACGCCCGATCGGATGATTGGGCGGGAGGATGGGCGGGAACGGCGAACGCGCGCCGAGGTCGCCCACGGGCCACGATGCCGGCGTGGCCAACCCCGGCCTGTCATCCATCGACCCCGAATGGGTACGGCGCACGAACAGGTCGGAGCCGATCACGCGCAACGCCGCGCCTTGGCCTGCCAGGCGCGCCCAGAGATCCACCATACCGTCGCCGTCGAGACTGGCCTGGACCCGTGCGCCGGCTGCCTGCCAGAGCCGCCGCGACACGAACACATTCGGCCTCTCGAAAAATCCATCCTGGTGCCGGACGTCATCAATATCCAGCAGACAGCCTAGCGGCAACGGCCCGTCCGGCGAGGCCGGAAGGTGACGGCTGACCGGGCCGGTGTCGTCGACGATCAGGCAGATGCCGGCGACGACATCCACGTCGTTTTCCGCCAGGAAGGCGCTCGCCACGCTGAACAAGGCTCCCTCGGCGAGCCTGTCCCCCCCGTCCAGCCAAGTGAGGATATCGCCCGTCACCCTCGCCATGCCGGTGTTGACGGCTTCGCCCGGCGCGACGGCCCCGTCACGGATAAATTCGGCGATATGATCGGCGTATTGCGCGATCACCTGGCGGGTGTAATCGCACGAGGCTGCGTCGACGACGACGATCTCGAGGTCCGGGTAAGATTGAGCGAGGAGCGATTCCAGCGTTTCGCCGATGAAACGACCCTGGTCACGGGTCGGCACCACCACGGAGATCCTGGGCCAGAAGTTCGAAGCGTGAACATGCCGACGCGGCAAGGCCGGCGGCTTGGCGACGCCCGGAAGCAGCGCGGCTTCCCGCTTCATCGGCGCTTCCACGTACCAGTCGAGCATGAAAAACAGAAGGGAACCGGGCTCCCCGACGTCGCCTGAAACTTCGATGGTCAGCGCGTTCTCGCCCTCCTCCAGCATGACGCCGAAGCGCACCTGGGTATCGGAAGTGTTCCGTCCGGCACCGAGCGGCGCGTCATGGCAGACGCCCTCCCCTACCCAGACACGGATGCGGAGCCACCGCCAGGAGCGGACGGCGAGAATCATGGTCCAGGCGCCCGGGAAGGGCGCCCGGACCCGCGCGTTCAGCACGGTGCTGTCGACAGCGCGGATGCCGCTCGGGAGACTGAGCTCGGGAAATGGGCCTTCCGGCCTGCGGGCGCCGGCCAGAAGTTCCACCCTGGCGGTCTTGAGGCGGATGCCGTTCTGACCCTGGGAGATGGGCACCGTCAGGGTGCGGCCATATTCGGGGAAAAGCACCGGCTTCTGCAACCCGACGTCGAAGCGGATGACGTCCCCGGTGACGCCTTCGTCGATTGGCGGCGCCTTGTCGCCCCGGTCGGCCAATCCGGCGTCGACCTCGGCGTAGTAGCGGCCCATCTCGGACGTGAGTTGCCCGGGACGGCGGCGGTGAAAGCCCAAGATGGTGTCGACGGTCACGAGGTCGGCGTGTTCGGCGAAACGGCGCCAAAGGTCCCAGTCCCCCGCCAAGCGGAACCGCTCGTCCAATCCGCCGACTTTGTCCCATAGGCTCGATCGCCAGAACGTGCCTTCCTGCATGACGAAGTTACGCGTCCGGCCATCATGTTCACCACGGGCAAGCGCGGCCCGACCGTAGACGTCGGGAAGGTTGACGCCCATCACCGACCCGCGTTCGTCCATCAGCGAGATGCGCGCGCAGGTGAAAGCGACCGCCGGAAACATCGCATAGGCGGCTTCGATGGTCGCCAGGGCGCCGGGGGCGAGCCGATCGTCGGAGTTGATCCAGCTCATGATCGACGGGCCGGCGGGACGCACGGCGGCGAACCCCCGGTTGATGGCCTGATACATTCCCCCGTCCGGCGCACTGGCGAAGCTGAAGCGCAGGGACCGGCACCCGACGGGGAAGTCCCCACCCTTGAGCAGTCTTTCCCATCGCCGGACGAGGTCCAGCGTGCCGTCGGTGGAGCCGCCGTCCTGGATGTGGTAGAAAAGATCGAAACCGCCGACCTGGGACACAACCGACAGGATGGTTTCGTCGAGGTAGGTTTCCGAATTATAGGCGGGGGTGACGATTACGAAGCATGGGGCGTCGGGGCTCAACGCGGCCTCGTCCGGCTGATCGGGGCTCGTTCGGTTGAATGGCTGTTCAGACATGTCGCATGTCGCGGCGATCCCCGTTGGCGTTCAGCACGACCATGGTTGATCGTTTAGGGCAAGCCGCGCGCAACGGAAATGGCGGGTTGCGGCGATGTCACCGTCGGTTGCTGGGGAGAACCACCTACACCCTCGCCCGCCATGTTCGACAGCCAAGCTTCATTCGGCCGGTTGCGAGTCCATGACTACATGGGTGAGGTACCATTCGTAAACGGCGGCGATCCCGTCCCGGAGACCCATGCGGGGCGTCCAGCCCATCGCGCGAAGCCTGTCGGCGCTCATGAGCTTGCGGTGCGTGCCGTCGGGCTTGGACGTGTCGGTTGTCAGCCGAGCCTGCAACCCGACGACATCGGCCACGAGAGCGGCGAGGTCGCGAATCGGGATGTCGTCCCCCGAACCAACGTTGATCGGCAGTTCACCCGAATAAGTCTTCGCCAGATGCACCAAGGCGTCCGCGCAATCGTCGACGTGCAGGAACTCCCGCCGAGGCGACCCCGTGCCCCAAATCGTCCATGCGGCGTCACCCGACATCTTGGCCTGATGAGCCTTGCGGATCAGCGCGGGAAGCACGTGGCTGGTGTTGAGATCGAAATTATCTCCCGGACCATAGAGGTTGGTGGGCATGGCGGAGATGAAGTCGGCCCCATGTTGGGAGCGATAGGCTTGGCACAGCTTGATGCCGGCGATCTTGGCGATCGCGTACCACTCGTTCGTCGGCTCCAGGGAACCCGTCAGGAGCGCCTCCTCGAGGATCGGCTGGGCGGCGAATTTCGGGTAGATGCAACTCGATCCGAGGAAAACGAGCTTTTCCACCTTCGCCTGGAA
>CALMOK010000003.1:6500-12825 GCA_937871825.1 uncultured Alphaproteobacteria bacterium
CCCCGTGGATAACGTTCGCCTCGATGGCCAGGTTGTCGTAAAGAAAGTCCGCCGGACGGGTGGCATTGGCGAGGATCCCTCCAACCTTGGCGGCGGCGAGGAACACAAGCTGCGGCTTGTGTTCGATGATCCAGTCCTCGGTCTCGGCCTGGCGTCGCAGGTCGAGCTTGCAGCGGTCAGCTGTCAGCAGCGTGCAGCCTTCGCGCTCCAACCGCCTCACCAGGGCCGAACCGACCATCCCGCGATGGCCGACGACCCAGACGCGCTTTCCACGAAGGTCGTAACCGGTCATAGCAGGCTCTTGGTCACTGTCGGGCGCGCTCCTTCGCGGGCCATAACCATGACATCTTCGGACATCATCTCGGCCACGAGTTGGTCAAGGTCCTTTTCATGGGTCCACCCCAGCTTGGCTCGCGCCTTGGTGCTGTCGCCGAGAAGGAGATCGACTTCGGTCGGGCGGAAGTAACGCGGATCGACCTCGACCAGGATCTTGCCGGTGGCGGCATCCAACCCTAGCTCCTCGATCCCCGTCCCCCTCCACTCGATGCGGGTGCCGACTTCGCCGAACGCCTTTTCGACGAACGTGCGAACGGCGGTGGTGCGACCTGTCGCTAGCACATAATCGTCCGGCTCGTCCTGCTGAAGCATCATCCACATCCCGCGCACAAAATCGCGGGCGTGACCCCAGTCGCGCTGCGCGTCGAGGTTGCCGAGGTAGAGCTTGTCCTGAAGGCCGAGGTGGATGGCGGCGGCGGCGCGGGTGATCTTGCGCGTCACGAAGGTTTCACCCCGCAACGGACTTTCGTGGTTGAACAGGATGCCGTTGGAGGCATGCAGCCCATAGGCTTCCCGGTAATTCACGACGATCCAATAGGCGTAGATCTTCGCCGCCGCGTAAGGCGAGCGCGGGTAGAAGGGCGTCGTCTCGTTCTGCGGAACGGCCTGGACCTTCCCGTAAAGCTCGGAAGTCGACGCCTGATAAAAGCGTGTCTTCTGTCCGAGCCCCAACAGGCGAATGGCTTCCAGAAGTCTCAACGTGCCGATCGCGTCGGCGTTGGCGGTGTATTCCGGTGTTTCGAAGCTGACCTGCACGTGGGACTGCGCGGCGAGATTGTAGATCTCGTCCGGTTGGGTTTCCTGGACGATGCGGATGAGGTTCGTGGAATCCGTCATGTCGCCATAATGGAGGACGAACCGCGGGGCCGGGACGTGAACGTCCTGATAAAGATGCTCCACCCGGCCCGTGTTGAACGAAGACGAACGCCGTTTCAGCCCGTGGACCAGATAGCCCTTTTCAAGGAGCAATTCAGAAAGGTAGGCCCCATCCTGCCCGGTTACACCGGTGATGAGAGCCACCCTCCCTTTTTGATTGGCCATAGCCCATCTCCCGCACCACTGTTCAACCGGTTGGATACGGCTCATCACCAAAGGCCGCAACTCAGAAGAGATGTCTGAGGTCTGCACGAAGCCGGCCGATGCTCAAAGCCTCGGCGACAACAGAGCGCGAAGGTGTCAAGAAGCGGGTCGTCGGACGTCGCCCCTCAACGACACGCCCAAGTGCTCCTCGACGATCGCCAAATTCCGCAGGTTCGCCTTGAAACCCATGTCGAACAGGTCGCCAAGGATCGGAACCGAACCGGCCACGGCCTCGATCGCCACGTTGCGCACCATGGTGGCGAGTTTGGACGACGGGACGCCCAGGAGACGAGCCTCGTTGACGATGTAAAGCGAGATGGCCGCCAGCACGGCGTCTCCGGCGGCGGGCGTCAATCCGATCAGGCTGTTCAGGCCGAACCGGAAGCGCGTTCCCGGCAGCCGGAACGCTCCGTCGATCAGCCACGCCAAGCGCCGCAGTCGTTTGAGGCGCGCCGCGGTGGTGGCGGAGCGAACGGGTGAAATGGCGGAGACATGCATGTTCGTCCCTCCTGGCGACGGCTTGAGGTGGGAAGGATGCGGGATGGTGTCAATGATCGGGCGTCCGGGCCGGCCATCGCGCCCGATCAGGCCCCGTCCCGCGTCGTGGCGAGCAGTTCGACCAGATGGGCCTCGACGGCGTGGGGCTGGACCACGGCGAGGCGGATCAGATCGTCGAACCGCCGGGCGAACATCCGGATATGGTCGGACCCGTTGAGCACGAGATAGCTCGGCCCAAGGAAAACCACGGCGCGTTTCGGCCCGAAAACCGTGAACGGCACCGAGTAGGCGGTGCGCAGGTCGAACAAGTAAAGCCGCAAGCCCGGGTAGGCGGCGCGATAGATCGACAGCATCTGGTCGATCTGCTCCAGCCGTTCGGGTTTCGGCAGGCCTTGCCAGATGTCCCGGCCCGTGGCGAAGGCCTCCAAGGTCTGGACCGCCAGGCAGACCTCGACGTCGTGGTCGGGCTTGGCCATGTAATCCAGTCGGGCGCGGGCGAGTTCGAACCGGGCCGCCGGCGCCTTGTCGTCCGCCGCCGCGCCATATTGAAAGCGAAGCACGGCTTCGGTCTTGACGAAATCCGGCAACGCCACGGGAACGGTGCGGATGCGGTAGCCCTCGGCCTCGTTGAGCCAGGCGATGAAATGATCGTCGGCCGGGCCATGGACCGGAACCTCGATCTGCAGCATGGCCTGGATGATCTCGGCGCCAACCTCCTCCCGTTGGCTGAGCCCGAGCAGCCAATCGGTCGAGACATGGGCGGCGGTCGCGAGCGCCATCAGCGTGTCGGCGCGAGGCAATCGCGGATCGGCCTCGTCGAGCAATTGCGACAGGGTGGACCGGTCGATGCCGGCGCCCCGCGCGAAGGCGGACGTGCTTTGGCCGGAACGCGCGATCACCGTTTCCAGCCTTTTGCGAAAAAACGTCACGGCGGATTTCCGCATATGGCACCCTCGTGCGCCGACAATCCCGCCTTTTTTACAAACATCACATCGCGTTACAAAAGGCCACAAACAAGAATGGAACGCGGCAAGAGCAGCGTTGCCGAGCAGGCTGCCGTCCAACACTGTTGGCGAAGTGATTCAGAATCGCCTAGCAGGAGATGACAGTGACGGTTCAAATAACGCGCGGTGCCTTTGCCCGGTCTCGGACGCGGGTGGTGGAATGGCCGTCCGTCGTTCTTTGCGCGACGATCCACGGCGGGTTCGCGGCCCTGACTTATTGGCACGCGCATCTCCCGATGCCGGTCGTGGCCCTGGCGGGCGCCTTGCTGCTGGCCTGGCATTCGTCCATGCAGCACGAATTCATTCACGGTCACCCGACACCCTGGCGCAAGCTCAACCGCTCCCTCGCCCTTGTCCCGCTCTGCTTGTGGCTCCCCTTCGAATCCTACCGGCGCTCGCACCTCGTGCATCACTGCGACGAGGCCCTGACCGATCCCTTCGACGATCCCGAAAGCTATTACTGGGCCGGTGCCGATTGGGCGCGGCTGGGCGTGCTGGGCCGCACCGTCGTTAGGGTCCACACCACGCTGGCGGGCCGGCTCATCCTTGGACCCGCCTGGAACATCGGCCGCTACCTTCTTGGCGAGGCAAGGGCGATGCGGGCCGGGGACCGGAAGCGGCAGCGGATCTGGGCCTGGCACATGCTGGGCGTCGCGGCGGTTCTGGCCTGGATCGTCGGGGTCTGCCACATGAGCCTGCTCTTCTACCTGCTCGGCATGGTTTATCCAGGGACATCCATTCTGCTTCTTCGCTCCTTTGCCGAGCATCGCGCCCGGGACGGGATGTTCGAGCGCACCGCCATCGTCGAGAACAGCCGGTTCTTCGGACTGCTCTTCCTGTTCAACAACCTCCACGCCGCCCATCACGAGCGACCGCTCATTCCCTGGTATGAGCTGCCAGGCTGGTACAAGGCCAACCGCGCCCGCCTCCTCCAGGCCAACGGAGGGTTGGTGTACGACGGCTACGGCGAGGTCGCGCGGCGCTTCCTTTTCGTTCCGCATGACGTGAGCCTGCACCCTTTCGCGGCCGAGGGCGCGAGACCGTCCATAACGGCGAATTAGGCCGAAGCGGCTCGCTTCGAGCGGAGGACCGACCGGTCGAGCTCCTGCAGAAAGGCCGAGCGGTCGCGGGCCGAGAATGGTTTCGGCCCGCCGGTCACTTCGCCACTCGAGCGCAGCTGGTCGAGAAGGTTGCGGGTCGCCAGCGCCATGCCGATGGAATTCTCGGTGTAGGGCTTGCCGGCCGGCGTGATGACTTGGGCGCCGGCCTTGACGCAGCGGGCCGCCAGCGGCACGTCGGCCGTGACCACGATGTCGCCCCGCGCCGCGCGTTCGGCGATCCAGTCGTCGGCAGCGTCCGGCCCGCTCGGCACGACGATCCGCTGGACGAAGTCGTCGCGCGGCACCGCAATCGGGCTGTTGGCGACGACCAGCACGGCAAGCCCATGCCGCTCCGCCACGCGGTAGATTTCCGTTTTGACCGGGCAGGCATCCGCGTCGACAAAGATCCGGATGGCCGGCGGCGGCTCGCTCAAGAAGTCCTCGCGGCCCCTGCCCGCTCGCGACCCAGTTCCACTTCGCGCGCGCGGTTGAGCCGGATCATGGTTTCGCCGAGTTCGGGCCGCTCGGCCAGGCGCCGGCCGTAAAGGTCGCCCACCGCCGCGAGCAGGCGGCCGTATCGCTCCAGGAGCGCGTCGGCGAACCCGATCATGACGAGGTTGGGCCAGGCGATGGGGCGGACGGCGGAAACCCGCGCCACGATCGCGGCCTCGTCCTCCTGGGGGTAAGTTTGCGCCAGGATTGCCGTCATGGCGGCGGTGGAGCGCGAAATCCCGGCGTGGCAATGGACCAGCAGGTGGGCGTCCGGCCCGGCGGGATCGGACGCGATGCCGCGCCCAAAGGCCAGCACGGCTTCCACGTCGCTTCGCTTCGGCATCACCAAGCCGGGCGTCGGCTCGATGATGTCGTGAAAGCGCAGCACGGTGCGGACGCAAGCCTGCCCGTAGGGACCGAGGTCCGGCTCGGGCCATTCAGGATCGAGGATCGACAGGACATGGGTGACGGCGCGTGTTCCGTGGCCCTCCAACTCGTCGAGGCCGCAGATCGTGAGAAGCGAGGTCGTGTTCACCTGAAATGACCTTGTTCAGATCGCTCGCGCCGCGGCGCCGGAACGACAGGCCGGGGGTCGATGCCTCCGATCGGATTGCGATGGATCACCAATGGGCGAGCGGGCGCCGCCGGGTCAAGGGTCGCCGTTGTCGCCGTTCGGGAAGTCGAAGGTGAACAGCAGTCCGGGGGTGGTGTTCCGCCAATCGAAGCTGGCGCCAATCTGCGCGCCCAACGTCTCGACCAACGTCGTTCCGAACCCCCGTTGACGCGCTTGACCGACGGGAAGTCCGGGCCCGTCGTCGGCGACCTGGACAGAAACGCGTTTGGCGCGCTCCGTCATCGTTACAGTGAGGCGGCCGGGCCTGTCACCCAAACCATGCTTCAGCGCGTTGGTGAGCGCCTCGTTGATGATCAGCGCCACGACGGCCGCCACCGCGGACGGGATGAAGACCGGCTGAAGGCGGAGATCCACCGCGATGCCGGCGCTGCCCCGCGCCGCCATGACGGCCCCGACGAGGTCTTTCGTGAAAGCCGCGAGGTCGAAGCTTTCGATGGACGAGCGTTCGTGAAAACGTTGATGGACGAGGCCCAACGCATCGATCCGCCGCAACACGTCGTGCAGGGCGCGCCGGACCGCGCCGTCCTCGACCGCCATGGCCTGCAGCATCAGCATGGCGCCGACCATCTGGAAATTGTTCTTGGCCCTGTGGTCGACTTCGCGGGTCAGCAGTTTTTGAAGCTCGAGCGCTTGTTGCAAATCCGACAGCTGCGACGGCAGGTCGCGATCGGACGGAGGCGGCGGCACGGGCGTGCTGATGGCGAACTCCTTGCGACCTGTCGGCTCCCGACGCGTTGTCCGACGACGCATATTTAAATCAAAATGGACGGGTTCGGCGGACTTCCCGGCGTTAGGGTTAGCGGCCCCCCTCAGGTCGGGGGCCGGCCGGCGGGAGCGTCACTCCTCGTCCTCGACGAGGTCGTAAGCGCCGCGGTCGACGCCACCGCCCACCAGGATCTCGCGTTTGCCGGCGTGGTTGGCGGGGGCGACGATGCCTTCCTTTTCCATGCGCTCGACCAGCGAGGCGGCCTTGTTGTAGCCGACCGACAGGCGGCGCTGGATGTAGCTCGTCGAGCATTTCTTATCGCGCAGCACGATGGCGACGGCCCGGTCGTAAAGGTCGCCCGATTCTTCGGCGTCCATGCCCATGGGGCCGGCCGTCGGGGCGGCGCCCTCCTCCTCGTCTCCCGCCTCTGGTTCCTCGACGGTGACGTCGAGGTAGTCGGGCTGGCCCTGGGTCT
>CALMOK010000004.1 GCA_937871825.1 uncultured Alphaproteobacteria bacterium
GTGTCCGAAGCTTGGGGCCGGGCGGGGGGGGGTGACCCCTCGCTTTTTGGGGGGGGGGGGGGGGGGGCTGAATGCGCGACCGCTTCACATGATCGGCTACGGCGACGAGGCCGACGAGGATGCGTCGATCGACCAAGCGGCGGCATGAAGGATTTCGCCCGCCTTCTCGATCGCCTGTCGTTTGAGCCGTCCCGCAACGGCAAGCTGCGGCTCATGCTGGACTATTTCCGCTCGACGGCCGACCCGGAACGCGGCTTCGCCCTGGCGGCATTGACCGGCAATCTCACGTTCGCCAACGCCAAACCCGCCATGGTCCGGGCCTTGGTGGCGGAGCGGACCGACGCGACCCTGTTCGGACTTTGCTACGATTACGTGGGCGACCTGTCGGAAACCGCCGCCCTGATCTGGCCGCGCGGCCCGGATCCCGACGACCCGCCGCTGCTCTCCACCGTCATCGCGACACTTGGGACCACCGGCAAACTCGCCCTCCCGCGCCAGATCGCGGCATGGCTCGACGCCCTTGATGAAATTGGCCGCTGGGCCTTGCTCAAGCTGATCACCGGATCGCTGCGGATCGGTGTTTCGGCGCGGCTCGCCAAGACGGCCGTGGCCTCGCTCGGCAACGTCGAAGCCGACGAGGTCGAGGAGGTGTGGCATGGCATGGCGCCGCCTTATGGCCCCTTGTTCGATTGGCTGGCCGGCGGCGGCCCACGGCCGGCCGCGACCGACCCCGCCCCGTTCAGGACGCCCATGCTGGCCCACGCCATGGAGGAGCGCGACTTCGCCACGCTCGATCCGGCCGCCTTTTCGGCCGAATGGAAATGGGACGGCATCCGCGTCCAGGCCGTGACGGGAGTCGATGCCTCCGGCCAGGTCGTGGCGCGGCTGTTCTCGCGGACCGGGGAGGACGTGTCTGGCGCCTTTCCGGACCTCGCCGAGGCCCTCGTCACGCGCGCTTTCGGCAGCGCCGCAGTGGATGGCGAACTGCTGGTGGTGCGGGAGGGTCACGTCGAATCCTTCGGCACCCTGCAGCAGCGCCTCAACCGCAAGGCCGTCACCGCCAAGTTGATCGCCGACTATCCGATCCACCTTCGCGTCTACGACCTGCTGTTCGACCATGGCGAGGACCTTCGCGCCCTGCCGTTCGTCGACCGGCGGCAGCGGCTCGAAGCCTTCGTGGCCGGCGTCGGCCTCGACAACATCGACCTGTCGCCCCTCGTGCCTTTCACGAGCTGGGACGACCTGGCGGCCATCCGTCACGACCCCGCCGCCGCGGGGGCCGGTGCGGCGGCGGACGCCATCGAAGGGCTAATGCTCAAGCGGCGCGACAGCCCCTACCTGCCGGGCCGGCCGAAGGGACTGTGGTTCAAGTGGAAACGCGAGCCCTTCAACATCGACGCGGTGCTGATGTATGCGCAGCGTGGGCATGGCAAACGCTCGTCCTTCTACTCAGACTACACCTTTGGTGTGTGGCGGGATGGCGCTTCCGGCCCCGAACTCGTGCCCGTCGGCAAGGCCTACTCGGGCTTCACCGACCAGGAGCTCACCAAGCTCGACCGCTACGTTCGCAACAACACCACGGGCCGTTTCGGCCCCGTGCGTGAAGTGGCGCATGGGATGGACGGCGGTTTGGTCCTCGAAATCGCATTCGAAGGCCTCAACCGCTCGACGCGTCACAAATCGGGGGTCGCCATGCGGTTCCCGCGCGTCAACCGGATCCGATGGGACAAACCGACCGCCGAGGCCGACACGCTGGACGGCCTCGAAAAGCTGATTCGCGAATGAGGGTCGGGGCGTCGAACGCGAAAGCCGCTTCAGTCCAGCGTCCTCTGCATGAAAACGAGGTCGAGGTAGCGGCCGAACTTGTGGCCGAGCTGCGGCATGCGGGCGGTCTCGACAAAGCCGAACGCGGCGTGGAACGCGATCGAGGCCGTGTTGTCGGCGTCGATGCCACCAATCATCACGTGCTTGCCGGCCTGGCGGGCGGCCTCGATCAGGGGTTGCATCAGCAACCGGCCGGTCCCCCGGCGGTGGTGGCCGGGACCAATGTAGATCGAATGTTCGACCGTCCTGAAAAACCCGTCCTGGGGCCGAAAGTCGCCGAACGACGCGTAACCCATCACCGTGCCGTCCTCGTCGGCAACCAGCAGCGGGTAGCCCTGCCGGCGACGCTCCGCCAGCAGGGTTTGTCGATTGCCGAGGTCGACCGGCACGGTCCACCAGATCGCCGTCCCGTTCAGGATGGCGTCGTTGTGAATGGCCAGGATGCCGGGGAGGTCGGCCTCGCCCGCTTGCCGGATGATGATCGTCATGACGGTGGACCTTCGCGATGACCCGGAGCTTCGTCGGCGGCGGCGAGTTCGGCAAGCGCCTGCTTTCGTGTGGTGGCGTGGACCTCGGCGAAGTCGAGTTCTTCTTCCAGAACCCGGTAGGTGTCATCGCCGATGGTGCGGTTGCGGCGGAGCCGGTCGAGGGCCTTGCGTTCGGCGCGGATCGCGTCCGTGCGGAGGCCGCCGATCACCGCAGCGTCGACGGAGGTGTCGGCATCCTCCTCGCGCATCCTGATCGCGTATTCTTCCTTGAGCAGTCCGGCTTCCTCCTCGGTTCGGCGGTCCAGCATGGCAAAGGCGGCACGCGCGATTTCGCGGCGGGCGATCTTGGCTTCCCGCTCGGGCTCGGCGTCGTCGGCGAGGTCGAGCCAACGCAGGATCGGTCCGAGCGTGAGACCCTGCAGCACCAGGGTGCCCAGCACCACCCCGAAAGCCGCCGTGACCAGGAGGTCGCGATGGGGAAACGCCTGTCCACCCTCGCCGTAGGGCAGTGCCAGCGCGGTCGCCAGGGTGACGATCCCGCGCATTCCGCACCAGGACACCACCAGGGCGGCCTGGATCGAAGGCGGGTCCCGCTCATCCCCGTTCCGCGCCGCCGCCAAGCGACGGTGAAGCGTGAGGCCGCGATGGTAGATCATCACCCAGGCGATCCGGGCGAGGACCACCGTCGCCAGCACCGCCCCGGCAAAGCCCAGGTAGAACCATTCTTGGCCGTCGGCGCTTCGCAGGATCGGGTGGAGCTGCAGCCCCACCAGGATGCAGGCGAGCGCGTTGAGCACGTAGACGGCGACGTCCCACACCGCAAAGGAGGCGCGCCGGTTGCTGGCATCCTGGCCCGTCTGCGTGGTCTGGGCGAGGGTCAGCGCGTAGGCCACCACGGTAAGAACGGCGGACGCGCCGATGCGCTCCGCGATGATCCAGACGGCGAAGGTGCCGGCGAACTGCATGGCGACATGCACGGCGACGTCGTCGATCCGCTTGGTGAGCCGCGGAAACGCCCAGCCGAGCGCCACGCCAAGCGCGACGCCGCCCCCTGCGGAAAACAGGAGGGCCGGAATGGCCGACCATGGCGTCACCGAGGCACCAAGCGCAGCCCCGACGGCGAAACGGTAGATCAGCAGGGCGCTTGCGTCGTTGAGGAGGCTTTCGCCCTCGAGGATCACCATAAGGCGATGCGGCGGGGCGATGGCCCGAAGCACCGAGGTGGCCGCCGTGGCGTCCGGCGGCGCAACGATGGCGCCAAGCGCGATCGCTGCCGCCCAGGGCAGGTCGGGCACCAGCCAGTGTGCCACGAGCGCCACCGCGGCGACCGTGACCACCACGCAGAACAGCACGAGGCTGAACACCGGCGCCCAGTTGGCGCGAAGCTCGCGCGGGGACGTGTCGTAGGCGGCATCCAGCAGCACGGGCGCCACGAACAGCGCCAAGGCGAGCTCCGGGTCGAGGTGCGCCGAAATCTTGTCGCTTGGCAAAAGGGCGAGCGCCGCTCCGGCAACGGCCAGGATCACGGGGTAGGGCGCCCCGACGCGGCGGGCGAGCGTCGTCAGCACCGCGGCGCCGATCAGCAGGGCGATGACGAGTTCAAACAGCGCCATCGACGATCCCATGTTGGTGTGGCCGAGCCATCATGCTTCACGTCTTTCGATTTTGGCGGCAGGCCTTCAAGGGCCGTCGATGAAAAAGAAGCCAAGCGCGAACAAGCCGTAGACGCCCACGAGCAGCAACCCTTCGAACCAGGTCGTTTCGCCGTCCCCCGCGATGGCTCGCACGATAAAGGCCGTGCTGGCGATGGCAAAGAGTTGGAGCGGGTTCGAGAAAACCAGCGTCATCGGGTGGCCGATCAGCCACGAGATGATGACCAGCAGGGGGGCCACCACAAGGGCGATCTGGATCGCGGAGCCGATGAGGATGTTGAGGACCAATCCCATCTTGTCCTGGCGGGCGAAGACGAAGGCCGCGATGAGGTCACCTCCGGTTCCAACGAGAGCCAGGACGACGACGCCGAGGAACATCGGCGACAGGTGGAGGTTTTCAGCGGTCGCCTCGAGGGCGCCTGAAACGAGTTCGGCCTCGATCGCGACCAGCACTGTCGCCCCGATCAGCACCCCGAGCGAGCGCGCCAGCGACCATTCGGCGTGGCCGCGCTCGTCGTCGCTCGCAAAAACCCCCCGGTGGGTGACCAGCGTGTAGATGAGGTTCGCGCCGTAAAGGGCCAGCAGCAGCACCGAAACGCCAAGGCTCAGCATCTCGTCGGATAGCGCGATGTCACCCGTGTGGGTGACGGTTCGGCCCGTGATGTCGAAGACGGCCGGCATCAGCAACGCGATCACCACCAGCAGCAGCAGGGTGGACAGCAGGCCAACGCGCTCGCGGTCGAACACCTGCTTGTCGCGGCCGATCGAGCCGACCAGGATCGAAATGCCGAGGCCGAGCAGGCTGGTGCCGAGGATGGAGCCGGTCAGCTGAGCCCGGACCACCTCGGCCTGTCCGTCGATCAGCACGAATAGCGCCAGGATGATCTCGGCCACGCTGCCGAAGCTGATGTTGAGGAGACCACCAACGGCAGGGCCGGCGCGATTGGCCAGTTGCTCGGTCGCCCGGCGGGTCCAATCCGCCAAGACGCCGATCGCCAGCGCGCCGGTCGCGAAATCCCAGAACGGCGATACCCGGAAGCCGAAATGCATCAGCAGCGACAGGGGAACGATCAGCAGCGGGAACAGGGTCGTCAGGGTCAGGCCCTCCTTTGGCGCGGTCCGCGCCGGGGATAAGGCCCATGTTGTCTGATTTGTTCGAGACCTCTAAGCTGATCGCGCCGATGGATGCCATGGGCGTGGCGGCGGTGGGGAGTTGGTCGGAAATGTCGAAAGGCTTTGAGGCGAGCCGTTGCACCGGGCTGGGGCGCCAAGTGTCCGCGCCAAGCGACCCGATCGACGCCGAACGCGCCGGCCCCCTCGCTTCATCCTGACCGGCACCGGCGATCGTGTCATCGATGGCAATTCAAGCCGCTGGCTTAATCGGCGATCAAGGCGTTGCGCCGGCCGAGCGGTTCCGGAACGCGCGCGTGCTGATGTACAGCCACGATACCTTCGGCCTGGGCCATCTGCGTCGTTGTCGCGCGATCGCGCATTCCCTGGTGGAGCGGTTTAAGGGCCTGCACGTCCTGATCGTCTCGGGATCACCGATCGTGGGCGCGTTCGAGTTCAGGACCAGGGTCGATTTCTTGAAGATCCCGAGCATCATCAAGCTGATCAACGGCGAATACACCTCGCTCGGCGAACACACGGACCTGGATGAAACGCTGGCGTTGCGCCGATCGGTGATTCAAAGCACGGCCGAATCGTTCCAGCCCGACCTGTTCATCGTCGACAAGGAGCCGCTTGGCCTGAAGGGCGAACTCGAGGCCACCTTGTCCTACCTCAAGAACAACGGCACCACCCTCGTTCTCGGCCTGCGGGAGGTGATGGACTCTCCCGCCCACCTCAAGGCCGAGTGGGCCCGCAACGACGTTCTGGCCAAGCTTGACGCCTTCTACGACGCCGTCTGGGTTTATGGCCCGCGCGACTTCTACGATCCGCTGACCGGCCTCGATCCGCCGGCCTCCCTGCACGACCGACTGTGCTGGACCGGCTATCTCCGCCGCGAGGTTCCCGCCGTCACGGCCCATTATGGCCCGAGCCTGCCGGACGATTTCCTGCTCGTCACGGCGGGCGGCGGCGGTGACGGAGCGGCCATCATGCATCAGGTCATCGCCGCCCACGAGCATTGCCCGGACCTCGGCGGCCCGGTGGTGATGGTGCTCGGCCCCTTCATGAAGGCTGAGGAGCGCGACGAGGTGCATCGCCGCGCCGCCGCCCACTCCAGCCTGCACCTCGTTGATTTCGACAATCGGATGGAAGCGGTGATCCAGGCTGCGGCCGGCGTGGTGGCGATGGGCGGCTACAACACGTTTTGCGAGATCCTGTCGCTCGACAAGCGCGCGCTCGTGATTCCACGCGTCAGGCCCCGTGAAGAACAGCTGATCCGGGCGAGGCGCGCCGCGGGCCTCGGCCTGATCGACATGCTGATGCCCCACGAGGCCGACGAACCCGCCGCCATGGCGGAAGCCCTCCGACGCCTCGCGGTTCGCCCGAAACCGTCGGAAACCGCCTATGGGCGCCCGCTCGACGGTCTGGTGCGCATCGGTGACCTCGTGCACGACTACATCTCGACGCGTGAAGGCTTGGCGCTGATCGCCGGCGCCGCCCATGGATGACATGACCCCGCCGAAGCGGGAGCCGATCGCGGTGGTGCTCAAGGGCTACCCGCGCTTGTCCGAAACCTTCATCGCTGAGGAGATCCTGGGGCTGGAGCAGGCGGGTTTCGACCTTCGTCTCGTGGCCCTGCGCCGGCCGACGGACGACCGCGTCCACCCCGTCCATCGCGCCATCAAGGCTCCAGTCTCTTATCTGCCCGAGTACCTGCACGAGGAGCCCTGGCGGGTCGTTTGGGCTTGGTGGCGCACACGCAGCCGCCCCGGTATGGCTCGGGCTTGGACGCAGTTCCGGGCCGACCTGCGACACGACCCGAGCCGCAACCGGCTGCGTCGGCTCGGACAGGCTATGGTTCTCGCGGCGGAGCTTCCGGCGGAGATCAAGCGCCTGCATGCCCATTTCATCCACACGCCAGCGAGCGTGGTGGCCTATGCCAGTCTCATCACGGGCCATCCCTGGACCTGCTCGGCCCATGCGAAGGATATCTGGACGTCGCCCGACTGGGAGCTGGCCGGCAAGCTGCGCGCCGCCGCCTGGACGGTGACCTGTACCCGGAACGGGCGCGACCGGCTGCAGGAGCTGAGCCCGGGCAAGCCGGTCCACTTGGTTTACCACGGGCTGAAGCTTGATCGGTTCAAGCCGTTGCCGCTGTTTCGCGGCTCCCGCGACGGCACCGACCCGACCAGCCCGGTGCGGCTGCTCAGCGTGGGGCGGGCGGTTGAAAAGAAGGGTTTCGACACGATGCTGCATGCCCTGGCGCTGCTGCCCGGCGACAGATCCTGGCATTGGACGCATATCGGAGGCGGACCGGGGTTGCCGGCGTTGCGAGAAAAGGCGGTCGACCTCGGGTTGGTTGACCGTGTGACCTTTCTGGGCGCGCAGGATCAGGTGGTCGTGCTCGACCGCTACCGCGTGTCTGACGCCTTCGTTCTCCCTTGCCGGGTGGCGGCCGACGGGGACCGCGACGGATTGCCCAACGTTCTGGTCGAAGCGCAAAGCCAGGGGCTGTGCTGCGTGTCGACCGCCGTGGGCGGGGTTGCCGAACTGATCGAGGACGGGCGCAATGGGCTGCTGGTTCCGGCCGACGATCCAGCCCGCCTCGCCACCGCCCTGCTGGCGTTGATTGGTGATCCGGGGCTGCGGGGCCGGCTCGGGCAAGCTGGGGCGAGGCGGGTGGCCAGCGCCTTCGACGCCGCGTCCAGCCTTGCCGACCTCGCGGGCCTGTTCGACGGCACTGGGCGACAGCCGCAAGCTGCTGCAATTAAAGGGCACCACACGGATGCGTCGCCGGCCAGTTCTGCGGCCTATACGGCGTCGCTGCCCTGAGCCGCCCGCGCCTCTTCTTCTACATTCAGCACCTCCTCGGGATCGGGCATCTGGTTCGCGGCTCGCGCATCGCCAGGGCTGCGGCGGCGGCCGGCTTCGAGGTGACTGTCGTGCTGGGAGGCGTGGTGCCGATCGGCGTCGATTTCGGCGCCGCTACCGTTGTCCGGTTGCCGCCCGTCAAGGCCGGGCCGACAGGCTTCGCCGATCTTGTCGATTCCCACGGGCGCGTCTTCGGGCCGGCCGATCAGGCGGCGCGACGCGACTTGCTGCTGGCTCACTTCGAGGCGATCCGTCCCGACATCCTGCTGATTGAGGCTTTTCCATTCGGGCGACGCCAAATGCGCTTCGAACTGCTGCCGCTGATCGAGGCCGCCAAAAAACGCGCGACGCCGCCGCTGATCGCCGCTTCGGTGCGGGACATCCTTCAGGAAAACCGCAAGCCCAGCCGCGACCGGGAAACCGTCGCGCTGGTGCGCGATAATTTCAACCTGGTGATCGTTCACGGCGACCCGGCGCTGGCGCCCCTCCAGGCAAGCTTCCCCTTCGCGGACGAGATCGTCGATTGGGTCGTCTACAGCGGGCTGGTTGGCCCCACCCTGCCGTATGAACCCCTCGACGAGCACTTCGACGTCATCGTTTCGGTCGGGGGTGGCGCCGTGGGGGCCTCGCTCATCACGGCGGCGCTGGCCGCCAAGCCCTTGTCGCGGGCGGCATCGTTGTCCTGGCTTGTGCTGACCGGGCCCAACAGACCAGCCGAGTCAAAAGCGACGGATCGGCCGGGCGTGACCATGCGCACCTTCGAGGCGAACCTGCCCGCCCGGCTGTTGCAAGCCAAGCTCTCGATCTCGCAGGCCGGCTATAACACCGTCGCCGACATCTTTTCCGGCTCGGAATGCCGGTCCGTCCTGGTGCCGCACGCCGGTATCGGCGAAACCGAGCAGGTCAGGCGGGCGTCGCTCTTGCAGGAGCGCGGGTGGGCGATCATAGTGCGGGAAGCCGATCTCAGCCCGCAAGTCATGGCGGAGGCGGTCGACCGCGCTCTTGATCTCGGTGCGCGGCCAACCACCTTTGGTTGCGATGGTGCAGTGCACACCGTCGATATCCTCTTGCGAAGGCTTGGCCTTGGAACGTCCAAAGCTGGATGACATCGTTTCCGTGATCGACCTGATCACGGCGATCAACCGGCACGACCTCGCGCCAAATGTCCGCCCTGAGACCGTCTGTTTCAGGGTCGCCAGTCCCAAGACCGACGGCCAAGGCCCGACGGTGGGTCGAACGGCATGAACGCGAGCCTTTTCCGCTATATTTGGACCAAGACACGTCGGCAGCAGATCTGGATCCTGTTCGTGATCCTGGCTTCCATGCCGTTCAACTTTTTCATGTTGGACCTGCCGAAGTACATCGTGAACGGCCCCATCCAGGCGAAAGGGTTCGAGAAAGCGGATTCGACCCAGCATTACTTCCAAATCAAGGTGCCCGACTTCTTCGGCCACTCGACCGACGGGACGATCGAACTTCTGCACGGTTATGATCTCAACCGGCTCTGGTCACTGTCGGTGCTCAGCGCCTTGTTCCTGATCCTGGTGATCGTCAACGGGCTCTTCAAATTCTACATCAATACCTACAAGGGCCGGCTCGGTGAGCGCATGCTGCAGCAGTTGCGTTACGAGCTGATCGACCGCGTGCTGCGGTTCCCCCCCAGCGAGTTCCGCCGCGTCAAACCCGCCGAAGTCGCCACGATGATCAAGGACGAGGTCGAACCCCTCGGCGGTTTCATCGGGGATAGCTACGTGCAGCCGGTCTTCCTTGGCGGTCAGATCCTGACCTCCATCGTCTTCATTCTGGTGCAGAACCTGTCGCTCGGCCTGATCGCGGTGTCGCTACTGGCCGTCCAGGGTGTCGTCATCCCGCGGCTGCGGCGCAAGCAGCTGATCCTGGGGCGCCAGCGCCAATTGACCTCGCGTGCCCTGGCGGGTCGTATCGGCGAGATCATCGACGATATCCAGAGCATTCATACCAACGACACGTCGAACTATCAGAGGGCCGAACTGGCCAACAGGCTGACGGCCATTTTCGGCATTCGGTTCGCCCTCTACCAGTGGAAGTTCTTCGTCAAGTTCCTGAACAACCTCCTGGCCCAGGTCACACCCTTCCTGTTCTACATGGTGGGTGGCTTCCTCGCCATCATGGGCCATCTCAACATCGGCCAGCTCATCGCGGTGATCTCGGCCTACAAGGACCTTCCCTCGCCGGTGAAGGACCTGATCGATTGGGACCAGCAGCGGCTCGACGTCGAGGTCAAGTACACCCAGGTCATGGAGCAGTTCTCCGTCGACGATTCGGTGGAGCTGCTCCCCCCGCCTGACTTCGAAGGCGAGGTCCCCCACCTGCAGGGCGAGCTCGCCCTGCAATCTGTGACTGTGCTCGACAGCATGGGAACGCGTCTGCTCGACGGCCTCGGCGTGACGATGGCGATCGACGAGCTGGTGGCCGTCGAGGGAAGTTCGACGGGCGGTGGCGAAACGCTGATCGAGGTGGTGGCACGGCTGGCCTCGCCCTCGAACGGACGGGTGGTCCTGGCCGGTCGGGACCTCAAGGACTGGCCCCTGGCGGTGACGGGGCGTCGCATTTCCTACGTCAGTGCCGATACCTTCTTCCCGCAATCCGACATCGCGGAAGCCCTGCTGGGAGGGTTGCGGCACACGGTCCAGCGCCCCAGCGGGATCGTGTCGCGACACAGGATCATCGAGGGGCGCGGCAACAGCCTCGATTTCGAGGGTGACTGGACCGATTACGCCGCCGCTGGAGCCACGGGCCCGGACACGATGGTCGACCAGCTTGACGAGGTCCTCAACATCGTCGAGCTCGAGAGCGACGTCGTCAGCTTCGGGCTGAACCGGCAGCTCGTGACGAAGGACCCTCACGTGCAAGGGAGGGTCGTTCAGGCCCGCGCGATCTTCCGTGACCGGCTGGAGCGAGCCGGGCTGATCCAGCTCGTGGAAGCCTTTGACCCGTGGCGCTACAACACCCAGGCGTCGATCGGCGAGAACCTGATCTTCGGGACGCCCATCAACGAGGAGTTCAGCCTTCGCGTGCTGGGCAGCAATCCCGTGCTGCGCCGTGTCCTCGCCGCCGAAAAACTCGATGCCGAATTGATCGAGATGGGGCGCGAGATCGCCCGGACCATCATCGAAGTGTTCGAGGGGCTGGAGGTCGACAACCCGCTCTTCGACAAACTAAGCCTGATGACGCCTGAGCAGTTCCCCGAATATCAGGCGGCTTTGAAGCGGGTCGGAACCCGCCGCTTCGGCCGGGTGTCGTCCAGCGACGAAGCGATGTTCCTGGACCTTGCCTTCGGCTATGTCGAGGCGCGTGACAGGCTTGGCCTTCTCGATCGGGAACGCATCGATCGCCTGTTGGAAGTTCGTCACCTTTTTCACCAGAAGCTGGGCGACGATCAGCAGGATATTTCCTTCTACGATCCCGATCACTTCAACGTGGCCGCCACCATCAAGGACAATCTCCTGATGGGCCGGGTCGCCTTTGGTGTCGCCGAGGCGGAAAACCGCGTGTCGGCCCTTATCCAGAAGGTTGTCGACGATCTCGAGCTTCGCCCGATCGTGTTCGAGGCCGGTCTGGCATTCAACATCGGAAGCGGGGGCAAGCGTCTCACCGCCGTGCAACGGCAGAAGTTGGCCCTGGCGCGGGCCCTGCTTCGCCGGCCCGACCTCCTTGTTGCCCACCGTCCGCTTGGGCAGCTGGATGGACGCGCCCAGGCGGCCATCGCCAAACGCGTTCTGGCTCGCGCCCGAGGGGAAAACGGTTCCGGTTTCGGCGTCCTTTGGAGCCTTGAAAACCTTGCTTTAGGTGAACTATTCCCTCGTACCCTTCGTTTGGAACGCGGTACGGTTATCGATGATCAAAGAAAATCGACGGAAAAGGATGCCCAGATCCTCGATTTTGAATTTGCGCGCAAGTCCGCGTGAAGGGGATATTTGTATTCACCGCGAGCCGTCGTGTTGAAGCGTCATTGACCGGCTTTGGACCGGCCTTGGCGCGATCCACCCCTCGCGGGGGTAATCAAATGTCTGGAGCAAATCCGATGAGCCTTTCCGGGTCGCCCTTCATCGAACCCAAGCGATCCATGTGGGTCCACGCGAGCCGGAGGATGTCGCGTTGAGCCTGTTGAAGGAGGACGTCGAGGTTCTGCGCGAGGTTCCGATCTTCGCGTCGGTTGAATTGTCGAAACTGAAGTTGCTGGCCTTCGCGTCTCAACGTCTTTCGTTCGATCCCGGCCAGGCCTTGTGCCGCGAGGGCGAGAGCGGGGAAACCGCCTTCGTTATTATCCAGGGCTCGGCCGACGTGTCGGTAAAGGCCGGTCAAAGCGACATCAAGGTCGCCACCGTCGGCCGCAACGATTTCATCGGCGACATGGCAATCTTGTGCGACATGCCACGGACCGCCACCGTGACGGCATCCGACAAGTGTGAAACCCTGGTGATCGGCAAATCGCAGCTCATGGGTCTCCTGAGGAGCTTCCCGGACATGAGCATCGCCATGATGCGCGTCCTGGCAACACGCCTCGAGCGGACAAACCGCGCCTTGGCACAGGTTCAACGGGAACGCGATCAGCTGAATTGATGAGTCAGATCAGGTCGTGCCTGCCGCGCGTCTGTCGTCTGGCCCGCGTAGCTGGATCTGGTGGAGAATTTCGGGCGCGGCGATGAAATCCGTGTCGAGGTCTGGGTGGATGGCATCGAGAAACTCGCCGAGAAACCGCCAAGCTGCCTCGTCATGGGCCAGATGATGGGTCAGCAGTCCGATCGGGGCGTCGTCGATCCGGGCTTCGATCACCAGTCTGACGAGCCGTTCGCACAGGCTCTCGACAGTGCGGCCGCGACGTCCGTTCCGCCAATCGATGATGTCGAGGTCGCAGTTGAGACGTGGAAGGTCGGCGGAGCCCGTTCCACCGACTCGCCCGAACGTCGACAGGGCTGCATATCCTGCGCCGGACAGCTCCTTTATCAGGCTTGGGCGGATGCGATTCCAGGGTGGCACGAGAATGCTCGCCGCCTCCGACCCGAAAAGGTCGCATATCACGATGCGGCCTTGTGCCAATTCGGCCAATACGTCCCCGTCCGAACGGGCACCGCCGAGTTCGCAAGCGCGCTCACCCGTTGTCGCGTGGTTGGCGTGCCGCCAGCCGTGCTGGCATGGCGTGATCGACGGGCGCTCGGCCGTCCATGCGGCAAGGTCTCGCGTGGCGCCGGCCGGGATCACGGCGAGAAGGATCGGCATGCGTCCAGAACACAGGCCGTCAAGCCTTTGAAGCGCCGGCGTGACCGCAATGGCGTCGTCGTCGCGCAGCCAGAAGCGCGTCCGCCCACCTACGTCCGCCGTTCGGGCAAGCTCGGCTTTCAGGGTGGCCCAGGGTGCGATCATCGGGCAACCACCGATTGGCGTCGGTCCACCTCGAATGTCGATCCGGCCCGACGTAGGCCGACGCCGATCGTGGCTGCCGCCTTCTCGAGTGATCGCTCGCCGTGCACGAAATCGGCCGCCTGTCGGCCGAGTCGCAGCCGTGTCGCAGGATCGGCAACCAGCCTGTCGAGGTTGTTCGCGTAATCTTCGACGCGATCATCCGCCAAAAGTCCCGTGACGCCGTCGCGCACGACGCTCGGCGTCCCTTCGCCATGAAGCGCGACCACGGGCAAGCCGCAAGCTTGCGCTTCGAGGTAGCTCACCCCAAAGGCCTCGTTGATCCCAGGCCAAGCCAGGATGTCGGCCGCCCGCAGGGCATCCGCCACGCCCAAGCCGGCCAACGCGCCGCGCCACCGGATTTGCCCGGGTGGAAAGTCCGCGAATGCCGCCTCGACGGCGGGCCGAGCAGGACCGTCCCCGATCAGCGTCAACCGCCAATCTCGACTTTTTAGACGTGCGACGGATGCGGCGAGGAAACGGTAGCTCCGCAACTTATCACCGGAGCGCATCATGGCGAGCGTGACGATCTCGGTTGTGGCGCTGCGCGCATCGTCATCCCGGGGCTTAAAGCGGGTTACGTCGATGAAAGGGGGGAGCGCCAGGAGACGGTCATCCCCCATCACGATCTCGGCCAGCCCGAGCCGGTCGTTTTCCGTGAAACAGAAATTGACGGAGGCGGCCCGCACGGCCGCTTCAACGAGGGCTTGGCCCCTCGTCCATGGCCCTGTCCGGCGCTTGGCGGCCGAGGACGCCTCCGCGGTCACGTAAGGCAGGTCGAACAGGGCAGCCAAGGGGTGACCCACGAGGTCTGGCGCCTTGTAGTAAAGGTGATAGGTGAAGACGAGGTCAGGGCGTCGATGCGGCGTGGAGCGCCAAAGGGAGGCGATGCTGACGACTTCGCGACCGGCCTCCTCCACCATCCCGTCGAGGGCCGCGGGATCGGCTGAATAGGAGCGGAAGTCCGACAAAAGCGAGACCTCGTGACCAGCCCGCGTCAGCGCGGTCATGAGCAGGCGCGCCATCTCGCGGTCACCTGAGGGGACCGGATGGTCGGGCGCCTTGAGCGGAGCGTAAAAGGCGATCCGCAACGCTAGGCTTTCCCGCTCAATGGAATGCTCGCCAAGGGCAGGCGTTCAGGAATTGTAGGGATCGGCGGCGTCGCGCAATCCGTCGCCCAGGAAATTGAACGCCAGGATGACCAGGATAACGGGAACGACGGGGAACATGAGCCAGGGATAAAGCACCACCACGTTCATGTTCTGGGCTTCGTTCAGCATCACCCCCCAGGAGATGATGGGCGGCCGCAGTCCAAGGCCAAGAAAGCTCAAGGCCGTTTCGCCAAGGATCATCGACGGGATCGTGATCGTGGCCGAGGCGATGAGGTGGCTGATGAAGCCGGGGAGCAGGTGGCGCGCGATGATGCGGGGCGGCCGGGCGCCCATGAGTTGCGCCGCCATCACATAATCTTCTTCCCGCAAGGCCAGCAGCTTGGCGCGGACAGCGCGCGCCAGGCCCGTCCAATCCATCATGCCGAGGATGACCGTGATGCCGAAATAGACGAGCAAAGGACTCCAGGTGACCGGCATGATGGCGGCCAGCGCCAACCAGATCGGAATGTGCGGGATGGAGTGGACGATCTCGATGGCACGCTGGCTGACGAGATCGAACCAGCCGCCATAATAGCCGGCCAGCCCGCCGATGATCAGCCCGAGGAAGAAGCTGATCGAGATGCCGATAAGCCCGACGGTCAATGACACGCGCGCCCCGTAAAGGATGCGTGAAAGGACGTCACGCCCCAGCCTGTCGGCACCGAGCAGGAACAAAGTCCCTCCTTCGGCCGGGCACATCAGGTGCCGGTTGCCTGGAATGAGGCCCCAGAACAGGTAGGGGTCGCCATGGCAGAGAAAGCGGATAGGCTCGACCTTGGCGTTATCCTGCGGGTAGCTGCGCCGCAGCGTCTTCATGTCGAGATTGTAGGTCGAGCCATACACGAAGGGGCCGACGAACTGCCCGTCGTGGAACAGGTGGATCCTTTGTGGGGGCGAGCGGATGAAGGCCGTGTTGCGGGTGCCGCCAGCGTAGGGGGCGAAAAACTCCGAAAACGGCACGGTCGCGTAAAGGACGAGAAGGAAGACGCTCGCCACCACGGCCATGCGGTGGCGGCGGAACTTCCACCACATCAGCCGCCATTGCGAAGCGAGATAGACCCGCTCCTGGGCGGGCGAAAGCTTTGCGGCGGTCTGCGGGTCGAAGGGCGCCTGCGATACGTAATGGGCGAGCGGCCGTTCGACGACGGGAGGCGCTGCGTTCACTTGGTGGTCCCTCCGAGAAGCCGGATGCGAGGGTCCAGAAACGCCAGGGCGATGTCGGAGACCAGCACGCCAACGATGGTCAGCGTCGCCAGGAACATGAGAAACGAGCCCGCCAGGTAGATGTCCTGGCTCTGCAGGGCGTGCACCAGGAGCGGGCCAGTCGTTTGGAGCGACATCACGATGGCGACGAGTTCAGCCCCCGAGACGATCGAGGGCAGGATACTGCCGATATCCGACACGAAGAAGTTCATCGCCATGCGGAAGGGATATTTCATCAGGGCCCGCAAAGGATGAAGG
>CALMOK010000005.1 GCA_937871825.1 uncultured Alphaproteobacteria bacterium
GCCGAAACCTCCATTGCCCCCCTTGGCGAGACGCAGGGTTTGACCGACCGTTGTCATGTCGGCGATGAGGGTTTCGCCGTCCTCGTCGAGCACCTGGGTGCCTTCGGGCACGCGCAGCACCGCGTCGGCTCCCTTGCCGCCCGCCCGGTTCTTGCCCATGCCGTGCATCCCGGTCTTGCCCTTGAAATGCTGCTGGAAGCGGTAGTCGATCAGCGTGTTGAGCCCCTGCACGCATTCCACCACGACATCGCCGCCCTTGCCGCCGTCGCCACCATCAGGCCCGCCGAATTCGATGAACTTTTCGCGCCGGAAGGAGACGCAACCCGCGCCGCCATCGCCGGAGCGGACATAAACCTTGGCTTCGTCGAGGAACTTCATGGCGCGAATGGTCCGGGGGCCGGCGTGAGGTCGCGCCGGTTTGGTTCAAGGAAAATGACACCCGTCCTCGCACAATCGGCGCCCGGGGGCGACCCCCGACGGCGCGGGCGGACGATGCCTTTTCATGTGGCCAGTCGGTACGCCGTGCGCCAGGGCGGGGAATAATCGCGAGTGCGTTGTATCCTGTCTGCGCGACAATAGGTTATCGGCAGGATGGCGCCGTCACCCTTGGAGGCGCGCGAGCCGATCACCATATCGGTCTCAGGCATGTCGCCTGGCAACGAGAGAGATTTTCGATGACCCCCGAAGAACGCCAACTTCTGTCCGGGATGTTCGATCGCATTCGTGGCGCTGCCAACCAGCCGCGCGATCGCGAAGCCGAGACGCTGATCACCGATGCCGTCCGGTCGCAGCCCTACGCGCCCTATCTGCTTTCGCAAACCGTGATCGTGCAGGAACAGGCCCTGCGCGCCGCGAGTGAGCGCATCCAGCAGCTCGAGGCGCAGGTGCAGCAAGGCGCCGCCCAGCCGGAGGATTCGAGCTTTCTCGGCAGCATCGGCAAGTCGATCTTTGGCGCTGGACCTTCCTCCAACCAGGGCACGCCTGGGCGACAATCCGTTTCCACCACGGGTGGCCATGGCCCAGGTCCGCTGCCGCAAGAGCCGCACCCCTACAACACGCCTCAGCAAGCTGCGCCAAGCGGGCCATGGGGCCAGCAAGCGTCCGTTGGTGGCTGGGCTGGAGCGAATCAGGCCGGCGCGCCGCAGGGTGGTGGCTTCCTGAAGGGTGCCCTGGGTGCCGCGGCCGGGGTGGCGGGTGGCGTGCTTCTGGCGGATTCGATCAGGGGTCTGTTTGGAGGCCATAACAACCCGTTCGGCATCGCTTCGGGTGGAATGGGCGGCATGGGTGGAATGGGCGGCTTTGGCGCACCGGGTGGTGAGACCGTCGTCAACAACTATTACGACAGCCCCAACCCCGGCAGCGATGCGGTCGATCCAGGCTCCTACGATGACGCCCAGCAGGATTTTTTGCAGGACGCTTCGGACGATTTCGGCAACGACAGCATCGATCCGGGTAGCAACGGCGACGATAGCTACAACGTGTAGGGCCACCACCGGCCTTTTGCATCGCCCGACCTGATGGACTAAGAGCAGCTGCGGCGTTTGCCGGTTCAGCGGGACCGGCCACGTCACGGCGTGCCCGTTCCAGATGCGGTCATCATCCTTGTGAGTTTCTATCTTGAACGACGCGGTACGCTGCATCGACGCACACCAGCATTACTGGGACCCGGCGCGGGGCGACTATTTCTGGATGGTGCCGGGTGGGAAGCTCGATCGCGTTTACGCGCCGAGTGACCTTCGCCCGAGCTTGGAGCGCAACCACGTCGGCGGCACGGTTCTGATCCAGGCCGCGCCGACCCTTGAGGAAACCGAGTACCT
>CALMOK010000006.1 GCA_937871825.1 uncultured Alphaproteobacteria bacterium
ATCGCCGATTGGCACGTCGTCTCCAAGTGGACCTTCGATCGTCTCGTCGGGACGCTCGCGCTTATCGTGCTGTCACCCCTTCTTCTTCTCACGGCACTGGCCGTCAAGCTCGATTCAAGGGGGCCTGTGCTCTTCAAGCAGAAACGGTTCGGCTTCAACAACGAACTAATCGAGGTCTACAAGTTCCGATCCATGTATGTCGGGGATCTCGACGCGGGTGCGACGCGGCTCGTCAGCCGGAACGACCCCAGGGTGACGCGCGTCGGCCGTTTCATCCGCAAGACCTCGCTCGACGAGCTGCCGCAACTCATCAACGTTGTGCTGTTCGGCAACCTATCGCTCGTCGGCCCCCGGCCCCACGCCGTCCACGCCAAGGCAGCAAACCGGAAATATGGTGACGTGGTGGACGGCTACTTCGCCCGCCATCGGGTGCGCCCGGGTATCACGGGCTGGGCCCAGGTCAATGGATGGCGGGGAGAGACCGACACGCCCGAGAAGATCCAGCGAAGGGTCGAGCACGACCTCGCCTATATCGAGAACTGGTCGATCCTGTTCGACCTCTACATTCTCCTGATAACGCCGTTCGCGCTGCTCAGGACCGACAATGCCTATTAGCGGGATCGTCGAATCGCCGACCGGTGGCCGTGCCGGCGGGTCGGTGGCCACGATCAACTACCAACGCATCCTCAACGCCAGCTTGTGGCTGCTGATCGCGTGCGGTGAGATCGCCCTGCTCGAGCCGTCACCCTACGAGTTCATGTCGGTCATCACGATCGGGATTTGGTCCCTCGGCGGGTTCACGGTCCACCGGTTCGTTTTGACCTTCGTGGCGTTGATCTTTCTTTATAACTTCGGCGGTTTCCTCGCCTTGCTGCCCTACCTCAATGAGCCCGACCCGTCGCGGTTCATGGTCCAGTCGCTCTACCTCGCCGTTACGGCCGTGTTCTTCGCCCTGCTGTTCGCCGAGAACACGGTTGACCGCAGCGAGGTTTGCCTGAAAGCCTACGCGTTCAGCACCGTTGTCGCCGCGCTTTGTGGCATCGCCGGGTATTTCAACGTCGGCGGCACGGGCGAGCTCTTCACGCTCTACGGCCGGGCTGCCGGGACCTTCAAGGATCCCAACGTCCTTGGGTCCTACCTCATCATGGGTGCCCTCTACTTCGTCCAATCCCTGATCCTCGGCCGCACCCGTCATGTTCTGCTGACGCTCGCCTCCTTGTTCATTGTTACATCCGGCATCCTGCTGTCGTTTTCACGCGGCTCCTGGGGCGGTTTCGTGGTGGCGACGGTGATGACCGTCGGTTTCTCGTACTTCTCTAACAAGGATGCTCGGGTGCGCCGGCGCATCCTGGTCATGAGCGCGGTGGCGATCGCGGCGGCGCTCGTCGTTCTGGTGGCGTTGATGTCCGTCGAAAGCGTTCGCGACCTGGTGCTGCAGCGCGCGACGGTGACGCAGGATTATGATGAGGGTGAAACCGGCCGGTTCGGCAACCAACTCCATTCCCTGCCGATGCTGCTCGACCGGCTGGGTGGGTTCGGACCCCTTCGGTTCCGGCTTTTCTTCGACATCGAGCCGCACAATTCTTACGTCAATGCCTTCGCGTCATACGGATGGCTCGGCGGCGCCAGCTTCTTTCTGCTTGTTGGGCTGACAGTGTTCGTCGGGTTTCGACTGGCGCTTTCGCCGTCGCCGTACAGCCGAGCCGCCCATGTATTCTGGCCGGCCCTGTTCGTTTTCCTTGTCCAGGGTTTCCAGATCGACATCGACCACTGGCGGCACGTCTACCTTCTGTTTGGTGCCGTTTGGGGGTTGGAAACGGCACGCGTGCGTTGGCAAGGCCGCTCATCGCGGCCTGTTGAGCCCTCGCCCTCGCGGGCTCCCACGGCTTTCGCCCACTAGGCCGACGGAGAGTCGCGCCTAGCGGCTCCGAGCTCGATCGACTGCCTCGCGCGGCTCTGTCGATGATACAAATCCCGACTTCGGAAAAAATCGACCGGCATCAAGTCTCTCGCTGAAACTTGGCTGTATTGGCCCGTAACTTCGGCGTCCTCCTTGAAGGGGGCTGAATTTGTTGGAGTGGACTATGATTGCGAACAAGCACAGCGGTCTCGTGGCCGGGATCATTCTTGCGGTCGGCCTTTCGGCGGCGCCGAGCTTTGCGGCCGTCAAGATGGTCGGCGGTGCGCCGATGTATCCGACCAAGACCATCGTCGAGAACGCCGTGAACTCCAAGGACCACACCACGCTTGTGGCGGCCGTCAAGGCGGCAGGTCTCGTCGAGACGCTGTCGGGCCCGGGCCCGTTCACGGTTTTCGCGCCGACCAACAAGGCTTTTGCCAAGCTGCCCAAGGGAACTGTCGAGTCGTTGGTCGCCCCCGAGAACAAGGACAAGCTGACCGCGATCCTCACCTACCATGTCGTCCCCGGAAAACTGACCGCGGCCGACCTCAAGGCCGAGATCAAGGCCGGTGGTGGCCAAGCCGAGTTGAAGACCGTCCAGGGCGAGACCCTGACGGTGACCGCGAAAGGCCGCATGCTCAACGTTACCGACGCCAAGGGTGATGTGGCCCATGTCACGATCGGCGACGTGCTTCAGTCGAACGGCGTCATTCACGTCATCGACACCGTCATGATCCCCGAGTGAGCGAAGCGCCTTTCAACAAAGTCGAGGAGGCGTCCCACGATGTGGGGCGCTTTTCAGCACCGGTGGGTCGTGGTGTGTTGGCCCTCTCCGCCTGTGCTGGGCTTCTCGGGGCTGGGGGCATAGCGCTTGCCGCCGCAGGAGCCCACCGTGGGGGTGGGGAGCTTGCCTCCTTGGCATCAACCATGATGCTTGTTCACGCGGCCGCTATTCTGGCCATGACCCGGGAACCTTCGAGAGGGACGAGCCTCATCGTTGCTCCCCTACTGCTGTTGGTTGGAACCGTGCTGTTTTCCGGCGATCTTGCGCTGTCGAGTCTATTGAACGCACGACCATGGCCGGCCGCGGCACCCGTCGGGGGAACACTGCTGCTGGTGGGATGGGTTGCGGTTGTGGTCAGCTTTGTTTCGAGACTGGTCAAGGCTTCGAGTTTTCGCCAGCTTGGAATCTGATCTGACAGCTTTTCTTGGTACCAGGCTCAAGATCGCGTAAAAGCAGTCGGGGCGTCGACGATCGTGCGCGATCGGGAACGTGTGGCTGACTGGGGCGAAAAATGCTTGGATCGTCACAAGAACTCGTGGTCGTGATGGCCCGTGTGGCGAAACGCGACCAGGACGCGTTCGACATCCTCTATCACGCGACCAACAGGAAACTTTACGGGATCATCCTTCGCATTTTGGGAAGCAGGAGTTTGGCCGACGAGGTGCTGCAGGAGGTTTACGTGAAAATTTGGCACAAAGCGGCCGATTTCGACAGCAACAAGGCATCGCCCGTTACCTGGATGGCCGTCATCGCCCGGAATCGTGCCCTCGATGAAGTTCGTCGACCCTCCCATGCGAAGTCAACCGACGCTTTGGAGGATGGACCGGAGATCCCCGCCGAATTCAACGATCCTTTGGCCGACATGGAACGAAGCGACCGGTTCAAGGCGATGCTGACTTGCCTCGACGCACTTGACGGCCAAAAGCGTGAGATGGTTCTTTTGGCTTACTTCCGCGGAGTGAGCCGGGACGCTCTTGCGGCGCGTTACCGACATCCGACATCGACGATCAAGACTTGGCTGCATCGCAGTCTCGCGCAACTC
>CALMOK010000007.1 GCA_937871825.1 uncultured Alphaproteobacteria bacterium
GCATGCACCAAGTAAGCCAGGCACAGGAAATGGACCAGCCGTCCGGCCCCGAGCACGGATTTGTCGACGTCCAACCATTGGCGCGCGTCCTCGCCGAGGCCGGGCAGCCACGACAACCCGTCGGTGACGCAGACGGCCGCCACGAGCAGGCCCAGGCCGGCGACCAACCCGGCGGCCGGATGGGTGGGAAACGGCGCCCGCCGCAAGCCGAGCCCGACGGCGATCCCCATCGCCATCAAGAATTGCCAGGTGAAGGGGTTGAAGAACCATTCCCCCTTCATGGGCCAGCTCGGAATGTTCCAGCCATTCAACCGGGAGGCGGCGTAGAGCATGGCCGAGGCGCCGAGCATCAGGGCGCGATTGCGGCCGCCCAGCCACAACAATCCTGGCACCATGGCGACGAGCAGCACGTAAAGGGGCAGGATGTTGAAATATCCGAGTTGGTGGCCGAGCGAAACCATTCCGAGCAAGGCGGCGCCAGGATCGTCGATGAAAAGGTCGCGGCCATGCACCTGCATGAGGTCAGGCTCCACCAGGGCGGCGCCGGTCGCGAAAATCGCCAGGCCCGCCAGCGACAGCCCGACATGAACGCCGTAGAGTTGAACCACCCGCTTGGCGAGCGAGACCATGACCTGCACCCGGCCGCCGTTCGAAAAGCGGGTCCCGTAAGCGAGGGCCAGCGACAGGCCGGAGATGAAGACGAAACATTCGGATGAGTCGGAGAAGCCGAAATTCTTCGGCGTGAACCGCTCGAACATCGTTCCCGGCACATGGTTGATGAGGATGATGCAGAAGACGACGCCTCGCCAGAAATCGAGGCCTTCGCGGCGCGACGGCTTCGACGGTCCAGATCTTTCCGCGGTGACGCGGCTTGTGAGGCTCATCGGCGGGCTTTCACGAGTCCGTAACAGAAGGACCTGTTTGTTCTCCCTTTGCAGCACCGATGTGGCGGTTCGCGACCCATGACGATGACGGATGTCGATCAACGTCGGGACGATGGGCTTCCTTAGGCAAAGCGGGACTTATCTTGTATCCTGCCGCCAGGGTGGCTCATGGCTTCGAAAGCGATCCTCGTGCCAACACGGCCTTTTTCCCGGACCACACAGGCGCCAACCGCGTGACCAGCCAATCAAGGAGCAGATCCATCTGGTTGTCGGCCCTCCTTCTGGGTTTGGCCCTGCTGTGCGGGCCGGCGAAGGCCGGCGTCCTGCAACAGTTCCATTACGCCTCGCCGGCGCTCGGCCGCGACCAGAGCGCGATGGTCTACGTCCCGTCGTCCACCCGCCGCGAAAACTGGCCCGTGCTCTACCTGCTGCACGGTCGAAACGGCAGCGCGGGCGATTGGGATCGCCTGGCCGACATCAAGGCCGTGCTCGACCGCATGATCGAGGAAAAACGCATCAGGCCGCTGCTCGTGGTGATGCCGGAAGGTGAGAACTCCTGGTACGTCGATTCGGCGGCCGTGGGTGGGCCGGGCGATTTCGGCACCGACATCCAGCGTGACCTTCCCGCCGCGATCGAAGCCGCCTTCCCGGTCGCGACCGACCGGCTGCACCGCGCCATCGCGGGTCTTTCGATGGGCGGCTACGGAGCCCTGCGGATCGCCCTGACCAACCCCGACCGGTACGGCGCCGTGGCGGCCCTATCGCCCGCGATCTGGCAAAACATCCCGCTGAAAGCCGCGCCGGCCACCGACGCCGAGGGTGCGCCGCTGTATTTTCGATGGGTCGACCCCAGCACCGTCACGGTGGGCATCGACCTGCCACCCGGCGGGTCGCATTTCGGCGGGGCTTTCGGCACGCCCTTCGATCCGGCCCGCTTCAACGACCAGAACGTCTTCACGGCCTTGCAGCGCGCGCTGCGGGCCAAGAAGCGATTGCCTTCGATCTTCCTGTCGGTGGGGGATGACGACAGCCATCTACTGTGGCGCGGCTCCATCGCGTTTTTCGAAACCATGCAGGCCAGCGGGCGATCGATGGATTTTCGCGTCACGGACGGCGACCACAACTGGACGCTGTGGAAACAGAGCATGATCGACGCCATCGTTTTCGTCGACCAGATCCTTGGCCGGGCCGCCGTTCGTTGAACGTTTCATCATCTCGGCGACCTGGGCGGAACCGCGCCGTACCAATCATGGGATTGGCGCTCGCGTCCTGGCTGCTCGGGGCCGCACCCGCGCTGGCCATCGTCGGCCCCTCGACCGACGGCGCGGCTTTGTCCTCGCACATCGTGATGGTGCTGAACCGGCTCGGTCGCACGGCGGGGTATTGCTCGGGATTGGTGCTCGCCCCGACCGCTGTTCTGACGGCCGCCCATTGTGTGCCGGAGGGCGCCGCCGTCAAGGTGCATTTCCGCGACGAGGCGGGGGCGCCCGTGCTTCTCGACACGGAGGCCGTCGTCCGACATCCGGGCTATCGAGCCGACGCGATCCGGACGCGGGAACGCTCGATCGACCTCGCGTTGATCCACCTGCCCGCCCGGCTCCCGGCACGGTTTGAGGCGACCGCGATCGACGCCGCCACGCCCGAACTCGGGGCGACTTTCCGCCTCGCGGGCTTCGGCTTGACGCGGGAAGGCGTGGCGACCAGTTCCGGGCAGCTCCGGGTCGCCCTGGCGGTGGCGCGGCAGCCGCTCTCGCCTGTGCTGCTCTGGGCGCAGGACCGGCAGGGTCGCGGGGCCGGTGCCTGCACGGGCGATTCCGGAGGCCCTGTGTTCGACGCGCGGTCCGACCACGCCCTCGCCCTGATGGTGTGGTCGTCCGGAGCGGGAGCCCTGCGGTGCGGCGCGCTGACACAGGCCATCTGGCTCGGGCCGCACAGGTCATGGATCGAGGCCACGATGCGGGCCTGGGGAACGGCGCCGTGACTAGCGGGCGGAGCCAACCGGACTGCGCGATCCGGCCCGGACCGCCTTTTTGCGGGCTCGCGCTGGCACCTTGGTGGGCCAGGAAACGATGTATCCTGGAAGGTGGTCGATGGGGACGTCGTCCTCCGAGGCCGCGACCTTGCCCCGAACCGACACGCCGGCCTCCACCACGGTTTGGGCGGTGCCGGACACCAGCGGATGCCACCACATCAGGTCGCGGCCTTCCGCGACGAGACGGTAGCCGCAGGTTGGCGGCAGCCAGCCGATCTCGCGAACAACGGCGGGCGTCAGCTTCACGCAATCGGGGATCTTGCTTTGCCGGTTGGGATAATCCGAACACCCGCAGGTCGAGGTCGACAGCAGCGCGCAGGACACATCCGTGAACAGAACTTCCCGGGTGTCTTCGTCCTCAAGCTTGACGAGGCAGCATCGACCGCAGCCGTCGCACAGGCTTTCCCATTCGGGGCCGGTCATCTGTTCCAGCGGCTTGCGCCAGAATGGTTCGACGGTGGTTCGGTTGCGGATCTCGAAGGTGGTTGGATCGTCCATCATGACCTGGCGTGATCGCGGCGACGTTGACAGGAACGCGGTGTCTGGAGCTGGCATAGACCTTGCGCTGCAACTTGGTCCGCCCCCGGCCCTTGCGCTTTATGGTCAGCAAGGTCAAGTGGATGCGTGGAGCCGAAAGGACCCTCGCCACATGACGGACGGCGGGCGGAGGTGTGACGCGTGTTGAAGAACTTTCGATCCTCGCCCTTCGCCAAGAAAGCCGCGCGCGCGGCGTTGGCCGTGGACGCGTGGTTCGATTCGTCGATCTTCGCGGGCGGCGAGGCAGCCCGCAAGGGCTATGCCGATTTCTCGGCCGCCCTTGAACGGTTGCAGGTCGCCGGCTGGAAACGGTTGGGCGTGGAGCTCGGCTGCGAAGCGCTGACGCTGGGCCTTGGTGCCGGCATTCTCGCCCTCGCCCTCGCGGTGCCGGCCTTCAAGGACACCACCGACGATTGGTTGAAGAAGCAGGACATCGCCGTCACCTTCCTGGACCACAACGGAACGCGGATTGGCAAGCGGGGCATCCTGCACGACGATGGCGTGCCGCTCGAGGCGATGCCGCCCTATCTTCTTGAAGCCGTGCTGGCGACGGAGGACCGTCGCTTCTACGAGCATTTCGGCATCGACATCATTGGCACCGCGCGAGCCCTCAGCGTCAACGCCCGCTCGGCCGGCGTCGTCCAGGGCGGCTCGTCCATCACCCAGCAGCTCGCCAAGAACCTGTTCCTGTCCAACCAGCGCTCGATCGAGCGCAAGATCCGCGAAGCCTTCCTGGCGCTCTGGCTGGAATCCCGCCTCACCAAGAAGCAGATCCTGCAACTCTACCTCGATCGCGTCTACATGGGCGGCGGCACCTTCGGCATTCAGGCAGCGTCGGAATTCTACTTCGGCAAGTCGGTCCGCGAAGTGACGCTGCCCGAGGCCGCCATGCTGGCCGGCTTGTTCAAGGCGCCCACCAAATACGCCCCCCACATCAACCTGCCGGCCGCGCGCGGGCGTGCCAACGACGTCCTCAGCAATCTGGTGGACGCCGGCTACATGAGCGAGGGCGAGGTGCGGACCGCGCGGGAGAACCCCGCCACGGCCGTCGACCGGAGCCGGGAAAACTCGCCCGACTGGTATCTCGACTACGCCTACGACGAGGTGCGCGCGCTGGCCGAAAGCGGCAAGCTCGGCGACGACCGGGTGTTCACGGTCCGCACCGCCATCGACACCGACCTGCAGGGGAAGGTCGAGGCCACCATCGAGGACCAGCTGCGGCAGAACGGGCCGAACTACCACGCCAAGCAGAGCGCGGCCGTGATCGTGGACCTTGAGGGGGCCGTTCACGCCATGGTGGGAGGCCGTGATTACGGGGCGAGCCAGTTCAACCGCGCCACGGACGCGCTGCGCCAGCCGGGGTCGTCCTTCAAGCCCTTCGTCTATCTTACGGCCCTGATGACGGGCCGCTACAAACCCTCCACGATGGTGGTGGACGGCCCGGTGTGCATCGGCAACTGGTGCGTGCACAATTATGAAAATCGCTACATGGGGGCGCTGCCTTTGGTATCGGCGCTGGCCCACTCGCTCAACACGGTGGCGGTGAAGCTTTCGATCGCGATCGGCGATGGTTACCCGAAGGCGGGCCGGGCCAAGATCATCGAGAACGCCCACAAGTTGGGTCTCACCACGCCGTTGAACGACACGGTCTCGCTCCCCGTGGGGGCCGACGAGGTCACGGTGGTCGACATGGCCTCGGCCTATGCGGCCTTTGCCAACGGCGGCAAGCGCGTGCCGCCCCACGCCGCGGTCGAAATCCGCAACGGAAGCGGCACGCTCATCTACCGTTACGACCGGGACGGCCCCAAGCCCGTGCAGGTGGTGCCGGCGGGCGACGTCGCGACGCTGAACTCCATGTTGACCCATGTGGTTTCGGAAGGGACCGGCACGCGGGCCCGCCTCGACAACGTCACGGTCGCGGGCAAGACCGGGACCACCAACGCCTTCCACGACGCGTGGTTCTGCGGTTTCACGGGCAATTTCGTGGGCGCGATCTGGTACGGCAACGATGACTACACGTCGATGAACAAGATGACGGGAGGCACGCTTCCGGCGATGACCTGGCACGACATCATGGCCTTCGCCCACCAGGGCATCGAAACCAAGCCACCGTTCGGCGTCGACGACGGCCACAAAGCGGGCCTCGCCGTCGCGGCGAACCCGCTTGAGGCCGCGCCGCTGACCACGCCGGCGCGCCCCGGCGGCTTGTCGCGGCAATCGGCCACCATCATCGTCGATATCGGGGCGATGATGCGCATGACCGGATCGCAACGCGTGTCGACCGGGCGTCCGCTGGATATGACGGCGGAAGGCAAGATCCCGCCGGTGCGGGCCATGGACGGCAAGATCGGCATCCAATGACGTGCCCCGCCCTCCACCACCGCTCGCCCCCGGCTCCGGTCGACCGCCGACGATGATCTACGACGAGCACGCGATGGCGCCCGACCGGAATGCGAATGAGCGTCGTGCAGCGGGCCCTGGATAGGCGGCGTGGCATTTTTCACCCGATTGGCCCTGCTCCTGGTTGGCGTCGCGACCGGCCTTGGCGCGACCGACATGCTGACGAGCGGCCAGTCGCTGGTCGGGACGGTGCGGAGCGGCCCATGGACGACCTGGCCAGGCGCCGGCGCGCCCAAGCCCGATCCCTACGCCAGGGCCGTCGCGGCGAGGGATGGCCATATTCCGTTGGCGACCGGCGCGGGCCTGCGCTTCCTGGCCGAAACGGACAGCGCGGGCGACACGCTCGACGGCCGCTGCGACTACCGGGTCGGCGGCCCGACGCCGCAAGCGCAGTTCTGGACCCTGACGCTTCTTAACCGCCGGGGTTTCGCCGAGCCCAACGCCCTTGACCGGTTCGGCTTCACCTCGGCCGAACTCATGCGCGACGGCGAGGGCAACTTCGTGGTGGAGATCGCCGCCGCTGCCCGCCCGGGCAATTGGCTTCCCGCCCCGCCCCAAGGCAGCCTGACGCTGATGCTCAGCTTCTACGACACGGCACTCGCCCGCGGAATGCCGTCGGGTGCCGGTCTCGGCTTGCCGACCATCCAGAAAAGCGGCTGTCGATGAAACCGGTTCAACCGCGAGAAGGTCGCGGGGTCAGGATCCTGCTCGGGGGACTGGCCGTTCTGCTGATCGCCGGCATCGTTCACATCGTGTCGTTGCTGGCGACGCCCTGGTGGCTGGACGGCGACGCCTACGCGGTGTTGACGCGGTTCGATCGGGAACCGCTCAAGACCGTGGTGGCGGCCGCCGCCGACAAAACGGTCTTCCCCTACCGCGACCCGGCGCTCGCCACGGCCTTCTGCCTTTATGATCTCGCGTCAGGCCCGGTGCGCGTCAGCCTCGACGTCGCGGCGGCCGAGTTCGGCGCCGTGTCGGTCCATGATCGGCGCGGTCAGCCTGTTTATGTCCTGACCAACCGGTCGGCCTCGCAAGGCGTGGTGACCCTTGTGCTGATGACGGGCGCGCAGGTCGCCGCGGCGGAAGCCGCCGAGCCCGCCGAAGGATCGATCCCGGCCCTGCGGGTGGCGCTCGCGGATGCCAAGGGGTTCGTGGCGGCGCAGGTTCTCGCTGGATTCCCCAGCGCCGAGGGCTTGGCCGAAGACATGGCGAAGGCGCTCGCCTGCAAACAGAACGGGGACTGACGGTCCCGACCGGCCTGTTCAGGCCTGCAAACGTTCGACCGCGCCCGGCTCGGCTTCCCGATGGCCGTGAAGGATGGCACCAGGCTTGTCGGCCGGAGGTATCGCGACGGGTGCCGGGCCATCGCCGGACACCTCGTCGCGGACGTAGCGAACGCCTGTGAAGAACAGGATCAGAACATCGTTCCGCCGCTCGCCATCGAAGGTTTTGGCGGTTCGACCATTCGGAAATGGGATCACATTGGTCATTCTAGGCTTCCCGCGGCAGGCGCGGCCGAGTGTCGGCAAGAGAGGGCGCGAGGGCATTACGGCGGCCCAGGGGTTAATGTTGTGTCAAGAAACACCGGCTAGTTTGCGGGGTCGGATTAATTCCACGTCAATGAGGCTTTCTGGGCATGTCCGGTCACGACGAATTTCCGGTTGCCCTCGAGCGGCTCGTGGCCCTCGGGCAATCGCCGGATGTCAACATCCGCCCGGTCCTGTTGCGCGTCGTCGTCGACATGTTCGTCCACAAGGCCCACCACGCCCCGGCCGACCTCAAGCAGTTCGAGGTGATCGTTTCCCACCTCCTGGACAATGCCGACGCCGAAGCCCGCCTGGTGGTGGCCGAAAAGCTGGCCCGCCATTCCGCCACCCCGCCCGCCCTGCTGGAGCGGTTCATCGCCGACCGGGAATCCATCGCCGCGAAGGTCTACGCCCACGCGTCACTCGATGAATCGACGCTGACGGACGCCGCCGCCTGGAGCCCGGCCGAAATCGCCCTGGCGGTCGCGGGCCGGACGGACCTCCCGACCGGAACGATCGCCGCGCTCGCCGACCGCCCCGAACCCGCGATCTCGCGGCAGCTCGCCGCCAATGGCTCGGCCGTGCTCGACCGGCCGATCTTCCAGCAGCTTGTCCGCCGCGCAAAGGCCGACACCGCCTTGGCGCGACTTCTGGCGGGGCGGGCGGCCGACCCCATCGATCTCGCCCCCCTGTTCCCGATCGTGGGTCCCGAACAGCGCCAGGCCGTGATCGAGGCGGCCCGGCGTCTTGAACTCGGGCGTCGGCAATGGAAGCGGCTCGATGGTGCCACCGCCGAAACCCTGGCCCACATGGACCGGCTGATGCTGCGGGGGGACCGGGAAGCGTTCGAAACCGCTCTCGCGGCGGCGCTCGGCACCGACGGGCAAGTGCTCGGTGCCCTGCTCAACGAGGACAGTGGCGAAATCCTCGCCTTGGCGCTGGCGGCGGTTGGCGCCTCGCCCGAACAGGCCGCACGGGTGTTCATCGTCGGCGACCCCCGGATCGGGCGCTCGGTCGCCAGGGTTCGGGCGCTGACCCATATCGTCGAAACCGTGTCGACCCACGCGGCCCGGCGCCTCATCGGGGCCATTACCGGCGGGCTGGACGAGGCGCCCCGTCGCCCGGCGGCAGGGTCCGCCAAGGTCAACGGCACGACACGACGGGCTGAACCCGGCTCGCTCGCCGAAACATCCCCGCAGCAGCGCCGCGACCTGCTCCCGCCGCGCCCCGGTCGCCGCCAGGCGTAGGGGCCGGGACCCTTGACCGAGCGGTCGACCGTGTCCTAAAGCTGGTCGTCGGCCAGGTCGAGGAAGGATCGCCCTTGGCGGTCTTCCACCTCGACGATCCAAAGGTCCGGATCGAAGCGCGTTTCGCGAGACAACCGCGACTCGGCTTCTCCGGACCCGATCGCTTCGTCCGCGTGGGCCCTGACGAAGAGCCGCTCGATCCCACGTGCCTCGAAGGCCGATTGGGGAGCGGGGGCGTAAAGGACGGCGGTCCCGTCGAGATGGTCGACCTTGACCCATACCGCACCGGCCTCGGCCGCACCACGGCGCCGCAGCATCGCCACGACGTTCTCGACGAAACAGCGCCGGATATGAGCGGCGACCCAGAAATCCGACCGCAGCCGCTCGACCATCAATCGGCGCCGGCGTGATCGGCGGCGAAAGGTTGTCCCGCCCGAGCCAAGTCCGTCTTCGTCTCGTCGGCTCGATGTTCCCGCGCCTGAGGCGGCCGAACGGCTCCAACGCTCTTGGCAACGACGACCGGGTGAGGTCCCGTCCGCGTGGCAGGCTGGGCTGGCTTGGCGTGAGCGCCGGTGGCGGGCCGCCCGGTCGGCTCGACGGTGCCGTCGAGCAGCTGGGCGATCCGGTCGCGCGGCTTGGTTCCGCCATGCGTCGGCGGTCGATCGTGGGGCACGGAGGCCGCCACCTTGGGAAGCACCGTGTCGGGCACGGGATCGGTCGCCCGGTCGGCGGCGGGCACCACGGGGCTCGGGACCGGATGCGGCGGACTCGCAGGGCGGATCACCGGTGACTGCGCGACGACCTCCGGACTGAACAGGGGTGCCGGATGATGCCCGTTCTGCAGCACGAGGGCGTTGAGAACGATGCCGGCCAGGATGGCGGCGAGGGCTGCCGTGGCGAGGCTGGTCAGCGCGGGAAGGCGGGCCCGGCGCCAAAGGCCGCCGCCCGACTTGGGCGCTGCGGTGGCGCGCCCCTTGCCCTTGCCGGTGGTGTTCGCGCCGATCGCGGCCTTGCGGCCACGGGCTGGCGCTCTGTCGGAAACGGCGACCTCATGCAATTTTCTGGACCTTTGTCGCGTTGATCGGCGGGAACGCCTTCGACTTGGCGGGCCTGTGAAGGATGTCGATCTTCGCCGCGGCGCCGTTCAGGCCGGCCTTGCGGCAATCAAGGGGCAAGCGGACCGAAACGCGCGTTCCCTCCCCGGGAGCGCTTTCGATGCCGATGTTGCCGCCGTGCAGGCCGACGAGGCCCCGCACCACGGAAAGCCCCAGCCCAGTGCCCTCATGGGATCGGTCGTAGCCGGCCTTGGCCTGGAAGAAGGCGTCACCAAGGCGGGCGAGGTCGCGGGCCGCGATGCCGATTCCAGTGTCTTCGAGGGTGATCACCACGGAGTTGCCTTGGGGCTTCACCCAGACTGCCACCTGCCCGCCGCGGGGGGTGAACTTCAGGGCGTTCGACAGCAGGTTGATGACGATCTGGCGGCAGGCCCGCTGGTCGGCCACGATATCGTCGAGTGCCACCGCCGGCGCGCGCGCGATTTCAACGCCGGCCTGCTCGGCCTTCAAGCCCACCATGTCGCAGCAGGACAGCACCAGGGCGTTCATGTCGAACGGCTCAGGGCTGATCTCAAAGCAGCCGGCCTCGATCTTGGAAATATCGAGCAGGCTGTTGACCACCGACAGGAGGTGATGGCCGGAACTCGTGATGATGCCGGCGTATTCGCGCTGCTTCGCGGGATCTCGCGGGTTGAGCTCCGGGTTGGACAGGATCTCTGAAAAACCGATGATCGCGTTGAGCGGCGTGCGCAGTTCATGGCTGACGTTGGCCAAAAAACCGTCTTTCCACGCGTTGGCGCGCTCGGCCTCGTCCCTGGCCTCGCGGATCGCCTGCTCGTGACGCCGTTGGGCCGTGATGTCCCGGACGATGGCGACGATGGCCGAATCGGATTTGGTGATCGCCAGACCGGTCTCGTGGAAGCGGCGTGCCCTGACCTCGATCCAGGCGAACACGGGCGCGGTGGGGCGGTCCTCCTCGCCATCCACCGTCGAGATGCGGAACCGCAGCGTCGCCGCCACGGTCGCCTCCGACGCCGCGGCGTCGCCGAATAGTTTCAGAAAGGCCGGCCGGTCGCCCACGTGGACCCGCTCGAAGAAGCCGCGACCGAGAAGGTCGCGCGGCTTGATGCCGAACAATTGCTCGGCTTCGCGGCTCGCGAACAGCACGCCGCCCGCGCGGTCGTAACGAAGCAGGAGATCGCCGATCGCCTCTGACAGGACGCGATACCGCTGTTCGCCCAACGCTTGAAACCGCTGGTACATCCGCTGCAGGACCGATCCCGACATGGCGAGCGCAATGGAATAGGCGAGTGCGGGCCCGATCAGGGCGGCGTCCGCCGACGCCAGGCCGGTCGCAAGGTTCGGCAGCAAGCCGAAGATGGCAGCGGCCCACAAGGCGAAGGCGATCGACACCGCGACGGCAAGGCCGCGGGTCACCAATTTGGCTTCCGTCAGGCAGCTCGCTTCGAGCGGGATCAGCAGGAGCAGGGCCCAGGCGCCGCCCAGGCTCACGCCGCCGCCCACTGCCGCCGTCACGGCGATTCCCGCCCAGGTCGACAGGCAAGCGGCCTCGCCGACGATCAAACGGCCGGTCCGGCTCACATAGGCCACGGATGCCAGGGGAACCATCAGCCAGGCGAGCGCGACGGCCTGCCACATAGCGGGAACATGGCCGCTGGCCAGAAACAGGGGGGCCGACGTCATGGCGGCCAGGAACAAGCCGATCCGGGTCGTGATGAAAACGCGGTGCCGCGCGTTCTCAAGTTCGCAGGCGCGCATGTCGGGATGCACCAACCTGTTTATATGGTTCGTCACACTCAAAAGAACCGTCACGCCAGGCTCCGCCCGCAACGCGCGATCGGCGGTGCGACTACCGGCAATGTGACAGCCTGGACTTAAGCGAACGCTAAGCGAGTGGCTCGACGCCAGGGTTTCGCGACGGCCAACTTGGCGGACCACGAGGCGCCGACGACACAGGACGATGGTTACGCCATCCTTGCCTCGGTGACGACAAGTCGAGTCGAAAGCTTGGCGATGGCTTGGTGCGGGTGCGCTAGCCTGCTCGTGGGTCGACGACGGGCGACCCGGAGGCAGACATGATGTTCTTTCTTTTCCGCTCGGTCGCCTGCATTGCCTTGGTGATCTATGCGCTGCCCGACAACCGCGACGCGGGCGGAACGCTGCGACATTCGGTGGGCGAGGCGCGTCACATGATCGGCGGGCGCCTTATTGACTGGTGCGGCGCCGAGCCAAGTCGCTGTGCCGGGGCTGTCGCGATCGCTTTCCCGGCGCCCGGATCGAAGGCCGGTTCGCCGCGCCGCTCGCAGAACACCCTGGCGCACGGCGACCTCTCCACGCCATGGTGGGGAACCGGCCGGACTTGACGGCGGAATGGCCCGCACCACCTAGACCTCATGCTGACCATCGACGAGATCGAGCAGAACTTCGCCCTCATCGACGACTGGGAAGAGCGCTACCGGTATGTCATCGAACTGGGACGTGAGCTCGACACCCTGCCCGAGACGGAGCGAACGGAAACCAACAGGGTCAAGGGCTGCGCCAGCCAAGTCTGGCTGGAAACAGCCGCCGAGCGGGAGGTGGGTGGTGTCATCCTGCGTTTCCGGGGGGATAGCGACGCCCATATCGTGAAGGGGCTGATCGCCATCATCCTGGCGCTCTATTCGGGAAAAACGGCCGAGCGCATCCTGCAACTCGACGCCGGCGAGGCCTTGGCACGCTTGGGTTTGAACGAGCACTTGACGCCACAGCGCTCCAATGGCGTCCGCGCCATGGTTGAGCGGATCCGGCGCGACGCCGTCCGACAATTCGCCACCGTGCCGTCCTGATTGACCGTGTCGGGCGGCCGATCCTTGCCGCTTCCAGGTTTCACGACAAGTAAGAGCTGGCGGCTCAGACCACGAAGGTCCGGCTCAGCTTGGATCGCCGCTGTTGGCCCAAGCCCATTTCCTTGGCGAGCAGTGATCGCTCGCGCGCGTAGGCGGGGGCGACCATTGGGTAGTCGGAGGCGAGCCCCCATCGCTTCCGGTACTGGTCGGGGGTCATCTGATAGCGGCTTTTTAGATGCCTTTTCAGAGACTTGAATTTTTTGCCATCCTCGAGGCACACCAGATAATCGGGCGTGATCGACCGTTTGACCGACACCGCAGGCTTCTCGGACGGTAGGGTCGCCGCGTCTCGAGCCGGGGTCTCCCCCAGGCCCCGCAAGGCGGCATGGATGGTCCCGATCAGTTCGGGAAGCTCGGTCGCCTGAATGTTGTTGTTTTGAACATAGGCGGAAACCACGCGCGCCGCGAGAACCAGGAATTGAGCGGGTTTTGGCAGGTCCATCGCGGTGACGCTCTGATCGGGTAAGGAACATGTCGCCGAGCCACGTTCGGCGACAAGGCCGGCGTGCTTGCCGTATCGACGCAAACCCGAGGCGAGTCAATTCGCCCCGCTGGGTCGAACCGCGACCCGCATGATCAGCTCCGGGAACGCCCATGCCTTGCCGGCGACTCGTCGCCCGCCTACTTGAAACGGGGATGGTGCGGCGTCCAGCAAGGCAACGGCGTCCCGGCCGCGCCGTCCACGACCGCAGGCGTGAGGAGGATCACCGCGATGTCCCAGGAAACCCGGTCCAACAAGGTCGTCAAATCCGATGCCGAGTGGCGCCGCGTCTTGACGCCGGAGCAGTTCCGGATCACGCGGCAGCACGGCACCGAGAGGCCGTTCACGGGGCCTTTCAACGATGCGAAGACCGCCGGCACCTATGCTTGCGTGTGCTGTGGCGCTCCCCTGTTCCGCTCCGAAGCCAAGTTCGACTCGGGCACGGGTTGGCCGAGCTTCTTCGCCCCGTCCTCGCCCGAAGCCGTGGAGGAGCATACCGACCGGTCGTTGTTCGTGAAGCGCACGGAGGTCCGTTGCGCGACGTGCGATGCCCATCTCGGCCACGTCTTTCCCGACGGGCCGGCCCCCACGGGCCAGCGCTACTGCATGAACGGCACCGCCCTGACCCTCGACACCGATGCGGACTGATCCATTGAACGAAACACGCCCTCCGTTCGCGAACGCCGATGTGCCGCCCGCCATCGAGCGACGCTCTTCGATCACACTCGTGCACGGCACGGAACGCGACGACCCCTACGCTTGGCTGAGGGCCAGCAACTGGCAGGAAGTGTTGCGGGAGCCGTCCGCCCTGCCGGCCGAGATCCGGGCCGTTCTGGAGCGGGAGAACGCCTACGCGGACGCGGTGCTTGCCCCAACGGCCGCGCTGCAGAAGACGCTGATCGCGGAGATGCGGGCGCGCATCAAGGAAGACGACAGCGAGGTTCCCCAGCCCGATGGGCCCTATGAATATTACGCCCGACACCGCGAGGACGGCCAGCACGAGATCGTCTGCCGCCAACCGCGCGGCGGTGGCGCTGAAACCGTGCTGCTCGACGGTGACGCGCTGGCAGCCGGCAAGGCCTTTTTCGAGATCGGCGCCGCGCAGCATTCGCCCGATCATCGGCTCCTCGCCTGGAGCGTCGACCAGAAGGGATCGGAGCTCTACACCCTCGAGGTCCGCGACATCGCGGCGGGCGCGGACATGCCCGACCAGGTTCCCCGATGCGACGGCGGCGCCGTCTGGTTCGCCGACGCGAGCGGCTTTCTTTATGTCCGGGTCGACGACAACCACCGGGCCCGGACGGTGTATCGCCACCGGCTCGGAAGCCACACCGACGCCGACGAACTGGTGTTCGACGAGCCCGACCCGGGGTGGTTCGTGTCGGTGGGGCGCAGCCGGTCGGGGCGTTTCGGGCTCGTCACGGTGCACGGTCACGACGCCAGCGAAACCCACCTCGTCGACCTGACGGAGGGCGCCACGGCCTCGCCGCGCCTCGTCGCCGCCCGTGAGGCGGGGTTGCGCTATTCCGTCGATCACCTCGGCGACCATCTGTTCATCCGCACCAACGCCGACGGGGCGGAGGACTTCAAGATCGTGTCGGCGCCGCTCGACCGGACGGGCCGGGACGGCTGGACCGACCTCGTGCCGCATCGGCCGGGTTGCCTGATCCTCGGGATGCACATGTTCGCCCGCCACATGGTGCGGCTCGAGCGCGAGGGTGGGTTGCCGCGCATCGTCGTGCGGGCGCTCGCCGACGGCGCCGAGCACGTGATCGCCTTTGACGAGGAGGCCTACTCGCTCGGTCTCGAACCTGGGTTCGAGCAGGATACCGCCGTTCTGCGCTTCATTTACTCGTCGATGACGACGCCGGACCAGATTTACGACTACAACATGGATGAGCGAACCCGGGTGCTGCGCAAGCGCCGCGCCGTTCCGTCCGGCCACAACCCGGCCGACTATGTGACGCGCCGCGCCTTCGCCACCGCCGCCGACGGTGCCCGCGTTCCGATCTCCCTGCTGCACGCCAAGACAACCCCGATGGACGGCTCGGCGCCGCTGCTCCTCTACGGCTACGGTGCCTACGGCCACGCGATTCCGGCAGCCTTCAGCACCAATCGCTTGTCACTGGTGGATCGCGGCTTCGTTTACGCGATCGCCCACGTGAGGGGTGGGACCGACAAGGGATGGGCCTGGTACACCGACGGCAAGCTCGAAAACAAACCCAACACCTTCAAGGATTTCATCGCGGCGGCCCATCACCTCGTCACCGAAGGGCTGACGGGCGAGGGTCGGATCGTGGCGCATGGCGGCAGCGCGGGCGGCATGTTGATGGGCGCGGTCGCCAACATGGCGCCAAACCTGTTCGCCGGCATCGTGGCGGATGTGCCCTTCGTCGACGTGGTGACCACCATGCTGGACGCTGAGCTTCCCCTGACGCCGCCCGAATGGCGGGAATGGGGAAACCCGATCCTCGATCAGGCGGTCTTCGAAAGCATGCTGGCCTACTCGCCTTACGACAACGTCGCGCCCCGCCCCTACCCGCCGATCCTCGCCCTGGCCGGCCTCACCGATCCGCGCGTGACCTATTGGGAACCGGCCAAGTGGGTCGCCAAGCTTCGCGCCGTTGGGCAGGCGGTCGGCCCCATCATACTGAAGACCAACATGGAAGCCGGCCATGGCGGCGCTTCGGGACGGTTCGACCGTTTGGGCGAAGTGGCGCTCAGCTACGCCTTTGCCCTGGCGGCGGTGCGGGGACGATCAGGCTAAGGCCTCGATCAGACCCGGGCGGTGTCCTGCTGTTCGATGAAGCGCTTCAGTTCCTGCATGGACTCGAACTGGTGGGTTCCGGTTTCGGTTTCGACCTCGATCATACCGTTCGAATACATGACGTAGGAAGCCGATCCCGCGTTGTAGCGGCCGACCACCGTGGGCTCGAGTGGTTGGGAGGCGGGCGGCGACCCCGGTGTCACACCGTCGGCCGGATCAAGCGACGGTGCAGCTTCGATGGTCGATCCTCCGTGAAGTTCGCCGTGGTCCACACTGCCGGTCTCGGGCGAGAGCTCACCGGCAACGGGATGGGTCGAGGGGGCTGAGTTCTCGCTCTCCTGCCGGGCGCCTTCGTCGAAACGTGTCTCATGACCGTTCGTCTCTTCGAGGGATGCGTCGGTTGCCGTGCCGGGGGCCATGTCGGGCCACCCGGACGAAAGGTCGACCGACGTGCGGTCCGGGGCGGGATGAGGTGCGACTTCGCGCAGCGGCGTCAGCACAGGCTCGATCGCCGGAACGGGTATGGCCGAGGCTGAGCTGGGCTGACGCGTGAGGGCCGGAACGCGACGGCCGATGAAGGACGGCAGAAAGGATGTGCGGGTCCGCGGCGTCCTGATCACGCGTTCGGGCAAGACCGCGCGCTCAGGCGCGGCGACCTCGACGTCGCGGACCATGGGAGTGCCCGTCTCGACCAGGACGGCGGGCTCCGGACTGACATCGGGCTTCAGGCGGACGGGTTCGGGTTCCACGACGACGGGCTCCATGGAGGGCGGGGCTTGCTCGCGCACAACCGGCACGGCCTCGCTCGACGTGTTCACCGAAGGCGCGTACGCTTCAGGCGTGTCGATGACGCGCGTGTCGGTCGGGAGGGTCTCGATCGAAGTCGTTGCGAGCGACGGCATTTCGGCTGGCGGCGGTGGAACCGCGACAGGCGGACGCTCCGCCGGGGCATCGACGGGCTGCGCGTCGGCGATGCTCAACCCGTCCAGGGTGCGGATCAGGACGTTGAGGCGGGACAGGCAGGCGCCGATCGCCACCATCACGAACCCGGCGGACCCGACCACCGAACCGGCGATGACCTCCGTCCAACCCTGCTCCAGTCTTATGACTGGCGCGCCGGACAGGACGCAGAACGCGCCCACGGCGATCAGAACCAGGCCGACCACGTAAACAACAGGAGTCATCGATCACAATCCATCATCTGACCGGACCGGTCTCGGCTGCCGTGCAATTCGATCGTCTCTGAAACACCTATTGGTTTTGCGCCGGGAGGGCAAATCGGCTGTCAAGACCGTGCCCCTTGACGGTTGCCCCTTTCGAAACAGCCGCTAGTTTGTGCCCGACGCGACCGCACCGGACCGGGTCCGCTTGTTGCGCGCAAACCCAAGGAGTTCCAGATGGCCTTTACCCTTCCAGAATTGCCCTACCCCCATGACGCGCTGCAGCCGTTCATGTCGCGGGAAACCCTCGAATTCCACCACGACAAGCATCATCAGGCCTACGTGACGGCGGGCAACAACCTGATGAAAGGCACCGAATTCGAGTCGATGACCGTCGAGGAGGTGGTCAAGAACTCGTTCGGCAAGAACGCCAGCCTCTTCAACAATGCCGGCCAGCACTACAATCACACCCACTTCTGGCAATGGATGAAGCCTAATGGCGGCGGCACCCCGCCGGCCACGATCGCCAAGGCGATCGACGACAGCTTCGGCGGCTTCGACAAGTTCAGCGAGGCGTTCATCCAGGCCGGAACCACGCAGTTCGGCTCCGGATGGGCTTGGCTCGTCGTGAAGGACGGCAAGCTCGAGGTGATGAAAACCCCCAACGGCGAAAACCCGCTGGTGCATGGCGCGTCGCCGATCCTGGGCGTCGACGTGTGGGAGCATTCCTATTACATCGACTACCGCAATCGTCGCCCCGATTACCTCAAGGCGTTTATCGAGAACCTGATCAACTGGGAACACGTCGAGGAAATGCACCAAGCCGCCGCCAAGTAGGCCGCATCCGGCCGGAGCCCACCGGGCCCGGCCGGACCGACGCCGGACGGCTCGCCCCAGCCGTGAGCCGTTCGGCATCAGATGGTATCGGGGTTAAGCTGTCCTTCACGGCATTTTCCTAAAGCGGGTGACCCTTCGGGCGATCCTTGGGACGACCGGCACCGCCGACGGGCGGCGCGCCACCATGTTCCGCAGGGCTGGACACCGCTGATGTACAAGCACCTGCTCTCGGTTGGCGGCCTCACCCTGGTGTCGCGCGGCACCGGCTTCGTGCGCGACGTCGTGCTCGGGGCGGTGCTGGGCGCCGGGGCAATCGCCGACGCCTTCGTGGTCGCGTTCAGGCTGCCCAACCATTTCCGCGCGATCTTCGGCGAGGGCGCCTTCAATTCTGTCTATGTGCCGTCCTACTCCCGCGTCCTCGGCACGGAAGGGACGGAGAGGGCGAAAAGCTTCGCCAGCCAGATCTTCACCATCCTTCTGCTTTCCCAGATCGTTCTCCTGGCGTTGGCGCTCGCCTTCACGCCCGAACTCGTGCGCCTGCTCGCTCCCGGCTTCGAAGCCGATCCGGACAAGATGGCCCATGCCGTCGGGATGACGCGCATCACCTTCCCCTACCTGCTCTGCGTCACCCTGGTGACCCTGCAATCGGGAACCCTCAACGCCAACGGACGCTTCACGGCGGCGGCCTTCGCGCCGGTTCTGCTCAACGTGGTGATGGTGGCGTTCCTCGGGGTCGCGTTCCTGTTCCCCGATGCCGGTGTCGCGGCGAGCGTCGGCGTCACGGTGTCGGGCGTCCTGCAGCTCGGGATGATGGTCGTGGCGGCCCGGCGCGGAGGCCTGATGGAACGGCTCGTGCGGCCCCGCCTCACCGACGATGTGCGCCGCTTTTTCCGGGCGCTCGGCCCGGCGGTGATCGGCTCGGCCGGGGTGCAGATCGCCATCTTCGCCGACACCATCATTTCGTCCCTGCTGCCGACCGGCGGGCCATCCTCCATCTACTACGCCGAGCGCATCTACCAGCTGCCGATCGGCGTGATCGGCATCGCGGCCGGCACCGTGCTGTTGCCCGAGATGAGCCGCCGCCTCGCCAAGAACGACGCCGAGGGTGCGCTCCACGCGCAAAGCCGCACCATGGCGCTGACGCTGGTCCTGTCGGCGCCGTTCTTCGTCGTTTTCGTGCTGATGCCGCGGGAAATTATGGAGGGTGTGTTCCAGCGGGGCAACTTCTCGGCCGAGGCCGCCGCAGCCTCGGCGGCCGTCCTCGCCGCCTACGGGGCCGGCCTGCTTCCCGTGGTGCTGATCCGCTCGGCCGTGGCGAGTTTCCAGGCGCGCGGCGACACCACGACGCCGATGATCGCTTCCCTGTCGGCGGTGGCCTTCAACCTCGGCCTGAAAATCCTGCTCTACAAGCCGTTCGGCGCGGTGGGCCTCGCCAGCGCCACGGCCGTGGGGGCCTGGATCAACCTCATTATCCTGGTGACACTGGCCAGTCGGCGGGGAACAATGCGGCTCGACGCCACCCTGGCGCGAACCGCCGTCGCGGTCGACATCGCCTGTCTCCTGCTCGGCGCATTCATCCTGCTCGCCGTCCCCACCATCGAGCCGTTCGCGCAGCGATTTCCCATGCCGGGCGTGGTCGCCCTGGCGCTCATCGGCCTTGCGGTGGCCTTGCTTTACGGCGGCGGCCTGCTGGTCGCCCTGTGGATTATGCGGGTCAGGCTGCCGGGGCTCGCCCGCAAGGCGCCGAGCCCCGCGGCCTGATCACCGCCGCCGCCCGCCTCACATCGCGAGCGCGCTCAGCACCCGGGCCCAACTGCGGGCGCCCTTGTGGAACGAGGTGAGGTTGTACTTCTCGTTGGGCGAATGGATGCGGTCGTCGTCAAGCGAGAAGCCGATCATCAGCGCGTCCATCTTAAGGTCTTGCTTGAAGGATCCGACGATGGGGATCGACCCGCCCGAGCCGGCCATCACCGGTTCCTTGCCCCATTCCTGCGTCAGGGCCCGACGGGCGCGATTGAGCGCTTCCGAGCTGAACGGTAGCTGCAAGGCCGGGCTGGCCCCGTGCGGAATGAACTCGACCGAGCAATCGGCCGGCAGGCGCGCCCGCACGAAAGCCCGGAAGGCATCGAGGATCTTGGTCGCGTTCTGCTTGCCGACGAGGCGGAACGACACCTTGGCGCTGGCCATGGCCGGCAATACCGTTTTCGACCCCTGCCCCTGGTAGCCGCCCGTGATGCCGTTGACATCGCAGGTCGGGCGCGACCAGATCTTTTCGAGCACGCCCCGGTCCGCCTCGCCGACCGGCACCGACAGGCCGACGTCGCCCAAGAATTCCGCCTCGTTGAAGTCCAGGGCCTTCCATTGATCGGCGACCACTTCGGGCAGTTCCTCGACGCCTTCGTAGAAGCCCGGCACCGCCACGCGTCCATCTGGACCGTGCAGATCGGCGACGATGCGCGCCAGCACATGAATGGGGTTGACGGCCGCGCCGCCGAACATGCCGGAATGAAGGTCCCGGTTGGCGCCCCGGATCACGATCTCGTCGAGCACCAGCCCGCGAAGCATGGTGGTGATGGCCGGCGTGTCCTTGTCCCACATGCCGGTGTCGCAAACCAGCGCGAGGTCGGCCTTGAGTTCGGCCTTGTTGTCGGCCAGGAAGGCGGGAAGCGAGGGCGAACCGGTTTCCTCCTCGCCCTCGAACAGCACCGTGACCTCGCAGGGCAGGCCGCCGGTCTCGCGGAAGGCCCGGCAGGCCTCGACGAAGGTCATGAGCTGGCCCTTGTCGTCGGATGCGCCGCGGGCGACGATCCGCTTGCCGTCCTGAAGCTCGGGCTTGAAGGGGTCCGTGGTCCACAGGTCCAGCGGATCCACCGGCTGCACGTCGTAATGGCCGTAGAAGAG
>CALMOK010000008.1:0-3004 GCA_937871825.1 uncultured Alphaproteobacteria bacterium
GAAGATCTCACTCAGACCGCTGTGGGCAACATCCGACTTGGCGACCACCATGAGGCCGGTGGTGTCCTTGTCGAGCCGATGGACGATGCCGGGCCGCTTGACACCCCCGATGCCCGACAGGCTTTGTCCGCAATGGGCGATCAGGGCGTTGACCAGCGTGCCGGTGGCATGGCCCGATGCCGGATGCACCACGAGCCCGGCTTGCTTGTCGAGAACGAGGAGGTGGTCATCCTCGAAGACGATCGTGAGCGGCAGGTGTTCCCCGAGCGGTTCGGCGGCGACCGGCGGCGGGATATCTACCATCACCCGTTCGGCGCGATCGAGCTTGAAACTGGACGAGCCCACGGCTCGGCCGTCCACCTGAACCAACCCCTCGCCGATCAGTGCTTGAAGCCGGGTGCGCGACACGGCGTGGGACCCGGCAAATTGTTCGGCCAGGAAGCGGTCAAGCCGTTTGCCGCGATCATCCGGCGCGACGGTGAAGACCGAAGTCCCTTCCGCCGAACCTGGCGGCCCCCGCTCGTCCGGCCCGGAAAAGTCGACCAGTTCCGGCTCCGGCACGACATCGGCCAACCTGCTGCTTCCCGTCGTGGCGGCCCGTTGCTTGGCTTTCGAATTCATAGGCACGGCACCAATGTCTGATATCCGGCATTGGCCCGGACCTCTCGAACCCTGAGGTCCCTCGCCGACACCCGCAAGGTCCGGGAGTCGGCTTTGTTATTACAGACGCCTAATGAACGCTCACGGTCTTCAGCTTGTTTTCCCAGGCATTGGCGACGGCCGCGTCCCTCGAATCCGTCAGCATGATCGGGTTGCCATCGGCGCCCAGCAGCATGAACAGGTCGAGACCGGGCTGAATGCTCGGCGCTTGAGGGAAAAGACGCTGAACCTCGTCCGACTTGATCGACTTGACATAGGCGAGATCGCCTTGCCCGAGATGCACGAATTCATCGGGTGTCAGCGGGTTTCTGGATCCATCCATTTCATCAACTCCACATGCGATCCCGGCGGGATCCGCTCGCTCGCCGCCGGACGTTTCGTCCCGGCAGCGAGCGTGAGCCCCGCCAGCCAGTCACCTGAACCGATGACGGCGCCGCGAGGCTGTTGAACACGATTTGGTGCCGCCGCGATCCTTCGTCAAGGCATCCGCCCTGTCGGTGGGGACGCCTTGGGCGGCGCTGGGTTTACGCCCCGTTAAGCCTAACGGCGCAGGGTCGAGCGCAGGACGGCCATGGCCCGATTGGAGCAGGCCCATGGTTGGTCCCCGCCCGCCAGGGCTTCGGCAACCATCTTTGGAACATGGAGGCGACCGGTTGATGCGACCGTCAGGATCACGCCGGCCCGGGCTGGCCGGCCGGCTTCGCGCGACGCTTGCGCTGGCCCTCGTCATGGCGGCGCCGCTGGCCCGCGCCGAGCAAATCGGCGCTGCGACCGGACTTGTCATCCCGCGCTATGTCAGCCTGAAATCCGACCGGGTGAACCTGCACGAGGGGCCCGCCAAGGAACATCGGACCAATTGGGTTTTTCAGCGCGCGGGCCTGCCTGTCGAGATCACGGCCGAATCGGACACCTGGCGAAAGATCCGCGATTCCGAAGGGTCGGAAGGCTGGGTCCTTCATTCTCTCCTGTCGGGACGACGAACCGCCCTGGTGGCGCCGTGGAAGAAGGACCTGACGCTGCCCCTGCGCTCCGGCCCGAAGGATGATGCCACCGTTGCTGCCAACCTGCAGCCCGGCGTCCTGGGCAGCGTGAAGAAATGCGACGGCCATTGGTGCCGCATCTATGGCGAAGGCTTCGACGGCTACATGAAGCAGACCGACCTGTGGGGCGTGTACCCGGACGAACACGTCGATTGATCGCCTGAACCCGAGCCCTGCCGGTGCCAGGCGGCCTGGCTCATTCGCCGGGCGCGGCGTCCACGGCCCGCCCGTCGGCGACGGGGGATTTCCTGGCCAGCCGGACGATGACGTCCACCCGCGCCACTTCCATTCCTTCCGGCGCGGCCGGCAGTTCGCCCACCGCAATGTAGGAATCCGGGATGTCCACCAGCGTGTTGGTTTCCTCGAACAGGAAATGGTGGTGGTTGGCGACGTTGGTGTCGAAATAAGTCCTCGACCCATCCACGGCGATCTCGCGCAGCAGGCCGGCTTCGGTGAACTGGTGCAGCGTGTTGTAAACGGTGGCGAGGGAGATCTGCACCCGGGCGGCGGTGGCTTCCTCGTAAAGCCGCTCGGCCGTCACATGCCGGTCGTCCTTGGCGAACAACAGCCAGCCCAGGGCCACGCGCTGGCGCGTCGGACGCAACCCGGCGGATCGCAGCTTCACCCGCAGGTCGTGAACCGGGCAGCCATGCATGGCGAGCGACAAGGGCGTCGCCGGAAGCGTCGGGACGACCTTGTTGATCAGGGTGACGGTGGAGGTCTGAGAAGCCATTGCAACCTTGGAACCGCGCTGGAGCATCATGAAGGTCGTTCGCCGAAGCGAACCGTTATGGGGCACCATGGGATCCAACAAGATCACCTGATGCTTCCACGCCGACGACATCGCCTGGCTGATGTCATGCGAAATCTTCCGGACGGGGCGCCGGTTCGGCCAAGCCTCAACATAAACGGCCGGAACAGCGGCCGCAACCCAACGGGTCGCGAACGGCGGCCGCGTGTTTTTTAACCTCGTCCACAAAAATCGGGAACCTGAAGCAACCTATGCTGTTGACTAATCAAAAGGGCGTCTTCGGACACCCACGGTCTGCCAATGCGGTATTTCGGCATGTCGCTCCACGATAGTTTCGCCCACTCCGATCATCCTGGGTTCACCCGCAGCATCGATCCTCAATCGGCACGGCGCCAGTTGCGGGTGTCGGTTGGCGTCGTGGCCGTTCTGGCCATGGCGATCAGTGCCTCGGCGGTGGCCATCCACCCCGGCAACGGCTTCGATGCCGGAAGTCAGCGGTCTGTCATCAGCGCGGCGACCGTCACGGGTCACCATGATCTCAATGCCGGCATGC
>CALMOK010000008.1:3014-3516 GCA_937871825.1 uncultured Alphaproteobacteria bacterium
CCGGCCGCCGGGTGGCATTCCATATTGACGGCATGGCCAAGCCGCAAAAATCCTCCGGATCAACCCGCGCGAAAGCATCGCGCCCCGACGTCGCCCCGCTGGACGAGCATCTGGCGGCCCTCCTTAATCCGGCGCTGAACGACAAGCGCGGGCAGCGCGGGTACGCCGAAGCCCCGCAAGCCGCCTTCGCATCCGGCCAGGCCGTCGACCTCCAGGACGCGCCCGTCCATCCGCGCGGCATCAGCGGCTCGGCCGCCACCGCCGACGTGTTGAAGCAGCTGCTCGAAAGCGGCGACCCGCGCCTTGCCAACCGCCCCTGGGTGCCGCATCGCCCGGCGCGCCCCGACAAGTCCGAAGGCGGCATCCATTTCAAGCTGCAGTCGGAATACGAGCCGAAGGGCGACCAGCCCACCGCCATTCGCGACCTCGTCGAGGGGGTCAAGTCCACCGAGCGCGACCAGGTGCTGCTCGGCGTCACCGGCTCGGGCAAGACCTTCACGAT
>CALMOK010000009.1:0-20246 GCA_937871825.1 uncultured Alphaproteobacteria bacterium
CTGGCTACGTGACCAAAGCCTATGGCCTCGACGCCTCCAAGACATCGACGACCGTTCTCCGCAAGATCCTGACGAGCGACCTCGCCAATCCGAAAAGCACCGCCAACGCGCTCGGCTCGTCGGCGCGAAACCTTGCCGCCGCCTTCAACTTCAACAAGGACGGCAGCATCGCGCGGCCGGCCGCCGTCGAGGTCCAGTCCGCCAAGGACGCGCTGATCATGGGCGACACTTATCTTCGACAAACCATGGAGGACGAGGCCGGCACACAGAACGAGGGGGTGCAACTGGCGCTCTATTTCCAGCGCAAGGCTCCGTCCATCACCAGCCCCTATGCCATCCTGGCCGACAAGGCGCTGCTGAAGGTGTTCCAGACCGCGTTCGGCTTGTCGGCATCGGGGTCGCAATCCGATATCGACGCCCAGGCGCGACAGATCACCAAGGCGTTTCCGCTCGCCAACTTCAAGGATCCCAAGAAGGTCGAAGGCCTCATCACCCGTTTCGCGGCCTTTTACGATCAGGCCAACGCGTCGAGCCAGCCCGCCACGTCCGCGCTGCTTCTGGGAACGGGCGACTCGGGCAGCGGCTCGACAAGCGGGACGTTATCGCTCTTCGCCTGAGGATGGGGTTTCACGTCGCTCCCGCGCAAAGCCATGACGCCCTTGCGACGGCCGGTCACCCATCCAATCATTAGCGTGTCGGGTAGATCAACATTTGTGCTTTCCCCTGTGGGGGGCGCCAACCTCGGCCAGAGTCGAAAATGACCGCACGTCAAGACATGATCGGGTTGCTGAAGAGCCGGAAGCAGGCTTTCTCGTTGCCGCAACCCTTCTACACGGATCCAGACTTCTTCAAGCTCGACATGGAGACCATCTATTATCGCGACTGGCTGTTCGCGGGACACGATTGCGAGATCGCCGCGATCGGCCAATGGTTCACCATGCAGGTTGGCGATTATTCGCTCATCGTCATCCGGGGCAAGGACGGTCAGATCCGGGCGTTGCACAATTCCTGCCGGCATCGCGGCTCACGCATCTGCTCGGCCGAGCAGGGCACGTCGAAGCGGCTCATCTGCCCCTACCACCAGTGGTCTTACGACACGGATGGCACCCTGGTGCGGGCCCGCCACATGCAGGACGACTTCGACAAGGCGCAATACGGCCTGAAACAGGCCCATTGCGAAACGGTCGGTGGCTACATCTTCGTTTGCGTGGCCCAGCACGCCCCGGATTTCGCCCCGTTCGCCGCCCAGGCCCTGCCTTACCTGGCGCCGCACCACCTGGCGGACGCCAAGATCGCACATCAGAACACCATCATCGAGAACGGCAACTGGAAGCTCGTGTGGGAAAACAACCGCGAGTGCTACCATTGCGCCGCCAACCATCCCGAACTGTGCCGCACCTATCCCGAGGCGCCGAGCGCCACCGGCGTGTCGGGGGCGGCGGACGACCCGGTCATCAAGGCCCATTGGGACAAGTGCGAGGCGGCCGGGCTGCCGAGCGCGTTCGCCATGAACCCGGGCGGCCAGTTCCGCACGGCGCGGATGCCGCTGGTCGAAGGCGCGGTCAGCTACACGATGTCGGGCAAGGCGGCCGTGGCCCGGCCGCTCTGCGACACCGTGACGACTCCGGAAATCGGCACCATGCTGATGTTCCACTATCCCACGACCTGGAACCACGTGCTGGGCGACCACGCGATCTCGTTCCGCGTCCTGCCCCTCGACGCGACCCACACGGCCGTGACCACCAAATGGCTGGTCCACAAGGACGCGCAGGAAGGCGTCGACTATAATGTCGAGGAACTGACCGCTGTGTGGAACGCCACCAACGACCAGGACCGTCGCGTCGTGGAAGACAACCAGTTCGGCATCAACTCGCCGGCCTACGAGCCCGGCCCCTACGCGGTGGCCGACGAGGGCGGCGTGATGCAGTTCGTCGAATGGTATTGCAACACCATGGACCGCGCCTTGGGCGGTGAGCGGGCCACCCTTAGCCGCGTGGCGTAAACGGCCCAATCGGTCCCGGCGCGCCGGGACACGGTTCGCCGCGCGACGGGGACCACCATCGAGGGCGACCTTGGCAGGGGATCACTCGCGGTTTCCCTGCCGATGACTTTTTCAGCCATCGGCCAGGGAGGTCCACCAAAGGCGGACGTTCCTCAAGCGGCTTCCTGCGAAGGCTCGGCCGCCATGGCGGCGGTCAGCGCCACATAATCCGTTTTGCCGGTTCCAAGCACGGGGATCGTCCGCCCCACCACCACATCGCGCGGAACGGCGAGTTCGGGCACGCCGGTTTCGGCCGCGACCCGCAGCAGGGTTTGACGGGTGAGGGCCGGATCCTCGCTGACGAGAATCACAGCCTCCCCCTTGCGGGTATCGGGGCGGGCCAGGGCGGCGTGCCGGAAGGTGGGCGACGCGCGCATGGCGAGATCCTCGACGGCGCCGAGCGACACCATCTCACCGGCGATCTTGGCGAAGCGCTTGGCGCGTCCTTTGATGAACACGAAGCCCTCGCCGTCCAGGGACACGATGTCGCCCGTGTCGTACCAGTCGTCCGGCACGGGTTCGAGCAGTCCCGGCGCGGTGTCGCGAAAATAGCCCAGCATGACGTTGGGACCCTTGACGAAGAGGCGTCCGCCTTCCTCGATACCGGGCACCGGATCGAGGCGGTGCTCGATTCCGGGCATCAGGCGGCCGACGCTGCCGGCCCTGAAATGCATCGGGGTGTTGAAGGCGATGACCGGCGAAGTCTCTGTCGCCCCATAGCCCTCCAGGACGCGCACGCCGAAACGCTCCGACCAGACCCGCCGCGTTTCGTCGCTCACGCGCTCCGCGCCGGCCCCGACGATCCGGACGGACTGGAAATCATAAGGGTTGGCCATCCGGGCATAGCCGCGCAGGAAGGTGTCGGTGGCAAAGAACACGGTGGTGTTGGTCTGGTAGATCAACTCCGGCACGATCCGGTAGTGCAGCGGCGAGGGATAGAAGAATGTCCTGATGCCGGCGAGCACGGGCAGCAACGTTCCGATCGTGAGCCCGAACGAGTGGAACATCGGCAGGGCGTTGAACACGATGTCGCGCGTGTTGAAGGCGATGCGGGCGCCGACCTGATACCGGTTGGCCTGGAGGTTACGGTGCGACAGGACCACCGCCTTCGGCACGCCCTCGGAACCCGAGGTGAACAGGACGACCGCCGGGTCGCGCGGGCTCCTCCGGGAAGCGGCAAACCCCGGCATGCGGGACTTCAACAAGGCACCGACCTTGTCGAGGGCGCCGATCCCCGCCCGGACATCCTCGAGATAGATGATCCGCACCGATTTGGCGAGATCGTCGAGCTTGTCCTGCAGCTTGCCCTTCTGCACGAAGCGACGCGAGCAGAGCACCGTCCTGACCTGCGCGATCCGGCAGGCGGCGGTCATCCCCGCGACGCCCGACGACACGTTCAGCATGGCCGGCACGCGCCCGATGGCCTGGAGGGCGAAAAAGGCGACGAGCGCGCCGACCGAGTTCGGCAGCAGGACGCCCACCACCTCGCCGGCCCCGGTTTCCCCCCGGAGCTTCCCGCCAAGCGCGAAGGCACCCGTCACGAGGCGGCCATAGGAAAGCGGCGTGAAATCGGGGTCTTCGGCGATGACGTGGCGACGTCCGTTCATCGCGACGGCCTCGGTCAGCGCCTGGAACAAGGTCTGGTCGACCGGCGAGGTGCGGAACATCATCTCCGACATCAGGTCGTAAAGGTGCTGGCCGGCCATCTTGCGGCGAGCCCGCCCCTTGATCGACGGATCGATGGGCAGCCGGCGCGGCGGCAGCACCGTCATCGTCACCTTGGGGGCGAGGCGACGCGCCACGCGGCCCGCCAGCCGGGTGAAGATCGTGTGCTCCAGGCCATCGAGCCGCACGGGAACGAGGTCCGCCGCCGTCCGGTCGGCGATCAGACCCGGGCCGTCGTAAACCTTCATCAGCGCTCCCGTCACGGTGAGGCGGCCTTCGGGAAAGATGACCAGCGTCCGGCCACCCTCGACCTCGCGGGCGAGGGATTTCAGCGCCATCGGGTTGGTCGGGTCGACGGATGCGAAATCGACGAGCGAGAGAAGCGGCTTGGCCCACCATCGCTTGGCGATCACGGTGTCCACGGCGAACATGGGATCGCCCGGCAGGAAGGCCGCCACCACGAGGCCGTCCAGGAAAGACTGGTGGTTGGCGACGATCATGCGGCGTTCGCCCGCCAGGGCCAGGTTCTCCTCTCCCCTGACCTCGACGTGGTAGACGAGGGCGAGCAGCCAGCGGACGACGGCCTTCAGCACGATCCGGGACAGGAGCCGGAGCATGACGATCGCCGCCACGAGGTTGAGGGCCGCCAGGATGAGGGCGAGCGTCGGGATGCGAAGCCCGAGCCCGGCCGACAGGGCGGTCACCACGAGGGCGGCCGCCACCATCATCAGCGCGTTGACGATGTTGTTCGCCCCGATGGTTCGGGCTTTTGCGTTTTCGGGCGCGGAATGTTGCAGGATGGCGAAAAGCGGAACGGCGTAGAAGCCGGCGGCCACCGCGAGCCCGAACAGGACGGCCGACACCAGGAGCATGCCCGGACCGGCCAGAACGGACAGCAGCGGCCGGCCAACGGCGTCCGGCACCGGTAGCGCCGCAGTGGCGAGCGCGAAGGCGACGAGCAGCCCGGAGATGGCCAGCGCGGCGAACGGCACCGGCCGCGGCGTGATCTCGCCGCCGAGCCGCTTCGCGCACAAGAGCGAGCCGACCGCGATGCCGACCGAGAACAGGCCGAGCAGGAAACTTGCCACCGACTCGCCCCCGCCGAGAAGGTCCCTGGCGAGCGGCGGCACAAAGGACAGCAGCGTCGCCCCGACGACCCAGAACCAGGAGATGCCGAGGATCGACAACCAGGCGGTCCGGTTGGCCCGCGCTTCGCGCAGCACCGTCAGCGTGCCGACCCGCTCCCGGATGGCGCCGAGGCTCGGGGGGGCGGCCGGAATGAAGCGCGAGGCCGCGTAGCCGACGGCGGCCGTCACCAGAAGGGTCGCGGCGACGATGACGGTGCCGCCTTGGGTTCCGATTAGCGAGCCGCCGAGGATGCTGCCGCCCAGGATCGCCACAAAGGTGGCGCTTTCCACCAGCGCGTTGCCGGCGATGAGTTCGTCCGGCTCGAGGTGGGCCGGCAGCAGGCTGTATTTCACCGGACCGAACAAGGCGGCCTGGCAACCGAGCAGGAACAGCACGGCGAAAAGGCCGGCGAGGTTGCCGGTCACGAGCGCGCCGCCCGCCAGCACCATGAGGCCCATTTCCATGATCTTCAGCCGCCGCCCCAGCGCGGCCTTGTCCATGATGTCGGCCAGTGATCCGCCGAAAGCCGACAGGACGATGAACGGGGCCACGAATGTCGCGCCCGCCATCGCGGTCAGCGAGGCTGGGTCCAGGCCCGACCCGCTGCCGACCCGGTAGGCCACGAGCAGGGCCATCGCCTGCTTGAACAGGTTGTCGTTGAAACCGCCGAGCGCCTGGGTCCAGAACAATGGCGCGAAGCGGCGCGTGCGAAGCAAATGCGAGGCATTCTGTGCCATGGTGGTCCCACGCTCAAAACAGGATGGTAGCCGCCATCGCGTTAAATTACGCCCGAAATCGGCGTGGCCCATCGATCGGCGCTGGTCCGGGACCGGCGTCGCCTGACCGCCAACAGGCTGAGGCGGCGTCTGCCGCGCCCGATTGCAGGACGATGCGAATCGGGGGATGCTCGATCATGTTCGAGCCAAACAACCCCAAGGGCCGTTTCGATGTCCAGGCCCTCGCGGCGGCGCTGCCCGACCGGGCCGACACCATGCTGGCCGACCATTACCTCACCGACAGGCCTTCGGGCAGCGCCCGGGTGTTCCGCGTTTATCGGATGGTTCCGGCGCATTTCCATCGCGAATGTGACGAGTACCTCTACGTCCTTTCGGGACGCGGCACCTTCTGGATGGGCGATCCCGCCAACGAGGCGCCTTTCGCGCCGGGCCAGCTCATCGTCTTCGACCGCGACACGGTTCACGCCATCCCCCGGTTGCACGAACACCCTGTCCTTTTCCTGGCCATCGATGCCCCCCGCCGTCGGCCGGACGACGTCACCTTTCTCGATCCCGCCGACGGCGACGCCACGGATTTCATGGCCCGCAACGTGGGCGCGGGCGAGCCCGATTGAGAGCCGGATCGGGCCCGGCCGCCCGAGCCTCGGACGTGCAGAACCGGACAGCGACGGGTGCCGCCCTGTCGCTCGTTCGATCGCCTGTCCGGGTGAAGGTGGACCGGATAGGCTGTCGACTCACGAGGACTTGAAGCCGCATGTCTGAACCCGCGACGGCGCTTGACCTGGTCTGCCTCGGCGAACCCATGCTGGAACTCAACCTCCAGAATGCCGATCGGACCGGCGGCCGGACATACCTCGAAGCTCACGGGGGCGATGCGTCGAACGTGGCGGTGGCGGCGGCGCGGCAGGGTGCCCGCGCGGCTTTCCTGACCGCCGTGGGCGATGACCCGGCGGGCCGGAGCTTCTTCGAGCTTTGGCGGCGCGAAAGGGTGGACGCCCAGGCGGTCCGGGTGGATCCGGACCATCCGACGGGCCTCTACTTCGTGTCCCACGACGCGGAGGGCCACCACTTTTCCTACCTTCGGCGGGGCTCGGCCGCGAGCCACTACCAGCTTGACGCCGCGGCGCGCGCGCAAATCGAACAGGCCCGCGTCGTTTTAGCCGCGGGGATCAGCCTCGGCATCTCCGAGGGGGCGGCCGACACGGTGTTCGACGCCATGGCGCTGGCGCGCTCGGCCGGCGCCAGGGTGGCGTTCGACACCAACTATCGTCCCAAGCTTTGGCCGCCCCGCAGGGCCTCGGCCGTGATCGGCGAGGCCATGCGGCAGGCCGACATCGTGTTTCCCGGCTTTGAGGACATCCAAATGCTCCTCGGCTTGTCGGATCCCGACACCATCGTCGACCATGTCCTGGCGCAGGGGCCGGGCATCGTCGTGCTGAAGATGGGTCACGCGGGCGCCCTGCTGGCAACGCCCGAGCGGCGCTGGCGCATCCCGCCCTTCCCGTGCAGTCCGGTCGACGCGACCGGGGCCGGCGACGCGTTCTGCGGCAGTTTCCTGGCCGTCATGACGCAAGGCGAGAACCTGATGACTGAGGACGACGACCTGAAGGAAGCGGCCCGCTACGCCGCCTGCGCGGCGGCGCTCGCCACCACGAGCTTCGGCGCGGTCCCCCCCATCCCCACCCGCGGCGCCGTGCTGCGGGCCCTGGCGCAACAAGGCGGAGCGGAGGTCCATCATGGATGAACGGCGCACGGCCGAACTCGACCGGATCCTGGGCGACGGCCCGGTCATCCCCGTGGTCACCATCAAGGATGCCCGAACCGCCGTTCCCCTGGCTCGGGCCCTGGTGGCGGGCGGCGTCCGCGTCATCGAGGTGACCTTGAGGACCGCCGCGGGCCTGGAGGCGATCGCGCGCATCGCCGCCGAGGTGCCCGACGCGATCGTCGGGGCCGGAACGGTGTTGACGGGCGAGCAGGCCGAACAATCGGTGGCGGCCGGGGCGCGCTTCCTCGTGTCGCCCGGGCTCGCCCCAAGACTTTCGTCCGTCGTCGCCGGCCTCTCGGTCCCCATGCTGCCCGGCGTCGCAACGCCCAGCGAAGCCATGGCGGCCCTGGAAGCGGGGCTGACGCGGCTGAAATTCTTCCCGGCCGAGCCGGCCGGCGGCGTTCCCATGCTGAACGCGCTGCTCGGGCCCTTGGCGGAGCTGCAGTTCTGCCCGACGGGCGGCATCGACCTGCCATCGGCGCCGCGCTACCTGGCTTGTTCCAACGTGCGCTGCATCGGCGGGTCCTGGCTGACGCCCGCCAAGGCGCTGGCCGAAGGAGCCTGGGATTTCGTGGAAGCGGAAGCGCGACGGGCCGTGGCCCTGCTTGGGGCCGATGCCCGTCGCGGGTCAGGCGCATGACGGGGATCGCCAACCTGTTGGCGGCGACCACGGCCTTCGTGGGCAGCCATTTCCTGCTGTCCCACCCGCTACGTGGACCGCTGACGAGCCGGTTCGGCGAGCGGGGCTTCCTGCCCATCTACGGCATCGTGGCGATCGCCACCTTCGCGTGGTTCATCGCCGCGGCGGCCTCCGCCCCGGGCGAGCCCGTGTGGTGGGTCGCCGGGCAGGGCGTCTGGGACGTCGCGACGCTTGTCATGCTCGGCGCCGCGATCCTGCTGGCCGGTTCGTTTGTCGGCAACCCGGCGGCGGTCGATCCGAGCCTGCGGCCGCGCATCCCGGCCCAGCCGCGGGGCGTGCTGGCGATCACCCGCCATCCCATGATGTGGGCCTTCACGCTCTGGGGCCTGGTGCACGCGGCCCTATGGGGATCGGCCGCCAACCTCATCGTGGCGGCCGGCATCGTCGTGCTCGCCTTTTTCGGCTCGCGGGCGCAGGACGCCAAGAAGGAACGCCTGCTTGGCGAGAACTGGCGCGCCTATGAGGCCAAAACCTCCTTCTGGCCCTTCGGCGCGCAGGTCGCCCGGCGGGCGACGTGGCGGGCGGTGGTGCCGGGGGCCGGCGTGCTGCTCGGCGGCTTGGTGTTCTGGTTGGTGGCGACGGGCGTCCACGGCTGGCTTGGCGGCCCGGTGGCCGGGCCCTGGCGGTGGCTGGCCAGCTAAGGGCTGCGAGACCCTCGCCCGGACGAGACAATCCGCCGGTGGCCGTCGCACCGTCTTGGGCCATAATGGCCCGATGATCCAGCCAACCCGCATCCGTTCCCTCAACCAAGCCCCCGTCAACGGTGCGGCCCGCTACGTCCTTTACTGGATGGGCCTGTCCCAGCGCGCGATCTTCAACCCGGCCCTCGAACACGCGGTGGACGAGGCCAACGCGCGCGGGCTGCCGGTGCTGGTGTGCTACGGCATCGCCGAGGGTTTTCCGGAGGTGAACGCTCGCCACTGGACCTTCCTGCTGGAGGGCTTGGCGGAGGTCAGGCCCGAATTGGAGCGCCGGGGCATCGCCTTCGTGACGCGCCGGGCGCCGCCGGTGGAAACCGCCTTGCTGTATGCCGCCGACGCCGCGCTGGTGGTGTGCGATCGCAATTACCTGAAGCCGGTCAGGGCCTTTTACGCCGATTTCGCGGCGCGCGCGCCCTGCCGGGTGGTGCAGGTGGAGGGCGACGTCGTGGTGCCGGTCGAGACCGCCTCGCCCAAGCACGAGATCGCGGCCCGCACCCTGCGGCCGAAGGTCTACCGCCTGCTCGCCGACTACCTCGTTGGCCTCGACGAGCGGACCGTCGCCCACCGGGCAACCGACCTCCGGTTCGAGAACACCCTGGACCTGTCCGATGTGCCCCGGCTCGTGGCCTCGCTCAACACCGATCAAGGCGTCCGGCCCGTCCGCCGCTTCACGGGTGGAACCGCCCAGGCCGAGGCGAGGCTCAAGCACTACCTTGGCGCGCCGTTCGCCCATTACGCGTCCGTGCGGGGCAGGCCGGAAGCGGGGGCCGCCTCGCACATGAGCCCCTATCTCCACTTCGGCCAGGTTTCCCCAATCGCCATCGCGCTCGCCGTCCAGGCCTCGACGACGGGGGACGCCGACGACAGGGCGGCCTATATCGAGGAGCTGGTGGTGCGGCGCGAGCTCGCCATGAACCACATCTTCTACGAGCCGCGCTACGACGACCTCGCGGCCGTGCCGGACTGGGCCCGCAAGACGCTGGACGCCCACCGGGCCGATCAACGCCCTTTCCTTTACGAGCCCGAACAGTTCGAACAGGGCCTCACGCACGACATCTACTGGAACGCCGCCATGACGGAGATGCGGGAAACGGGCTACATGCACAATCATATGCGGATGTATTGGGGAAAGAAGATCGTGGAATGGTCGGCCTCCCCCGAGGCGGCGTGGGAAACGGCCCTGCGCCTCAACAATCGCTATTTCATCGATGGGCGGGACGCCAATTCCTTCACCAACGTGGGCTGGCTGTTCGGCCTGCACGACCGGCCCTGGGGTCCCCGCCCGGTTTACGGCAACGTCCGCTCCATGGGGGCACCGAGCTTGAAGAAGTTCGACGCGGACGGTTACGTGCGGGAGGTCGAGCGCTTGGCGGCGGTCGAGCGCGGCGAGTCGCCTTGAGGCAAGTCCGAGCATGCTGGAAGCCGGTCGACCCGCCCGGCACCCCGGTGGCGCCAGAGGACGCTTTTTTTCGCCGCGATAAGTTCTTAAGAGTGGGGAGAGGGGCCTGGGTGTGCGTTTGGCGAATCGTCGTTAGGATGCGTTAACGCTTCTGGGCAAGACTTCGCTTCTCATGTTGCGCGTGGCCTCAGGGCCACGCCGCGTTCGGATGTGCGAGTATCGAATTGAGATTGACGCGTATCAGCCAGCTGCTGACCCGGATATCGGACCCGCGCTGGGTCGTGGGTCTTGCCGCGAGCGCCCTGGTGGTTTTCCTGCCGGCCTCCACCGAGTCGGCCATCGCCAACGGCGACACCCGCACGATCTCCCTGTTCCATGCCCATACCCACGAGTCGATCACCGCGACCTTCAAGGTCGATGGGCAATACGACAACGCCGTGCTTGAAAAGCTGAACTGGTTCCTGCGCGACTGGCGGCGCGACGAAGCCATCAAGATGGACCCGCACCTGTTCGATACCGTGTGGGAGGTTTATCGCGAATCGGGCTCCCAGCAGCCCATCGAGGTGATGTCCGCTTACCGCTCGCCCCAAACCAACGCCATGCTGAGGCGTCGTTCCCGCGCGGTCGCCGAACATTCCCAGCACATCCTGGGCAAGGCCATGGACCAGCACTACATGGACGTGCCGATGTCGCGCATCCGGGAGCTCGGCATGCGGTTGCAGCGGGGCGGGGTGGGTTTCTACCCCACGGCCGGAACGCCCTTCGTGCATCTCGACGTCGGCGGCGTCCGGCATTGGCCCCGCATGAGCTACGACCAGTTGGCCCGGCTGTTCCCGGACGGCAAGACCGTTCACATCCCGTCCAATGGTCAGCCGCTGGCCCGCTACGAGGAAGCGCGCGCCGAACTCGAGTCCCGTGGCGACGGTTCCTACCCGACCGCCACGGAGGTCAAATCCAAGGGCTTCTTCGCCTGGCTGTTCGGCGGCGGCAGCGACGAGGACGACGACAACGCCCAGGCTGGGATCCGCACAAAGCCAACCCGCGTGGCGTCGGCCGACCCGAGGCCGACGGGCAATCTCGAAACCGGCTCCTACGGAAATCGCGCCTCATCGGCGCAGAGCTTCTTCTCGGCCGACCCGCCGCGCGTGGCCTTTCCCTCCGCACCCCCGCCGCAAGCCGCCGCACCGTCAGCCGCCTTGCCGCCGCCGGTGGTCGCGGCCCCGCCGCCCGCCGCCCAGCAGCCGGACCAGTCGCCCGAGACCGACACCCGGACCGCCGCCGTTCCGCCGTCGCCCAGGCAGGCTTTCGCGAACGCCGTGGCGGCCGACCCGCGAACGGCGGAACCGGCGGACGTGTCCTCCATGGACCTGTCCGGGACCAGCAGGGCCGACGCCGCGTCAGGATCGTTGCTGCCGGGGTCGCTGGCGCCCTTGCCGCCGCGCCGCCCAAGCGAACTCGCCTTTTTCGAGCAAGGCGCGCCCTTGCCGCCGGCCCGTCCGACGCTTTCCGGCACACCGGCGCACGACGCCGCCCGGCCCGCTTCGCCGGACGCGATCGGCTCGTTGATCGCCAACTCGGCTGGGCGATTGCCGGCCCTGATCACGCAAGGACCCGGGGGAACCGGCCCGGCCCGGCGCCCGGTCGTCGCGCTTGGCTACGCGGCCCAGCCGATGCTAGGCGAGGGTGGAACGGCTCCGTCCAACCCGGCCGTGCCGGTGCCGGTCGCCCGGCCGGCCAACCTTGTGTCGCCACACCTCGACCGATCCAACTTCCGGGCCTTGACACGCCCCGACACCACGGCTCGCTCGGTCACGCGTTCGGCGCTGGGCACCGTGGTCCCTCCTGTTCGAGCCGCCGCGCGCGGCAATCCCGAGGCTTTCGTGCCGCTCCCATCCACCCGCCCGGCAACCTTCCAGAGCAACCAGCCTGGTTTGAACGCCGAGCGCTTCTCGGGGTCAGCCGGACGGACGAGCGCGCAGAACCGCGTCCAGATGCGGACCGGCATCGATTGAGGATCCCAGCCGGCGTCGATCGACGGATGCCGGACCAGGATCAGCGGTTGTTCAATCGGCCATGCCGAGCGCCGCCATATAGAGGGCGAGGATCTCCTCCTCCTCCCGGCGCTGGTCCTTGTCCTGCTTGCGGATCGAAATGATCTTGCGGAGGATCTTGACGTCGTAGCCAGTGCCCTTGGCCTCCGCGAAGACGTCCTTGATGTCCTCCGCCACCTGCTTCTTGTCCTCCTCCAAACGTTCGACCCGTTCGATGAAGGCGAGAAGGTGTTTGGCCTCGGCGGTGCTGGGATCCATTTTAACCCTTGGGACGTGCTGGCGCAATGCCTTGCCTGTAAGCTGGAAGGCATGGAATGCGCCCGTGCCCGCGTCAAGAATTTTGACGCCAAGCCGGCATGGCGGGTAGACAGGCTTCCGCCCCACCCTGTTGCGGCCCCGCCCCTCATAGGCTAAACAGGGTTGGTGAACCTCATACCGGTTTGCACCCGTAGCTCAGCTGGATAGAGCGCTGCCCTCCGAAGGCAGAGGCCACACGTTCGAATCGTGTCGGGTGCGCCAACCTTATTGGTAAATTAGTTTCGGGTTGCGCTTAGACTAGAGCGAACTGCTCACCAGACACTCACCAAGTGTTCACAAATTTGGCGTAGTTGCCGGCGCACGCAGGTCACGGGGCACGTCACGATTGTCGCCATGGGAACCCTGCCCAACCGCTTGAATGGTGGCTCGTCAGCTGCCGGGTCAGCGCTCAAACTATATCATGTCGACGAAGTGCAGCGTCATACGGATGCGCCCGACTGGTCCGCTGGACATCCAGGCCGACGGCGTGCTGACACTCGACCTTTCGGGCAAGCACATCATGTTCACCGGCTTGAAGCGCGGCTTCAAGAAAGGCGAGACGATCGACGGCACGCTGGCCTTTGTTCGACGGCGGTCCAGAAGAGAACGGGCTCAAGCGATCAAGCTTCGAGTTGCCCTCGAAAGGGCGCGGGAGTACTCCCGTGTTTGGAACAGCCACTCACCTCCCGTGTTGACGATGGCCGGCTTTGCCGGTGCTGCCGATGGGCCAGCCTTGGAGACCATGATATGCTGACGACGATCGCAGCCGAGTTCGAAACCCGCCGAGACGCCGAAATGACCGTGGAGCATCTCGTGCAGGAGCATGGGATCGACCCGAAAGCGATATCGATCGTCCCGACGAATGCCGAGAACAGCGCTGGGACGAAGGTCGCCGGAAGCGACAACGAGAACGCGCACGACAAGAGGGGCATCGACCCGCAACCCGCGCTCTCCGGCAAGCTGGAGGTCGCGGTCAACATCGATGATGCGTCCGCCGAAAAGGTGCTTAGTTCGTTCGCGACCTATGGTGGGGTACGCAGCCTCTAGCCCGGTCGGACCTCGTATGAGGACGGCATTCGACGCTGTTCAAAGGAGATGGACAGCGTTTGAGCGCGGCCGTCAAAGATATGGAGCACGACAAAGCGGACGTCGGCGCAACGAGTATGTCGAGAATTGCCGTATGTGTCGGGAGACCCTTCGCGATATGCGGCAAGCAAACCCAAGCCGGCTTATTATCGATCGATAGAATTAAATACGAACGTCATCAAATTAGCTGTCGATCAAACAACAGCCTATAGGGCCAAAGCGGGTTTAGAGCCAATCAGGCCAACTCGCCCATCAAAAATGGAGCACCGTCCATCCTGATCGTTCGATATTTGGAGCGGGCGAAGGGATTCGAACCCTCGACCCCAACCTTGGCAAGGTTGTGCTCTACCACTGAGCTACACCCGCATCCAAGCACCGCTGAAGCGGCGCATGGCGGTTATATGACCGATCGGCGTTGCGATTGCAACGCCGGATTTCGTTCAATGGCGCTCTGCGTGCCTCTTGTGTTCACGCCGGGGGTTGATCGCCCTTGAAGCCCAGATACTCACGATAAGCCGCAAAGCAGCGGGCTCCACATTGGAGGCGCATCAGGGCACCCTCCGCCATGGCATGGGCCGTCCGGGGATCGGCTTCGACCAGCGGGTAGATGGCTTCGGCGTTCCAAGCGAGGGAGTGCTTCACGTCGAGGATGGAATGCAGGTCGAAATAATGCCGGTCGCCGGTCGGGATGCCGAGTCGCTTGAGGCCGGTCGCGACGGCGGCGGCGCGGTCGGGCGCCGTCATCTCGATGACGCCGAGCGCCCCCACCGAATGGTAAGCGAAGCGCCGGTTGGCCGCCAAGCCCGCCATCGTGTTGGCCAACGCCAGGGATTCCGGGACCGTGGTCTCGACGTCCGGCTTGAGGCCGAGGCGGTGCGCCAGCGCTTCGAGCAGCGGCCCATGCATGCCCTTGGGCTTGCCGCGACCCATCTCGTCCCAGTAGTTGCGGGCGAGTTCCAGCTTGGGTCGTGTCGGCAACTTGACCTGCGTCAGCGCCGTCAGATCCTCGAAGCCGGCTTCTCCGGCGACCTCCTGGGTCAGGAACCACTTCATCTGGTCCATGCTGGCCGTTTCGGCCAACCAGGGAAACAGGGCGTCGCCCTGCCCGGGACCCGAGGCTTTCAGCTCCTCGAACCATTCCGTGAAGGCCTTGGCGGTTGTCGGCGCCTCGGCGGCGCGGGTTGCCACGACTTGGCGCTCCCGATCGAGGTAGGCCCCCTCGATCCGGCTCATGGCCGAGAAATCGTCGAGTTCGGCCCGCCAATCGCCGTCGGGAAAGGCCGGATCGAACCGCTTGGCGTTGAAGGCCGCGAGGGCAAGCTGAAGGTCGCGGTCCGACATCGCGTCGAGGTCGGCCGGCGGATGAGGGTGGTCGAGCATGGCCTAGTTTTCCTTTGTGACGGTCAGGACCACGGCAGCGATGCGGTCCGCGTGCGCGTAGGCTCCACCGTCCAGTTCTTCGCCGAACACGTCGGGGTCTGTTTCGGCGTAGGTCCAGTGGTGAGGGGAGGCGTCGAGACGCTCCGAGGCGGCTTGGCGAAACCCGTCATACCCATTCGCGATGGCGGAACCCGTGTAGAGCAGCAAAGTTCCCCCCGGCGACAAGCGGTCCAATGCCGCGTCCAGGATGGCCAGGGACAGCCCCTCGCCAAGTGCGCCGCCCCCGTGCCGATAGGCCCGCTCAGCCGGGTCGATCAGATAGGGCGGGTTTGCCACGATGAGGTCGAACGATCCCTCGATGTCGGTCAGCAGGTCGCTGGAATGGGCACTCGCCCGGGCCGCGCCCGCCAGCGCGGCATTCACCCGGGCGTAGCGCAGCGCGACGTCGTTGATGTCGACCATCGCCACGTCAGCCCCGGGACGGCTCTTCGCCACCACGACCCCGCCTGGTCCCGCTCCGCAACCCACATCGACCGCCCGTCGGACCGGGGCTCTCGACAAGGCGAGGTGCGCCGCGATGGCGTTGGTGAACCGGTAGGTGTCGGGGCCGAAGAAGACCGCATCGGCTGCCGTCGTCGGATAGGCGGAATGAACGAAGAGGTCGGCCCCCAGCGTCGATAGGCGGATCGTGCTGTGAAAGCCGCCGCCCTGCCGGTCGAGGACGCCGGCAGCCGTCATGAGGTCAAGCATGGGGGTGGGCAGGATCGTGTCGTTGAAGGGCCTGCTCCAACCGAACACGTCGGCCAGGGAGCCGGCCTCCACGTTGCCGGGTCGCCCGTTGTTGCGGGCGATCGTCAGGGGTGTCGGCGTAACGAAGCGGTATGACGTGTCGCGCACCATGCGGGCGAGGTCGAACAGGGCCCTGTCGGCCGGCGAGAAGTCATGGGGCCGTTCGCTCATAACCACCTTGCCGTCTTTGGCGTCCGCTCAGCATTTGCCGGCTTGCATGTCGGCCCGGCAGGCCCCGAGCAATCGTCATGGCCGTCGCAAACCGACAATAGTGCGGCCAGGACGGCTGTTGACATCCCGTCATGGTCGGGGCCGTTTGGGCGTCCCGCAACGGTGAACGCCGCCACGCCTTCAAGGTTGCCGTAACGGGGTTGGGAAGAGGAAACGCGCGATGGAACCGGTTTGGGCCGTGGGATTGATGACCGGAACCGTGCTCGACGGAATGATCGACGTCGCCATGATCAAGACCGATGGGGAGGACGTGCAGGCGTTCGGGCCCTGGCGCCTCGCCCCCAGCCCGCCGGACATGCGCGACCTGCTGGCCCGCAGCCTCGAAGAGGCGGCCCGCTGGCAGTTCGAGGGGCCGGAACCCGAACTCTTCGGACAGGCCGAGGAAGCGTTGACCCGGGCTCAATCGGCGGCCGTTCTGGCCTTCCTGGCCGATGCAGGCATAGATCCGGCCGCCGTGGCGGTTGTTGGATTCCACGGCCAGACCGTGCTGCACCGTGCGCCAAAGGATGGCCGTCGCGGCGACACGCGCCAACTCGGCGACGGCGCCTTGATGGCGCGCCTGACCGGCATCGACGTCGTCCATGATTTCCGCTCGGCCGACGTGCGGGCGGGCGGGCAGGGCGCGCCTTTGTCGGCCATCTACCACGCGGCGCTGCTGCGCAGGCTGCAGCCATCGGGGGGAACCGTGGCGCTGAACCTCGGCGGCGTCGCGAACCTGACATGGTGCGGCCCGCACGGGCGATTGGTGGCCTTCGACACCGGGCCGGCGAACGCGCCCTTGAACGATTGGGTGGAGCGCGCGACGGGCGAGGCCATGGACCGGGACGGGGCACTGGCGCGCCGGGGCCAGGTCGACGAGGAGCATCTGGCGCACCTGCTCGGCCATTCCTATTTCGACCAGCCGTTTCCGAAGTCGCTCGACCGCAACAGTTTCGGCGCCGGCATGGTGGACGGCTTCGGCCTCGAGGACGGCGCCGCGACGCTGACGGCCTTCACGGCCGCCGCCATCGGCCGCGGCCTCGACCTGCTGCCGGAGCGGCCGACGCGGGTGGTGGTATGCGGCGGGGGCCGCAAGAACCCCGCCCTCATGGAGGCGATCGCGAGCCGCGCCCGGGTCGACGTCACGCTGTCGGAGGATGCCGGCTGGCGCGGCGACGCCATCGAGGCCGAATGTTTCGCCTTCCTGGCGGTGCGGGCGATGCGGGCCTTGCCCCTCAGCTTCCCGACCACGACGGGGGTTTCCGCACCCATGACGGGCGGGCAGATCTCGCGGAAGGGCCGAACCGCCTGAACGTCCCGCTCAGCGCCAGCCCGCGAAGCGCTCCTGCACGTCGCGCAGGAAGGCGGCGCGGCGCGGCGCCGTCGTGTGGTTCATGTCGTAGCAGGCGAGGTAATCGCAGGACCCGCCAAGCGCGATATGGGCGCGGATCATGCGCTTGACGCTGCGACGCGGCGGATCGCCCATCAGCCGCGCCCGCCACCATTGGCCGCCGTAGGTGCAAACCGCGGCAAGCTTGCGGATGTGGCGCAGCGTCATGGTGAGGCCGCCCCCCTCGTCGATGTCGAACGCGACGCCCGGCACCCAGACCCGGTCGAGGTAGCCCTTGAGGATGGCGGGAAAGCCAAAGTTCCACACGGGATAAACCAGCACCAGGGCCTCGGCGGCGCGCAGGCGCTCGACATAAGGGGCGATGCGGGACTGGTTCAGCGCGACGTCGTGGTACTCGTTCCGGTCCTGGCGCGACATCACAGGGTCGAAGCCCTCGGCGTAAAGGTCGCAATCGTCGATCTCGTGGCCGCCCGAGCGAAGCGTCTCGACCACCGTGCCGTGAAGGCTCGCCACGAAGCTCGTTTCCACGGGGTGGGCGTAGATCACCAGCACCCTCATGGTCGCCTCGCGGTGGTCCCAACGGACGGTCTCACGGGCGATCCTCACACATTGGCGACGGCCGACAGGCTTGGGAAGAGGTAGGTCTTTCCGCTGTGAAAATCGAAACCCGGGTCGTCCCAGGCGATCATTTTGCCGGGGTTGAGCAGCCCGCGCGGGTCGGCCTCGCGCTTGAAGGCGAACTGCACGGGGTCGGTCTGTTTCATGCCGCCTTCCTCGAGCGTGTAGCGATGCGGGTTGAAGACCGGCGCTCCCATGTCCTCGTGGATGCGGATGATCTCGTCGAGCCGTTGTTCGGTGGTGAAGCGCACGAGCGACAGGCCGAAGCAGGTCACCACTCCATTAAAGCGCACGAATTCGAGGTGGCCCATCACCTCGTCGCCGAAATGCGCGTGGACGCGGGCGATGGTTTCGAGCTGGTTTGGAAAGGGGAACAGGACCTGCAGGTAGGTGATGGCGGGGTCGACCCGCAGCGCCCGCAACGTGGTGTGGTTCCAGGACAGCTCGAAATTGGCGGGAAGCCCTTCGCGCTCGGGCGCATCCATGCGGCTCGCGTCGAGGAGCACCGTGGCCTTGGGGAAGCGCCTCGCGAAAGTGCGGAACGCGTCGAGCGCGTGGTCCGCCACCATGAGCAGCACGGCGCTTTGCCCGGGCGGGAAGAATCGCTTGTGCCGCAGGAAGTAGGTTTGCGGCACCGGGGCGGCGACCGGGGTGATGAGCTTGGTGAGGATGCCGTCCTGCTCGCCCAGCCGATTGCCGAACCGGGCGGCCTCGGCGAAGCTGTCGAAGCCCACGATGACGTCGACCCAGTCCGGTGCCGCCGTCAACGGCATTTCCACGCCCGTGATGACGCCGTTGGTGCCGTAGGCGTGGGCGACCTTGTTGAGGTCGTCACCCGTAAGGTCGAGCACGCGCGGCTCGGCCTCCATGGTGACGACGCGCAGTCGCAGGATATTGCCGAGGTCGCGCAAGCCGCCCCAGTTGATCGAACCGACGCCGCTCGACCCGCCCGCGATGAAGCCGCCGATCGAGGCGGTGTTGTAGGTCGAGGGGTGCATCCGCAGTTCCTGCCCGCAGCGCGCCCTCGTTTGCGCGTCGATATCGGCGAGGATCGCGCCCGGCTCGCAGGTGACGCGGCCCGGCTCTATGGCGAGGACGGCGTTCATGTCGGCGAGATTGAGGACGATGCCGCCCGAAAGCGGCATGGCCTGCCCGTAATTGCCCGTCCCGGCGCCGCGCGGCGTCACCGGGATGCCGAGCTCGAAGGCGAGCGCCAGCGTGGCCCTGACCTCGTCGGTCGTGCGGGGGCTGACCACGATGTCGCCCGTCACCGCGTCGAGCTGCCGTTTCAGCACGGGCGAGTACCAGAAGAAGTCGCGGCTTTTCTGTTTGACGAGGGCCGGGTTGTCCTCGAACCGGATGGGGCCGAGCCGGCGCTTCAGCGTGGCGATGTCGTAGGGGCCATTCATGGCGCGAGGCCTTCCAAAAGGTCTAGCGCCGCGTAGGGCGGGGGCGCGGGCTCGACGGGTCGGCCGTCGCGCACCACGATCCGGTCCGGATAGGGCCGCGCCATCAGCTCCGACAGGCTGCGGGCGGGCAGGATGACGAAGTCGGCCGGGTCGCCGGCGCGCAACAGGCCGGGCTCGGCGAGGCCGATGGCCTTCGCGGGATTGCGCGCGATGAGGTCCGCCCAGGTGCCGAACGGGTGGTCGAGGTGGGCGATGCGGGTGCCCTCGCGCCATACTTCCAGCATGTCGAGGTCGCCATAGGCGTAATAGGGGTCGCGGGTATTGTCGCTGGCGATCATCACCGGCACGCCGGCGGCCCGCAATTCCTTGATGGCGGTCACGCCGCGCCAGCGCGGGGTGCGGTCCGGGTCGTCCCGGTCCTGCAGGTACATGTTGCACATGGGCAGGGAGACGATCGACAGTCTGGCCCGCGCCACGAGGTCAATCGTGCGCTTCCTGTCCTCATCCGGCATCAGCGCCAGCGTGCAGCAATGGCCGACCAGGATCGGCGCCTCGAAGCGGAAGTGCAGCGCCCGTTCGGCGATCAGCGCCAGCGCGTTGACCGACGGGTCGTTGGTTTCGTCGGCGTGGAAGTCGAGTTCCCAGCCTTTCTCGAGGGCGAGGCGGAAGATGCGGTCCAGCCCGGGGCGCAGGGCGGGCCCCGGATAGGTGACGGCGCCCAGGCAATGGCCGAAGGCTCCCACCATGTCGGTCACGTCGCGCATGTGGGCCTCATCCAGCGCGAGATCGATGCCGAACAGGGGCGAGGCCTGCAGGTCGACGCGCCCGCGCCAAGCCTCCCGCACGGCGGCCAGCACCGGCCAGGTGATCCGCGTTTGCGCGCCCACGCAATCGAGGTGGGTGCGGATGGCCCGCGTGC
>CALMOK010000009.1:20256-37480 GCA_937871825.1 uncultured Alphaproteobacteria bacterium
GGCGATCTGGAGCGAGAAGCTCATGCGGGCCTCGACGTCGGCCGCCGTCCAGTGGGCGTCGCGGTCGGGCGGCACGGCCTCGCGCGCACCCGCCACCGAGCCCGTCGGGTTGGGCGCGCGGGGCCAGATATGGCCCTTGTCGAGATGGGTGTGGGCGTCGACGAAACAGGGCACGATGAGGCCGGGCCGGTGCAGGGTGGGCGCTTCCACCGCGGCGCTTCCTGCCGCCGCGATCGCCTGGATGGTTCCACCCTCGATCACGAGGTCGACGGTCAGGAGCCCCTCGGCGTCGGGTGCGCCGATCGGCCGATCGAGCAGGCAGGCGGGGACTCGGGCGCCGGTGACGGCCCATCGGCTTGTTGTCGCGGGAAGGCGGAACGCTCCAGCCAATCAGATCCCCTTCCGGCGCGCGCTGTCGTGCCAGCGGCGCAGCGTGAGGTGGCTCAGCGCCGCCAGAACCACGTGGATGACCACGCCGCAGAACGAGATCAGCACCAGGGCGGCGAACATCCGGGGGATGTTGAGGCGGAATCCGGCCTCGACGATGCGGTAGGCGAGCCCCGAGCCCTGGCCGGCCGAGCCCGCCGCGATTTCGGCCACGATGGCGCCGATCAGCGCGAGGCCGCCGCCGATCCGCAAGCCCCCGAGGAAATAGGGCATGGCCGCCGGAAGCCGCAGGTGGACGAGGCCCTGCCAGCGCGACGCCCGGTACAACTGCATGAGCTCGATCAGGTTGTGGTCGGCGGAAGCGAGGCCGAGGGCGGTGTTCGACAGGATGGGAAAGAACGCGACAAGGAAGGCGCAGGTCAGCACCGCCGTGCCGGACGACAGATAGATGATGAGCAGCGGCGCGATGGCGACGATGGGCGTCACCTGCAGGATCACCGCGAAGGGGAACAAGGAGCGCTCGATCCATTTCGACTGGGCGAACAGCACCGCGAGCCCGACGCCGCCGACAACCGCGAGGCCGAGTGCCAGCACGGTGGTGCGTAGCGTCACCAGCGTGGCGTTGAACAGGATCGCCCAATCCTTGATCAGTGTCGCGCCGATCAGGCTCGGGGCGGGCAGGATATAGGGCGGGATGTCGTTGAAGCGCACCAGGGCTTCCCACGCGGCGATCGCGGCGGCGAACACCCCGCAGGGCAGCGCGTACCCGAGCAGGGTACTTGGCGCGAGCCGCCGGGCGGTCCTGGTGCGTGCGGAGACGGAAGCTTCGAAATCGGGCACTTCGGGATCGGGAGCCTCGAAGGCGGGACCATTGGCGATCACGCTAGCCGGGCCGATGGCGCTCACAGGTAATCGTCCTCGGCCATCGCGCCATGAAGGGCGAGCGAGGCAGCCCGGCAGGTCTCGACATAGGCGGGGCTCGAGCGGAACGCCTCGTCCCGATCCGCCGGGGCCGGAACCGCGATATCGTCGATCGCCCGGCCGGGCCGGGACGCCATGACGACGATGCGGCTCGACAGGAACACGCTCTCGTAGACCGAATGGGTCACGAAGACGACCGTGGTGCCAAGCTCTGCCTTCAGCCGGATCAGGTCGTTGTTGAGCTTGAACCGGGTGATTTCGTCCAGCGCCGCGAAGGGCTCGTCCATGAGCAGGAGGCGCGGCTCGATCACCAGCGCGCGCGCGATGGACACCCGCATCTTCATGCCGCCCGAGAGTTCGCGCGGGTAGCTCCCGGTGAATTTGGACAGGCCCACGAGCGCCAGCGCTTCAAGGACGGCGCTCGCCGCGGCGGTGCGGGACATGCGTCGCAGCCGCAAGGGCAGCCACACGTTGTCGAACACGGTGGCCCACGGCATCAGCGTCGGCTCTTGGAAGACGAAGCCGACATCGGCCCCGCCGCCGCCTTCCAGGGTGCCGGAAGAGGGCGCGGTCAGCCCCGCCATGATGCGCAACGCCGTTGATTTCCCGCATCCCGACGGGCCGATGAGCGACACGAACTCGCCTTCCCGCACTTCGAGGTCGAGATTGCTGAGAGCGACCGTTCCGTTGGAAAACGTTTTGGACACGTTGCGCAGCGCAACCGACCCAGCCTTCACGGCCGGGCGCGGCGGCGGGCCTCGCAGCGGGGACGACATCATGCCGGACAGGGGCGAGGTTCGGCCAAGTGTCATTGGGCGGCCGGCGTCGCCTTGGGGCGCAGATCCAGCCCGACCTTCTTGTTCACGAACTGCATCGTGTAGGCCTTCCTGTAGTCGAGGTTGGCCTGAACCACCCCGGCGCCGACCATCTTGTCGAAGAAGTCCTTGTTGCGCGCTTCTGTCATGCCGCCGATCCCGAGTTCGGCCGTGTCGCCGGAATCCACGATGCCGTATTGCTTCAGCTTGGCGATGGAATAGGCAATCTGCTGGTCGTCCATCTCGGGGTTGTCCCGCTTTATCGCCTCGTTGGCCTTGCTGTTGTCGCCATAAAGGTAGTTGTACCAGCCGATCGTCGAGGCGTCGACGAAGCGTTGCACGAGGTCCGGGTTTTTGGCCACGGTGTCGGTGCGGGCCTCGACGGTGTTGGCGTAAGTGCTGAATCCCTGGTCGGCGAGCAGGAAGACATTGGGGGTGAAGTGCCCCTGCTTTTCAACCGCATTGGGCTCGGACGACAGGTAGCCCTGCTGCACGACCTTGGTGTCGGCCAGGAACGGCCCGGTGTTGAAGGTGTAGGGCCGGATCATGTCCTCCGAAAACCCCCATTGGTTCACCATCCAGCGATAGAAGCTCCCGATGCTCTGCTTCGAGATGAAGATGGGCGCGGCTTTCAGCGACGCGAAGGTGTCGAGCCCGACATTTGGGTGGGACATCACGATCTGCGGGTCCTTCTGGAAGAAGGCCGCCACCACCACGGTCGGGATGTTCTGTTCCACCGCCGAATAGGCCTGAATCAGGTTGTCGCCCATGAAGAAGTCGAGCTTGCCGACTGGCAGCAGGATCTCGTTGTTGGCCTGGGGGCCGCCGGGCACGATCGTGACGTCGAGACCATATTTGGCGTAGGTGCCGTCCGCGACCGCCTGGTAGAAGCCGCCATGCTCGGGCTCGGCCAGCCAGCTCGTTCCGAACCTCACTTGGTCGGCCGCGAAACTCGGCGAGCCACCAAGGGCGAGGACGAGGGAAGCCCCGATCACCGCAGAAGCGACACGCATCGTCCAAACTCCTTGCTGGTCGCCAAGCATCGGGCCAAGGCGGCCGGTGCCACGTCTTACGGCATCATCGCCCGGCTCGGCAGTAGGCAAACTTCATGCCTGAATTCGAAAGGACGCATCGAAAGCCGCCGAAAACGCGGCGGGCCCACCTTGCTTCGAGCGGTCGGACAACGCGGCACGAAGGTGACGGACCAACTCGCGCGCCGCGAGGCTCGACGGGCGGTCAGGCCGGTGAAGCGTGATGGCAAAGGATGGCAGGTCGGGCAGGCCCGCCTCGGGCGGAAGGATGGCGAGGTCGGCCGGCACCGTCGACCGCAGCCAAGCCGACACCGCGAGGTCCATCCGCACTGTGGCCAGGGCTGAGTCGAGGCTGCCGTTCTCGAACACCGCCCGCCAAGCCCGCTTCTGCTGACCAAGAGCCGCCAGCAGGGCCGGCCTGAAGGCGCAGCTTTCGTCCACGATCGAGACGGGCAGGGGCGTTTTCCAATGGGCCGTGCCGCCCTCGGCGCCAGCCCAGACCAGGTGATCGACCGCGAGACACTCGCCCGTCGCGGTTTCGGTGGGCTGTTCCAGCACCGCCAAGTCGAGTTGCCCGGTGGCGAGCCGGCGGGCCAGCTCATCGGAGGTGCCGCAGATCACCGAAAGCTCGACCGTGGGACAGGCCGCCGTGTAATCCTTCAACACCGGCGCAAGACAGGGGCCGACAAGGTCGTAGGGCACGCCAAGGCGCACCAGCCCACCGATCGCGCCGCCGTTGATGTCGGTCCAGATCTCGTCATTGAGGGCGAGCAGCTGCCGGGCCTTGCCGAGCAGGCGCTCGCCCGACGGAGTCAGGCTGACACCGCGCCGATCACGAGCCAGCAACGCGCCGCCGGTCAATGTTTCGAGCCGGGCGATCTGTTGGCTGACGGCGCCTTGCGTGAGATGCAGCACCCGCCCCGCCGCCGTCATGCTTCGTTGATCGGCAACCACCGCAAAGGCGCGCAGCAGGCCGATGTCCAGGTTTCGTGTCATCCTGCCATTTTAGATCGTAATGGCTCAGATCACCAACATTCGTTTCCACCGCGCCGCATCGGGCATTATTCCCGGCCTTCCCTGAGGAGTGGCCATGTCCTTCGCACCCTTCGTTCCCTTGCTGCTGTTCGTTCTCACGGCCACGATCAGCCCAGGGGGTGCCACCACGCTGGCGACGGCCTCGGGGGCGAATTTCGGGTTCCGGCGGTCGGTGCCGCTGATCGCCGGCATCGCGGTCGGTCTCGCCACCATGGCGGCCTCGGCGGCCGCTGGGCTGGCCGGCGTGCTGCTCGCCGTTCCATCGCTGCAGTTCGCCATGCGGGCGATGGGCTCGGTCTACCTCCTGTGGCTCGCCTGGCAGATCGCGGGCCGCGGCGCCCCGACGCTCGGGGGCGGCACCGCCAAGCCCACCGGCTTTGCCGCCGGTATCTGGATGCTATGGCACAACCCAAAAGGTTGGGCCATGACGGTCGGGGCCGCGGCCTCCTTCGCGGCGCTCGCCGACGGGCCGATCCGGTTGGGGATGCTGCTCGGCATCACCTTCGGGGTGTCGGCCCTGGTTTCACTGTCGCTCTGGTGCGTGGCGGGGCTCCTCCTGGCGCGGACCTTGCGCACCGAGGCGCAATGGCGGACGCTGAACGTCGCTCTGGGAGCCATGCTGGTGGCCTCGATCCTGCCGATCTGGCTTTAAGGCTCAACCTGAGGTTCACCTCGCTCCGGCCGCTCGCCTCCGGAGCAGCTCGCATGGCCATCGGCGGCCGTTCGAAAAACCCGCGGCGCTCCGGGTCGCGGGGTCGCCCGTCGTCGCCGCGCGATCGACGGGGCACCATGCCGACCTTATGGTCGAATCGCCGCCTAAAAAAACGCTTGCAGGCCCGTCTGGGCACGACCGAGGATGAGCGCGTGAACGTCGTGGGTGCCCTCGTAAGTGTTCACGGTTTCGAGGTTCTGGGCGTGCCGCATCACGTGATATTCACCCATGATGCCGTTGCCCCCGTGCATGTCCCGCGCCGTCCGGGCGATGTCGAGTGCCTTACCGCAGTTGTTGCGCTTGATCAGGCTGATCATCTCGGGCGCCATCTGGCCCTCGTCAAACAACCGGCCCACCCGCAAGGCGGCTTGCAGCCCGAGGGTGATCTCCGTCTGCATGTCGGCGAGCTTCTTCTGCACGAGCTGCGTCTGAGCCAGCGGTCGGCCGAACTGCTGGCGCGCCAGCGTGTAGTCGCGCGCCCGATGCCAGCAATCCTCCGCGGCGCCCATCACCCCCCAGGCAATGCCGTAGCGCGCCCGGTTCAGGCAGCCGAACGGGCCCTTGAGGCCCGACACGTTGGGCAGCAGGTTCGCTTCGGGCACCTCGACGTCCTCCATGACGATCTCCCCCGTGACGGAGGCCCGCAAGGAAAGCTTACCGTCGATCTTGGGCGCCGACAGTCCCGCCATGCCTTTTTCGAGGATGAAGCCGCGGATCGCGCCATCATGAGCGTCCGACTTGGCCCAGACCACGAAGACGTCGGCGATCGGCGCGTTGGAAATCCAGGTCTTGGCCCCGGTCAACCGGTAACCGCCGGCCACCACCTCGGCCCGCGTGCGCATGCCGGCGGGATCGGAGCCGGCCTCCGGTTCCGTGAGGCCGAAGCAGCCGATCCATTCGCCGGACGCTAGGCGCGGCAGATAGTGCTTGCGCTGCCGCTCGTCGCCAAAGGCGTTGATGGGATACATGACGAGCGAGGATTGCACGCTCATCATCGAGCGATAGCCCGAGTCGACGCGCTCCACCTCGCGCGCCACCAAGCCATAGGCCACGTAGGACGCGTCCGCCCCGCCATATTGCTCAGGCACCGTCACACCGAGCAGGCCAAAGCCCCCCATGGCGCGGAAAATGTCGGGGTCGGTTGTTTCCTTGGCGTAGGCCTCCACGATGCGGGGCCGCAGGTAATCCTCCGCGAACCCCCGGGCGGTGTCGCGGATCATCCGCTCGTCCTCGGTCAACTGCGCTTCCAGGAGGAACGGATCGTCCCAGGCGAAGCGCGCGGGCTCCGGCTGGGTGGACAGGCGACGGTCGATGTCAAGGGCGTGGCTCATCGGGGTCTCCGAAGGACGGGCAACGCCGGATGTCGAACATCCAAGCCCTGGCTCGCGAGAATACTTAAAGCCCGGACGATCGGACGCAAGGGTTCACCACCTGCGAAGCCCCGCCCTAAAGATCGTGCGAGGTGCCGTAAGATGCCCAGTTCATGTCACTCGGCCGCGACGGGCGGGTTCGCGGGACGGCTCGCTTCCACGTCGCGCGCGAACCGATCGAGGGCGTCGGCAAGGGTCGGCAACGTCCAGGCCTTGCGGCTGACGAGAGCCCTGTTGCGAGGCGCCGGCCTGGTGTGTCCGGCGGTTTGCCATCGCGCGACGCTTCCGTGCGCGACATGCGAGACGAGATCCGGCAACCCGATCTCTCCGCCGTTGCCGAGGTGCCATATCCCGGTCTCCCCATCGATCAGGAGGTCGAGGACGGCGTGGACGAAATCCGGCACATAGGCCGCCGACACGCGGCCCCCTGCCGGCCCGGACGCATCGTCGAGCCGTAGACGCGTGTAAAGCCGCGACCCGAACACGTCGCCGTCCCAGGCGCTGAACAGTGGTCCGCTGCGCACGATCAAGCTGTCCGCATGGGCCGCCGCCACCTCGACCTCGACCGCAGCGGCCAAGCGGCCCCGCTCGTCGGAGGGGCAGACCGGGGCGCCTTCATCGTAGGGACCGTGATGACCGTCGAAGACGATGTCCGATGACAAGGTGACGAGCGCCAGGTCGCGCGCGGCGCAAAGCCGGGCCAGCGTGCCCGGCTCGACCACCCGCGCGGGTCCACGCGCCCGATCCCCCGGCCGCTCGCCGCATGGGTCGTAGGCGGCGTTGACCACCGCCCAGGGCCGCGACGGATCCGTCGAGCCACCGGCATCGAGAGCCTTGCGGATCGCCGCCTCGTGACCCGTCACGACCGTGCAGGCAAGGCCGCGACGCTCGCACAGTCGCACAAAGGCCCCGGCGAGGCCCCTCGATTGGCCAAGGATCAGCACCGTCCTGGCGACCGCGCCGTCATGGGACGCTCGATGCCTCCGATAGAACCGGTCGTGCCGGTGCCACCAGCCTTGCGCATCGAGCACCGGATGGGAGAAAGCGCCCGTTCCAGCCAGGGACGCGGCCGCCTTGCCGAGCGCCGTCAAACGGGGATGTGGCGCCCGGATGTCGAAGGCGCCCGGCTCGTAGAAGTCGTTCCGGGCGGTCAGCAGGCTGTTCCAATCGTAAGCACCCATCAGGGACCACATGGTCACGGCCTTGATGTCGACGCCCTCGTTCTTGAGCGTCGCGGCTGCGTTCCACACCTCGGCCAACCAGCGGAGCTGCTCCTCCCGGGTGCAGCCGTGATGGACCTCGGTGACCGCCATGGGCCGTGCGTAACGGTCCCAAACTTCGCGCAGCCGGGCGGCTGGGCCCAAGTCACCCTCCGGAAGGTCGACCCGCACCGCTTCCGCGTCGGCAAACGCCATGTTGCCGTTATGGCCATGCAGGTGGTGAGGATAGCCGCCCAGGTTTTCGTCGAGGTAGCGCTCGCTCGTGAGGTAGTGGTTAACGCCGATCACGTCGGGAACGCCCTCGCCGTCACGAAAAAGGGCGAGGTCGGCATCGGAAACGCCATTCTCCTCGAAGATCCCGTACCAGGGATGGGCGGCGTCCACCTTGCCGCAAAGGAGGTCGAGGCTCAGCCACCGACGATCGTTCTCGAGTTCCGCCTGGTTGCCCAGAGCCGGGCTGCAAAACGATTTACCGATGTCCTCGGTCTGCACCAATCGGGCGCCGGGGTTGACCGAGCGGATGGCACGCATGGCCAGCAGGGTCGCCTTGCATTGAATGAATACGGCTTGGATGAAGCCGCGGAAATCCGTTCCGTGGGGATACCAATGCCCATAAAGCGTGCTGAAGCGCGCCGTTGTCACCGGTTCGTTGACCGGGGTGAACCGATCGACCCAAGGATAGCGGGTCGCGACCTTCCGGGCATAGTCGGCGAGCCTGTCGGGCATGGCTGGATCGACCAGCGACGTGTAGCATGGCCCGCTTCCATGATGCAGCAGCCCGACGATCGGCTTCAGGCCGAGGAACCGCATGGTGGCGAGCCGCTCGTCGGACCAGCGCCAATCGCATTCGTCCGGGCTTTTTGGCGCCACGCTTTCCCAGAGCACGGGATAGCGAAGCGTCTCGATGCCGAGCGCCCTGACGGCGGCCAGATCGTCCAGCCGCCGGTCGTGCCCTGTTTCATGGGTCTGGTTTCGGAAGGCGTCCTTGATGCGCACGATCGTGCACTCGAACCCACCCCAGAGTTCGATACGGTCTGGACTCATCGGAACGACTTTCAAACATGTTGTCCTGCAGCAAGCACATGCCTTATAATCGTCGATAACCAAGCTAGTTTCACAATGTATCAACATCTTATTCTTTGAAAAAATGCCTCTATAACCTATATTTATCTCCAATAACGAACTTGAAATTATATTTCGGCGTTCCCTGAACCTTCTTGCGATGCTCGCGTTAAACTTCGGAGTTGAGTAGACGCGTGGTGATGAGGATAAAGAGTGGACGACGATCATGCCGCCCCAGCAAATTTCAGTTCCGTCGCTCCCACGTCGTCTCAAGCTTCAACCACCCAAACGCAGAATCCCGCATCGTCCGTTGGTAAAATTCCCGGTCAGGTCATTGGGACGTCGTTAAAACCAGCCCTCGTCTGTTTTTCCCACCTGCGCTGGGATTTCGTTTGGCAGCGCCCGCAACACTTGCTGACCCGTGCAGCCCGCGATTTCGACGTGATCTTCATCGAGGAGCCTGTGTTCGAGGTTGGCGCCAAACCGCATCTATCGGTTTCACCGCGCCTCGACGGCATCAGCGTGATGGTCCCGCGTCTGCCGATGGGTTTAGACCCTACGGACGTCGTGGCTGCACAGCAGCTTTTGATCGCCGAATGCTTGGATGGGCTCGGCCGTCGTCGCCGCGTGTTCTGGTATTACACGCCCATGGCCATGGCGTTCTCCGCCCACTTCCAGCGCGACGTCACCGTCTACGACAACATGGACGAGCTTTCCGCGTTTCGGGGTGCGTCGCCCGAACTCCTGTCGTTGGAGCGTGACCTGCTGGCGAGCGCCGATGTGGTGTTCACGGGCGGGCTCAGTCTTTACGAGGCGAAACGCGGCCGGCACGCCAACATACACGCGTTTCCGTCGAGCATCGAAACCGCGCATTTCGGGGCGGCGAGGCGACTTCGGTCGGAACGGCCATTGAAATCCGGAACGGCCGGCCCGCGATTGGGATTTTTCGGCGTCATCGACGAGCGGCTCGACATCGAGCTCCTGTCGCAACTGGCGGCGCTGCGGCCCGGTTGGCAAATCGACATGATCGGCCCGGTGGTCAAGATCGATCGGTCGTCCCTTCCGGTTCGGCCCAATATCGCATGGCGGGGAAGCTGCGATTACGCCGAATTGCCGGGGCTTCTGGCCGATTGGGACGTCGGCTTGATGCCGTTCGCCATCAACGAGGCGACGCGCTATATCAGCCCGACCAAGACGCCCGAGTTCCTGGCGGCCGGGGTGCCGGTGGTGTCAACGCCGATCACCGACGTGGTCAAAACTTATGGCCGGTCGGGGCTGGTGGCGATCGCCTCGACGGCAGCGGAATTCGTGGTCGCGATCGAGGAATTGCTGGTGCGCCCAAAAGCGCCCTGGCTCGACATGGTTGATCGACAGCTCGCCGCCGGATCATGGGACTCGACATGGGATGCCATGCGGACCTTGATCGGGACGGTCGAGACGGGGGAGGGTGCCGGCCTCGGGGTGGCGCCAGAAAGCGAGCCCGGCGTAACAAAATCGGTTTGGAGGCAGAAGCATGTATGATTGGCTGATCGTTGGCGCCGGGTTTGCCGGCAGCGTCCTTGCCGAGCGATTGGCCAGTGAACGAAACGAACGTGTCCTCGTCATCGACAAGCGATCCCACATCGCGGGCAACGCTTATGATTGTCCAAACGCCGATGGCTTGATGATCCATCAATACGGGCCGCATATCTTTCACACCAATTCCAGCAAGATCGTCGATTACCTGTCGGCGTTCACGGACTGGCGCCCCTATGAGCATCGCGTCCTCGCCAAGGTGGATGGCTTGCTGGTGCCGATCCCCATCAACCTCGACACGGTCAACAAGCTCTACAAGCTCAACCTGACGTCCGAACAACTCGAGACGTGGTTCGCCCAGCGCGCCGAACCCGTGGAGGTCATTGAAACCTCCGAGGATGTCGTGGTGTCAGCCGTTGGCCGTGAACTCTACGAGAAGTTCTTCAAGGGATACACCCAGAAGCAGTGGGGGCTCGATCCGTCGGCCCTCGACAAGGCCGTCACGGCCCGCGTTCCGACCCGCACGTCGAGGGACGACCGCTATTTCACCGACAGTTTCCAGGCGATGCCGCTCGACGGTTATACGCGGATGTTCAGCCGCATGCTCGACCAACCGGGCATCGACGTCGCTATTGGAACCGAATACAGCGAGATCAAGAACCGGATCTCATTCAAGCGCATGATCTTCACGGGACCGATCGACGAGTATTTCGGCCATCGCTTCGGCCGATTGCCCTATCGTTCGCTTCGGTTCGATCATCAAACGCTGAACGAGGAGGTTTATCAGCCCGTCGGCGTCGTCAACTATCCGCAGACCGAGGACTATACCCGCATCACCGAGTATAAGTATCTGACGGGGCAGGTTCATCCCAAGACGGCTATCACCTACGAATACCCTTCCGATCAAGGGGATCCCTACTATCCGATCCCGCGTCCGGAAAACCAGGCCTTGTTCAAGCGCTACGAACAACTCGCCCTCACCACCAAGGACGTCTGGTTCGTGGGACGCTTGGCGACGTACCGTTATTACAACATGGACCAGATCGTTGGGCAGGCCTTGGCGACCTTCGCCAAGATCGACGCCACGGTGCCGCGTGCCACACAGGTCATGAAGCCAAGCCTTGTCGCGACTGGAGGCGCGAGGCCGTCCGTAATGGCGGGTGCCTGATCGGCGGCCATGCCGGCGGCCCAAGTTGGGATAAGGATCCGGGTGCGGTTACCCAATTGCGTTGCATTGGAAGCTCTTCAAGGTCGAAGCGATTAAAATCCGCTTCGGTCCTGCAGATGGGGCCGCATCATAAAGGCGAATGAGACTTTGTCGGCGAAGTCTGACCAGTTAAAACGTAGAAATGGGCGAAGTCAGCTTCTGTTTCGCTTTATGTCGTGACCATGGCAGCCCAATGGACCTTGGTCGCCCAGCAGGCCACGACGATCCCGTAAACTGGACGCCCTCAGGCGGTCCGGGTCGTCACCCGGCTTCAAAGACTGCCTAAACCTCCCGGAGCCGTCCACGTACAGGCAGCTTGGTTTAATCGATCCGTTTCAAAGGTCGTTGGCGTCGAAGTGGGCGCCTTCACGGTCAAGATGCAGGTAGTTGGGACTGAACATGGACGCGCGCTGCAATGCCGCCAAATCCGGAATGGTCAAGACCTTGTCACGCAGCACGATCAGGTTCGAGCCCCTCAGTTCCTGAAGGGTGCGGTTTACGTGAACGGTCGAAAGCCCCGTCGCTTCCCCCAATTCAGCCTGCGTTATGGGAAACTCGCAACTCGCGTCGGTCGTCAATCCGACGCAGCGGAGCCTAATGAAGATTTCGCACAAGAGATGACCGATGCGCTCGAACGCCGTTCGCTGGCCGATGTTGACGACCCACTCGCGCTGAACGGCCTCGGCAACCAGCGTTGACCACCAGAGCGCGTTCGACACTCGCGAATGATTGCCCGTCATCTCGAGAACGGCCTCGCGGGACACTTCGGCCATCGTCACGGCCGTCAGCGTTCCAATCGAATGATCCATGGATCGCAGCAGGAACACGCCGAGATCGCACGTGTCGCCCGGGACGAAGTAGGACATGATCTGCCGTCGTCCGTCCTCCAAATATTTGTAGCGGCATGCCCAGCCGGACAGGACCAGGTTGACATGCTCCGGAGCCTCGCCCTCGCGGATCACATCCACGCGCGCCCCAAAACGGCGTATCTTCCCCTCGCTGGCCCGCTTGAGGACGCGCTTGTCCTCACCGCTGAGCCGCGTGAAGTATTCGAGCTTACGGACTAGCATGTCAGACATCAGAGGGCACTTATGTCGTAGGCTTCCAGCCCGTGCGGAGCCAATGAGTCCATCACTCGGTCATCCTAAAACATGGCGCACTATAAATAAGGGCAGCCTGGAATGTCATTCTATAATGGTGCTTAACATCGCTAATATCGAGCTATTTTCATGACATTAGCCCGAAACCGTACAAAATAGTTTAGTAGCAGAAACCGATCTCTTTATGGGGTGCGACATAGACAGGCAGCTAACCCAGCCTTTATGTCCGGTGATGCTTTACGTATTGGCGAGTCTTTAAACCGGCGAGGCGCTTACGCCCGGATGGGGTCGCGTCCCTCGGCAAGAGCTTCGTCGAGGCATTCCAAACGGTCCTGCCCCCAAAAAGGCTCTCCGTCGAGCAGATAGGTCGGGGACCCGAAGACTCCCGCCGCCAAAGCCTCGTTGCCGTTGGCGCGATAGCGCTCGCCGGTTTCGACCTTGCCGGCCTCGGTGAGGATTTCGGTCGGGTCGTGGCCGGCCTCGCTCAACAAACGCGCGATCACGGCGTCGTCGGCCAAGTCGAGCTGTTTTTGCCATATCGCCGAAAATGCGAGGCCCACGAAAGGCGCGGGCTCGCGTCCAAGCGTCACCAGCGCGATCACCGCTCGATCGGCGCGCGCGATGTCGAGGGGCCAGAAGGCGGGCCGAAGGTGGAAGTCGAGCCCGTGCCGGGCACGCCAGCGCTTGAGTTCGATGGTCCGGTAGGCCTGCCGCAACGGATGCCGCTTGTCGAGCGGAAGGCCGCCTGAATTGGGGAAAACCTCGCCAAGCGCCATGGGCTTGTAGTTGACGCGCGCGCCGTGCCGGCTCGCGATGGACAGGAAAGGCTGGTGGCCGATATAGGCCCAGGGGCTGAGCAGCGTGAAGCAATAGCCAATCGTACGCGGCCCGCCGGCCTGGCCCGCCACGGTTCCCGGTCCGGGTTCGCCCGGGATCAGCCGGTCCCGCTCGCCCATCACGCCGCCTTTGCGTCGTTGAAGCGGCCATAGAAGGTTTCGTGATCCCGGGCCATGTCGATGAGCAGCCCCGGGGGGGCGAAACGCGGGCCATAGGTCTTGGCGAGCCTGTCGCACAGCAGCACAAAGGCCGGGAGGCCCATGCCATCGATATACGACAGGGTGCCGCCCGTGAATGGTGCGAAGCCGAAGCCGATGATCGACCCCACGTCGGCCTCGCGCGGATCGGTGACGATCCCCTCCTGCATGGCGCGCGCGGCCTCGATCGCCTGTGCGACGAGAAAGCGCTGTTTCAGGTCGGACAGGGGAATGGTGTCGGGGGCGAGCCGCACCGCTTGGAACGCCGACAGCCCCGGCCACAGGGCCTTGGCGCCCTTTTCGGGATAATCGTAAAAGCCCAAGCGGTTCTTGCGCCCGAGGCGTCCGTGGGTGACCACCATGGCGTCGAGCAGATCCATCTGGCCGGGGTCGACCGCGTCGGCGCCGAGATCCTGCCGGGCGGCGATCATCACCTTGCGGCAAAGGTCGATCGCAACCTCATCGGTCAGCGAGAGCGGGCCGACCGGCATGCCGGCCGCTTTTGCCGCATTCTCGATCAGGGCAGGCGGCACGCCTTCGAGCAGCATCCTGTGGCCTTCCCGCAGATAGGCGAACACGCAGCGGTTGGCGTAGAACCCCCACGCGTCGTTGACCAGGATGGGGGTCTTCTTCAACGCCCGCACGAAGTCGAGCGCCACCGCCACGGCGCGGTCCCCGGTCTTCGGACCCTTGATGACTTCGACGAGCAGCATCTTCTCCACGGGCGAGAAGAAGTGGATGCCGATAAACTCGTCCGGGTTCCGCGCGGCTTCGGCGAGCGAGCCGATGGGCAGCGTGGACGTGTTGGAGGCGAACACCACGTTTCCGCCCACGACGGCCTGGGCGCGGCGGGTGGCTTCCGCCTTCACGGTCCGGTCCTCGAACACGGCCTCGATCACCAGGTCGCAGCCGCGCAGGGCTTCGTAGTCCGTTGTGGCGGCGATGCGGGCCAGCAGGGCATCGCGGTCGGCCGACTTGGCGCGTCCCCTGCCGATCTGGTCGGTCATGAGCTTGTGCGACAGCGCCTTGCCCTTGTCGGCCGCGTCCTGGGTCTGGTCGATCAGGACGACCTCAATGCCGGCGCCGGCCGACACATAGGCGATGCCGGCCCCCATGAAGCCCGCGCCGATCACCCCGAGCTTGACCACCCGCGTGGGCGGCACGTCCTTGGGTCGTCGCGCCCCCTTGTTGAGTTCGCCCATCGAAACAAAAAGCGAGCGGATCATCACGGCGGCTTCGCGCGAGCGCAGGATCTTGGCGAACTGCCGGCTTTCCACCCGGAGCCCGAGGTCGATGGGTAGTTGCAATCCTTCGTGGACGCTTTGCAGGATGGCCTTGGCGGCGGGATAATTGTCCTGCGTTTCGCGCCGGTAGATCGCGTTGGCGGGCGGCCAGGTCATCATGCCGACCGGCGAATAAACCTTGCCGGACGGCGGCTTGAAGCCTTTCTGATCCCATGGCGCCACGGCCGAGCCGCCGCCCGCGATCCAGGCCTTCGCTGTGGCGACGAGATCGCCCAAGGGGGCGAGCGCGTGAACGAGGCCCATGGCCTTGGCGGCCGGCGCGCGGATCTGCTCGCCCCGGAACAGCATCTGCAACGCGTCGCCTGTCTGCATGAGGCGCGGCACCCGCTGGGTGCCACCCGCGCCCGGGAACAGCCCCACCTTGATTTCCGGCAGGCCGACCCTCGCCTTGTCGCCCTCGGCCATCACGCGATGATGGCAGCTCAGCGCCAGCTCAAACGCACCGCCGAGGCAGAGCCCGTTGATGGCCGCCGCCCAGGGCTTGCCGCAGGTTTCGAGCTTGCGGAACAGCACGGAGAGCCGCCGCGAACCCTCGAAGAAGGCCTGCATGGCGGCTTCGGGGTCGTTGCCGGCCGCCGTCATGGTTTCATAGTGGCGGCCCAGCGCCTGCAGCATGGCGAGGTCGGCGCCGCCCGAAAACGCCTCCTTGCCGGAGGTGACCACGCATCCCTTGATGGCGGGTGTCCCGGCCACCTCGTCGATGACGGCCTCGAGCTCCGTCATCACCGGCTCGGTGATGACGTTCATGGACCGGCCCGGCATGTCCCAGGTGAGGGTCGCGATGCCGGCCTCGTCGGTTTCGAAGCGGAAATTCTGCAGGATCATGAGCTTGTCCATTCGATGCGCCGGATCCCGGCTTCCGGTCAGGGCTTGGCGTCCTGCATGTCGACCGCCGCTTCCTTGGCCATCTGCTGCGCGATCTTGGTCCCCCATTCGCGGGTCACGCGGAAGATGTCGCTGCCGGTCGCGGTCTGCGTCGCCACGATCTTCTGCCCGAGCGGGGTCTGGTAGAAGGCCGCCATGCCCTTGAGCTCGTCCACCGTGAAGGTCTTGGCGTAGACGGCGGCCAGCTGTTCGATCAGGTCGGCCTTTTCCAGTTCCGCGTCGCCCTGGAGTTTCGACGCGAAGGTGGCGAACTGCTTGGTCAGGGTCGGGTCGCCCCGGGTCAGCGCCGATTGAACCTGGGCGAGGATGGTGGGCAGCATGGCCGACACGTTGTCGATCGTGTGCATCTGGTTGAGGAGCGCGATCGACGCGTCGTGCCGGTCCGACGCGTCATCGGCCGCCGCCGGGACGACGTTGGCCATCAGGGCGACGAAAACCAGGGTGGCGAAACGGGTCATGGTTGAATTCCTTGTTGAGTTCCGGTGCGGCACGTGGGGCTTAAACCCGCTCGATGAGGGTGGCGGTTCCCATGCCGGCGCCGATGCACAGCGTGATCAGCGCGGTGGCTTTTCCGGTGCGTTCCAGCTCGTCCAGCACGGTGCCGAGCAGCATGGCGCCCGTGGCGCCGAGTGGATGCCCCATGGCGATGGCGCCGCCGTTCACGTTGATGCGGTCGAGCGACAGGTCGAAGGCCTGGCGATAGCGCAGCACCACGGCGGCGAAAGCCTCGTTGACCTCGAACAGGTCGATGTCGCCGACTGCCATGCCGGCGCGGGCCAGCAGTTTGCGCGTGACGTCGACCGGCCCGGTCAGCATCAGCGCCGGGTCCGACCCGATGTTGGCGAAAGCCCTTATCCTGGCACGCGGCTTCAGGCCGGCGGCCTCGCCCGCCGCGCGGGAGCCGATGAGCACGGCGGCGGCCCCGTCCACGATGCCGGACGAATTGCCGGCGTGATGGACATGGTTGACGGCCTCGATCTCCGGATGGGCCTGGATGGCAACGGCGTCGAACCCGCCCTGGTCGCCCATGAGGGAAAAGGAGGGTTTCAGGGCGCCGAGCGACTGCATGTCGGTTCGCGGCCGGCGGTGCTCGTCCGTGGCCAGGATCGTGAGGCCGTTGCAATCGCGCACCGGCACCACCGCCTTGGCGAAACGCCCCTCGGTCCAGGCCCGGTCGGCGCGAACCTGGCTTTCAACCGCGTAGGCGTCCACGTCGTCGCGCGAGAAGCCGTATTTGGTGGCGATCAGGTCGGCGGACACGCCCTGCGGCATGAAATAGCTCTTGATGGCGATCTGTGGATCGACCGGCCAAGCCCCGCCCGATGCGCCGATGCCGACCCGGCTCATCGACTCGACGCCGCCCGCCACCACCATGTCGTGCTGGCCCGCCATGATCTGGGCCGCCCCGAAATTGACTGCGTCGAGGCCCGAGGCGCAGAAGCGGTTGATCTGGATGCCGGGCACGTGATCCCCGTAATCGGCCGTCAGCGCCGCCGCCCGCGCGATGTCGCCGCCCGCTTCCCCGACGGGGTCGACGCAGCCCAGGACGACGTCGTCCACGCGGCGCGTGTCGAGGGCGCCGCGGTCCTTGAGGGCGCGCAGCACGGTTTCGGCGAGGTTGAGGGT
>CALMOK010000010.1:0-17293 GCA_937871825.1 uncultured Alphaproteobacteria bacterium
CCGGCGTTCCACCCGAGTTTCAGACCCGCATCGACGCGGTCACGACGGCCCTTTGGGAGGCGGCGGGGCGGAAAGCCGGGACCGCCCTCCAAGCGGAGCGCGAGCGCTCGTCGGTGCTGGCGTCCCGATTGGGGGAAATCGAGAAGCTGAACCGGACGCTTGCGGCCGAGAACGAGCGGCTCCGCAAACGGGTGTCTGACCTGGACGACAAGCAGGACAAGCGAGCACGCGAGTTCTGGGACCGTGTCGTCATCGGCGTTGGCGACATGCTGAAGAGGACCGGCCCCAAGTCGGCTGCCGAGATCTTCGAGGGCCTGCCGACCGAGGTTCGTCGCGAATGGCTTTCACACGCCGAACCCTTGGGCGTTACGACGCTCACGAAGAAGCTCAAGGAGAGGGGCCGCCGAGACCGCTACGTCGGCTTGGTCGGGGAAAAGTGGCGCTACCGTCCGCCCGGGGCAGAGGACGAACCTGCCGAAGCGGGGGCGCCAAAGGTGGCGAAGCGCGCCCGCAAGGCTGCCGCCTGACCTCCAGCGACCCTGCCTGATGGGCGAACACAGGCCCGGTTGGGCGGACTCATGTTCCGCCGAACGTCGGCACGTCTGCCAAGGAACGCAATCGTGATTCTTTGATGTTGAAAAGCGTGGGTCTCGGCTCCTTTCATGGTGTCCCGGTGATACAGGATGGTGATACAGACTGGTTTCAAGTCAGTCCTAAAAACCGCAATAAAACAGTGGTTTCGAGTTGAAGGGGGGAGTCCCTCCCTCTCCGCCATTCAAACGAAACCGGTGCCTCGCTTCGACGTTCTAAGGAAACCTCGATAGCCGGCAACCGAACAGAAGCCGTGTTGACGGTGCGTCGTGGACGTTGAATCCGACATCGGACGGCGTGGGTGGGCCGGAAGCCGGCCGGCCGGTTCGGCCCATCACCGAAACGTGGCTCACGATAAAGCGAGCCGGCGAAGATGACCAAGTCAGGATAATCACGCTTCATTGCCGTGCGGTCGTCGACGAGTTCGCTCGGCGGGTCGATGCGCGCGCAATCCGCAACGTTGAGCGGATAACGGCATGACTGTCAGCCGCCATAGCACCCAAACCGGCTTTGGCCGCAACGGCAGCCTCGCTCGGTCCCGCAGGGTCCCGAGGTCAGGTAGACGGACCTAAAATCGTCGGGCGTGTCAGGAGTGCGCCAAGGATGCTGCCACGACGTTCATTTGCCAGAGCAAAGGAAGCGGCGGGCGAAGCGCCCGCCGGAAATCCCGCATTCCTCACCGATACCGAGGATTCGTGTATCCCATCTGGATCAAGCGCAGTGCTTCTCTCTTCTTGTCGGAGAACTCCTTCTCATCAAGTCCCGCGAAAGTTTTCTCCGCTGCTGCCCAGTCGCCCTGATGGTATTGCGCCCAACCCCGGACCGCGGAAAGCCCGCCGGGCTCCTTATGATTCAAGCGGCGCTTGTCCATCATCGCGACGGCCTCGTCATAGCTTCCGGCGCTGAAGGTCTTCACGATCTCGTCTGCGCTGCGATCCCACCCGTCGCTGTTCGGCCGAGTGACGGATTTGGCGCGCACGACCTTGATGATCTGCGCAACCCGCTTGGGTGCGGTCTGCGTGCCCATGCTTTTAGCCAGTTCCGCGACGCGCGGATAAATGGTCCGGTAGGCCGCGATTCGGCTCGCATAGTCACCCTCGTGACGAAGGCGCCGGGCCGTCACCACCAGGCCGACGGCGGCCGACTCGCTTGGCGCCCAATTGGCGGACTTCTGAAACCAGGCTTCCGCGCCTGTCGCGTCCCCGTTCTGGTAAAGCTGCCAGCCGAGCGCCTCGGCTCCTTCGGCCGACTTCACCTGCTCGATCTCCTCGCCCTTCCAACTGAGCCACTTCGCCGACCAGACCTTGGCACCCGCCGCATCGTGCCGGTTGTCGGCATACCAGCGAAGCGCCTCCGCCCCGTCCTGGGACTTCACGTCCTGCACGGCTTGGGTGAAGGCCGTCATCTGCTCGGGGGTCGGCGCATGGGCGGCAGGATCGGTCAGGCCGGCCGCCACCACGTCCACCATCAACTTGCGGTTGATGGGATCGATGCCGGCAAACTGGACGGCCGCCGCACGAGCCTCGTCGTTCTGATTGTTGTCGCGCAACGCCAGCACCAGGCCCTCGGCGGCCTTCTGGCTCGTTCCGGTTTCCAGCGCCGTGCGGAACCATCGCTGGGCCGTCGGGTAGTCGCGATGGGCGTAGGCGTACCAGCCGAGCAACTCGGCATCGGCGTGCCCGGCGGGCGTCTTGGCGCTCGCCGTGATGGCGTCGAGTTCGGCCGCGACCGGCGTGGGGGCCGACGCGCTTTCGATCGCGGCGCCGATGTTGCGCCGGAAGCGATCCAGCCGGATCTCCTCGAACTCGCCGCGGCCGTCGGGCAGACGACGTTCCATCTGCAGAAGGCTGTCCAGGGCGCTGGTGGTCGGCAGCACCACGCTGGCCTTCTGGGCGGTGGCGAGCCGCTCCTTGGGCGAATCGCAGCTGGACAGGACATAGCGATAGGCCTCCACGGCCCTGGGTTCGTCACCGGTCCGCGCGAGCGCTTCGCCGGTGCGCCACAGCGCGTCCACATTGGCGCAGGTCAGCAGCATCTTGTTCGCGGTCGCGACCTCGATCACGGCCGGCCACTGCTTGGCGTCCGACGTCTTGACGAGCGCGTCGTTGGCTTCCGCGAGCGCCAGTTTGCCGGTCAGGTTGCTTGAAGGCTGCCAACTGGGCGTGCCCTGCTTCAGCTCGGCCATCTTGGCGTGCAAGGCCACGTAATCATGCTTGGCGAACAGGTCCCACAAGGGTTGCTCGTCCACACCGCTCGCCGTGCCGAACAGGTCGTCCGGCGGTTGCCAATCGGGGTTCTTTACGCGCAGCAGCTTGATCTCGGCCGCGACCCGCCCGAGGTCGTTCTGGGACGCGAAGTAATAAAGCGCGCTCAGGTCCAGCTTGCCGTCCTGAGCCGGCGAGCCGACGGGAACGGCCGCGGCATCGGCCGGCCTGGCCGGGACCGCGGCGCTGCCAAACAAGGGAGCGGGCGCCAGCGGGGAAGGCGTGTTGGGCTGCGAGCGGACAACCGCGGTCGTAGCGACAACCGCGCAGGTGACCAGCAAAGCGTGTTTCAAAGACATTGGGAAAGCCTTTCCTGAACGATGGAAATGGACAGCAGGCGCAGTGTTTCGGGGTAGTAGTCGGTGTCCCGCGTCGACAGGAGTTGGGGCGGGATTGTGTCCCCGCTGGTGGCGCAACGGGCGAGCGCATAGACCATGCGATAGCCGCTGCCCGGCATGGGCTGGCGGATCGCGCCGGTGCCCGTGTCGATCACGGCCGGTCCTCCGGCAAGCGGACCGGGCCCATCCAGGGCGGCGAAGCGGGCCAGCGTTTCGCGCGGGACCCCAGGGTCCTGCGCAAGATAGAGCGGGATGCGGATCCCGTCGTAACCGAACTGCGCCGGGAAACGGGCGGCCGGCGCGGGGCTGGTTCCCCCGAGGGCGATCCAGTCGCTGGGCAATCGGCGGGGGCCGAAACGGCTCGCATCGAGCAGCCGCAAACCGCTTTGGCGCAGACCGGCCCAATCAGCCTGCGGCGCCAAGGGGGCGAGATCCGGGAACGCGGCGAACACCCAGTAGGACAGGTTCACCACCGGCCCGGCCGGCTGATCCCCGGCCCCGAACCCTGCGGCGCCCGGCAGCAGAAGGACGTCCTTGCCATGGGCCACCACCACCTTGGCGGCCAGCGCCCTGACGACCCGACGCGCTTCGGCTTCATACTCCTGCCGGGCGAACCGCTTGGCCGCTTTGGCCAAGGCCCAGGCGATCAAGACGTCGCCGTCGCTGGCGTTGTTGAGATCGACGGCCTTGCCGTCCCGCGGATCCCACTTCCAGGCGAACAAGGCGTCCGACCGCTTCTGCAGGTGACCGGCCGTCCAGCGCCAGATCGTGTCGAACGCCGCCGCATCGCCGGCCGACAAGGCGAGCAGCAGGCCGTAGCCTTGCCCCTCGCTGTGCGACACGTCTCCGTTGGCGTTGTCGATGACCCGACCGTCGGCCGAAACGAACTTCGTCCGATAGGCGGCCCACTCGCCCTTGAACCAGTTCTGCGACAGGTTGGACAGGATGGTCGCGGTTTCCACGTCCCGAGGCCCGCCGCCCACCATCGCGGGCGCGGCTCCATCCGACGCCCAGGCCTGAGGGGCGCAGAGCATCGCACAGCCGACGACGATCCGCTGCAGGCCGGCTCGCCGCGTCAGCCTCACTTCGCACCCGCCTTCCGGATGATGACGTGGGTCGACAGGCCGAGCAGGACCATGAGCGCAACGAGGGCGGCCAGGCTCGTTCCGATGTTGGTGGTGATCAGCCCACCCAGGATCGGTCCGATGTCGGCCGCAACAAGCTGCGATGGCAGAACATACAGCACCCGGTCGGGTCGCACGGCCGAGACCGTGCCCTTGTCGACGTCGAGGCTGGCCGCCTCGCCCTGCAGGGACGCCCAATGCCCGTCCGCGACGAGACGCTCGAGCCCCCGCCCGAGCACGGCCGTGTCGGGCGCCGTGATCACCAACCATTGCCGCTGGTCGGCCACGAAAAGCGGGACCTCCAGGCCCGCGATCCTGTTGGATCGAAGCCTCGTCTCGACCGCCTCGACCAGCAGGCTGCGGGGGGTGAACGACACGGTGTTGTCCCGTGCGTCGTGACCGAAGGCGAAGCCCTGCCGGCTGAGCAGCCGCTGGCCACCCTCACGAACGGCGTCGAGGTCGACCCAGCGATCAGCAAGGCTCTGGCCGAACGCGACGGCTTGCCTGAAGCGCGCCGCGCCTTGCTGCAGGAACCCCGTCGCGGCCTCCTCATCCGGCGTGGCAGGCTCGCGAACGCCCTCGGCGCCGGCGATCCGGCCGAGAAGAGGAACCGTCAGGGCCGGCGGCAAGGCGCTCCAGGGCGCCACCACGATGCCCGGACTGTCCGTCGCTCCCGGCGCACCGATGCGGATAGCCGGGGTCGGGGCCTGATAGTTCTGCGCCGCCAGGTTGGCCAGCACGGTCAAGCCTGCCGCGACGGAGCCGTCCTGCCCGTCGGCGAGGTAGAGCGGGCCGACCGGATGCTCATGACCGCTCGCCAGCGCGCCGGCGATCTGAGGCGCGGTGCCAAGATGGGCGAAGCGCGGAATGAGCAGCTCGGACGTGTTCGACAGGGAAAAGCGCGGGCTCCCCGTATTGGCGAGCGGTTCGCACAAGCGATCGGCCGAAGCCGTCATGGTGCCGTCGATGGCGATCTCGTTATGGCCCGGCCGGAAGAAACGCAGCGGCAGTTCCACCGCTTCCTTCTGCAAGATCCCGTCCCGGTTTGGCGCGAAGGGCAGCGAGGCGGCGATCGCGCCGTTGACACGAAAAACGAGGCCGCTGCTCGGGTCGAGGTCGGTGGCGTAGGCGCCGTCGATCAGCACGCGCGCCTTGGCGTAGTCGGCCGGGTAGAAATCCGCCGGCAGGTCAAGCCCAAGCGTCGTCGCATAGTGCCGGCCCGCAAAACGGTCGGCCGGAACGCCGAGGTCGGCGAAGGTCCTGCGCGTTTCGCCATCGATCCGCGTTGCGGGCACGAGGGCGGCGGCCTGCGACGCTCCGGCCGTGAAGGCCGCGAGCTTGGCATCGACATCAGCCCCGTCGACGCCAGACAGCATGACCACCAAGCGTTGCGTGGCGGGATCGCGGGCGAACGTGACGCCCTCGTCCTGGCCGACGAGCCGCATGTCGGCCACCATGTCGTCAGGGCCTTTCTGCCCGGTGCCGATCATCACGTCGATCCCCGGGCCATCGCCCGCGCCAGGTCCCGTCTCGACCACGGGTCGCTCGAGCCCTGCGCGGGCCACGAGCGCACCGATGAAGCGGCCCGCCCGGTCGATCGCGGACGCGTCGGAGGCGCCGTTGGTGCGGAGGTGGATCCGCGTGGTGCCATCCTGCGCCAGCGGTTCGGCCGCGACGTCCTCCACCGAGCGCACAGCCACGCGGGCCTGGGCCGGAACCACGAAACCGGTGGTGGCCGGGTCGACCGAAGTCCAAAGCTCGTAGGTCGCGGGCAGCGAGCAATCGACCCGATGCGTCATCGTCACGTGGAGCTCAACCGTGTTGAGGCCGGGCCGCAGCGTACCGTTCGGGATGGCGACCGGCAGGACAGCCTGCGCGTTCGCCGCGTTGACGGGCACGACGCTCAGCAGCTGCCCATTCACGATCACCTCCAGGGAAGAGCGCTCCGGCAAGGCCGTGACGGTGTTCTTGAAGGCGAGCTGGAACAGCTTGATGGCGTCGGGCTCATCGCGCGTCAGGTGGATGGCGAACCGCCGACGCGTGCTTTCCCCGCGAAACGTCAGGTCGTCGCGTCCGGCGGGCAGGCTCTTGAGGATGCTCGGCTGCCCGAGTTCGAAGGGGGCTGCCGAGATGGGGAGCGGTGAGCTGGCCGACGCGTCGGCCGAACCCGGGCCGATCAGGGCCGTCAGGCAGGCGGCCGCCACCGAGCCACGCAGACGGTTCTTGGTGAAGGTTGACATGATGGGACGCTCTTTTCGATCGGAGGAAGCTGGCTCCGCCTCAGGCGGCGGAGCGCTCGGTCTTGCTGATCAGTCCGGCCTGGGACGGCGCGCTGCGGCGGAACCCGGCGTAAAGAAGGCCCCGGAAGATCTGGACGATCCAGATGGTCACGAAGACCGCGGTGCCGGACAGCACGCCCAGCGAGCGTTGGCTTTCGCGACGGCGCTGCTGGATCGACAGCACTTCGGCGAAGCCGAGACGGGCCACGATGCGGAAGCGATCGCCCGACGCCCCATAGAAGCGGACACCGAACCTGCCGTCTCCCGCGTTCGCCTGCCGCCAGGACAGGACGACCGGCGTTTCGAGCACGCGCTTGTCGCCGTCGTCACCGCTTTCCAGACGAAGGGTCGCGGTCGCCCGGGCGGGAAGCTTCACGGCTTCCAGCGCCCGGATCTTGAGACCGCCGACCGACACGTTCTCGATCAACACCGGGATGCACCGGACGCCCAGCGTCAGGCTGGCCTTGGCCTGGCGGGGGATCCGCGGCACCGTGCGACGTTCCCGACGCTCGGACACGGCGCCCAGTGCGATGCCGGTGAGCAGCAGGTTGAGGCCGCTCCAGATTCCCATCACCACGATGAGGTCGCGGGCGGTCGGCTCGTTGGTGTAGCGGTAGATGAGCATTCCGACGCTGGCCGCCACGATGCCGAAGATGGCGAAATAGGGCAGCGCGAAGGTCGACAGCCGGTCTTCGGCCAAGCTCATGCCCTTGGAAGTGATCTGGAATTTCGGGCGGCGCGGATCGGCGAACACGCTCAGCACGCCCGGAAACAGCTTCACGGCCTGGACGTATTCGTAGACGTCCGAAATCCAGGGCCAGCGCACGCGACGGAACACGTAGCTTTGGATGAGCAGCGTGGAGACCATGTACATGGCCGTGTAGGCGATGAATTCCTGGCTGTTGGCGATGTAGATCTTCATGTTGAAGAAGATGAACAGCATGGGGGCGAAGATGAACACCATGCGGGACAGCGGAAAGAGCCAGAACATGCAACTCGACAGGTAGCTGAGACGCTGCGCCAGGCTGAGCCCGCCCTTGAACAGGGGGTTCTTGAGCAGCAGGATCTGCACCATGCCGCGGCACCAGCGCGAACGCTGACCGATAAAGGATTCGAAGGTTTCCGGCTGCAGGCCGGCGATCATCGCCCTGTCGATGTAAAGGCTGTTCCAGCCGCGCGCGTGAAGCTCGAGGGCGCTTTCGGCGTCCTCGGTGATGGACGCGCCGTGGAAGCCGCCGACCTCCTCCAGCGCGGCCCGCCGCAGCACGGCGGCGGACCCGCAGAAGAACGCCGCGTTCCACTTGTCGAGGCCCTTCTGGACGAGGCCATAGAACATCTCGTTCTCGGCCGGAAGTCCGGCCATCGCGAGGTTCTTCTCGACGGGGTCGGGGTTGAGAAAGAAGTGGGGGGTCTGGACCAGGAACAATTTCTCATCGCGGTCGAAGTAGCCGACCGTCTCGGTGAGGAAATCCTCGGCCGGAATGTGGTCGGCATCGAACACCGCCACGAGGTCGGCTTCGCTGTTCTCCAATCCATTGTTGAGGTTGCCGGCCTTGGCGTGGGTGTTGTCCTCACGAGCCAGGTAGCGGACGCCAAGTTCGGCGCACAACACCTGCATGGATTTGCGGCGCGCAACCGCGCGGTTGGCCTCGTCGGCGTCGTCGGAGCCGATCTTGGCTTCGGTGCCACCATCATCGAGCAGGAAAACGTTCAGCTTGCCAGCCGGATAGGTCATGCGCCTCGCCGCCGCCAGGGTGGGGGCAACGATATCCATGCTCTCGTTATAGGAGGGAACGAACACGTCAACCGTCGGCGCATCGTCGTCGCTCAGGCGCGGCGCCGGGGGACGCTTGAGCGGGTCCGCCACGGTGAACAGGCTCAAGAACAGCATGACGACGCAATAGAGTTCCGCGCCAACCAGCACGAGGCTGGCGGCGAAATCGCCCGGCGAGCTCATCGGCGGCATGGTGTGGGTGAGGCGCCACACCACGTAACGCAGGATCACGAAGGTGCCGAGCCCAAGGAAGATGGCGCGGAACGGCCCGCGAAGGCGGAAAAACTTGATAACGGCCATCAAGCCGACCGCCGTCGCGGCGACCGCCAACTGGGCTTCGACACCTAACGGCAACGCGGCGAGCACGAGCATCGCGCAGCCGGTGATAAACCAAAGGATCAGTGCTGGAAATTTCATGATCGCTCCTTCGCGAACGAGGGACACATCGGCCGTCAGCAATCAAAGCGATGCGCGTTACAGACGGTATAAGTGTTGTTTACACTTTTGGGCCAGACGTATTTGCCTTTAAGGATCTGTAAACCGAATTAATCGATAAAATTATTGGTTAATCTGTTGAGATGGGGAGCAGACGCCGTCATGCTAACCATAGATCGACGATAACCTTGCCAACCGGGGCGAGACCGTAGCAAGTGGTCATCGTTATCATTTCATTAAAAGGCGCTGAACGCTGGTTGTTTGAAGCGCCTTGGCTCCAGGACCGATGCCGGCTGACGCCGCGTGACAGCACGCTTCGGCTCAAGGTCAGCAACCGGCTCCGCCTTGTTCCAAGGATAGCCGGACCGGCTATTCAGTGCATGACACAACTATATTGCCTTAAGATACCGATACGAACAGGCTCGTCCGACCATGGTCTTTGCATCGTTTGAGTTTCTTTTCCTCTTTCTTCCGCCGTTTTTCGCGGTCTATTTCCTGACCCCGTTTCGATACAGAAATTGGGTCATCCTGATCTTTTCCTGGGCGTTCTATGCCTGGTGGCGCGTCGACTTCCTGGCGCTGCTGATCGCCGTGACGGTGTTCACCTTCACGATCGCGCGTTTGATGGACGCCGCAGGGCCTCAAAGCCCGCGCGCCAAGACGTTGATGATTGCCGGCCTTATCGGCAACCTCGGCGTGCTGGCCTATTTCAAATATGCCAATTTCGGGGTCGCGACCTTCAACCAGCTGGTCGGCGCCATGGGATTGGGCGCCGTGGGCTGGGCCGAGATCGTGCTGCCGATCGGCCTGTCGTTCTATGTGCTGCAGTCGGTTTCCTACCTGGTCGATGTGCGGCGCGGCGAGGTTCCGGTCAGCCGGTCGTTTCTGAATTACGCGGCCTACAAGGCCATCTTCAGCCAACTGATCGCCGGCCCGATCGTGCGCTACGCCGAGATCGGAGAAGAACTCAAGCAGCGCCACCACTCGCTGCGCCAGTTCGGCATCGGCAGCCGGACTTTCATGATCGGCTTCGCCATGAAGGTGGCGATCGCCGACACGCTCAGCCCCCTGGTGGACGCCGCCTTCGCCTTGGCTCAGCCCACCCTGGTCGATGGCTGGCTGGCCGCCATCGTCTACACGCTGCAGCTTTACTTCGACTTCGCCGGCTACTCGCTGATGGCCATCGGTCTTGCCCGCATGATCGGCTTCAGCTTCCCGCCGAACTTCGACAATCCATACCTTGCCGGGTCGATCCAGGACTTCTGGCAGCGCTGGCACCTGACGCTGTCGCGCTTCTTGCGTGATTACCTTTACATCCCGCTGGGCGGCAACCGCGCAGGCCCACGCCGGACCTATGTCAACCTGATGCTCGTCATGACGATCGGCGGGCTGTGGCACGGGTCGAGCTGGAACTTCATTCTTTGGGGGGTGTGGCACGGCGGCCTCCTCGGCCTCCACCGCTGGTGGTCCCGCCGCCGTCCCCGCGGGGCGCCGGGCATGCCGTTCGCCTCCGGCAACGCCTTGACGATGCTGGCCGTCCTGATTGGCTGGGTGCTGTTCCGCGCCAAGGATCTCGACGGTGCCCTGACGGTGTATGCCGGGATGCTCGGCCTGCACGGCACCGGCCTGTCGGATGCCCTCGCCTGGCAGGTCACCCCGGACCGGCTCTGGTTCGTGCCGCTGGCCGCCGCGCTCGTCTACCTGCCCCTGTTGCCGAAGCGGGTGGGGCGTTGGGCGATCCCCGTCCCGGCGGGCGGCCTGCTCGCCAACGGCGCCCTGGGGATCGCGGCCTGGACCCTGGCCCCCTTTGTCGGCTTCGCCCTGGCGACCGTGCTGCTCTACAGCCGCGACGCCGTTCCGTTCCTCTATTTCCAGTTCTGAGCCATGACCAGCATCACCCAACACTCGATCCGCATCACGTCACCCGCGCTCTACGGGGTCCGGGCCTGGTCCGAACGTCTTCAAGGCGCGCTCGCGATCGGCTTATTGGCCTTGGGGGCTTGGCAGGGCCTGGCGGCGCTGACGGCGCCCGCCGCGCAACACCGGCTCGCCCAGGTTCTGGACGGCTCCTCCATCCTGGCCGGCCGCACCGCCGCCGCGGTCAATTTCGTGGAAGCGCATTACCTTCCGGCCGATGGCGTCCTTCGCGCGGCGGGCGGCGTCGCCCGCTGGGGGATCTTCCGCTCCGGCGGCCCGCAGGTCGCCGTCGGCTGCAACGACTGGCTCTACCTCACCGACGAGTTGCGGCCCTGGCCGGACGCGTCGGCCCACATGCAGGCACGCGCCGACACGCTGTCGCGCATCGCCGGCCAACTGGCGGCGCGCAACATCGGCCTCGTGGTGACGCTGGTGCCCGACAAGGCGCGCATCGAGGCCGCGACACGCTGCGGGACTCCCCGTTCCGCCCAGGCGGACGCACGCTACGCCGCCTTCATGGACCTGCTCAAGACCCGCGCGATCCCGGCCGTCGATCTCGCCGCCCCCATGACGGCGGCGCGCCAGGACGGCCCCGTGTTCTACCGCACCGACACCCACTGGAACCAGCGGGGGGCAGCCATGATGGCCGATGTCGTGGCCAAGGCCGCGATGACGGCCGCGCCAGAGATCGGCGACGCAGGGTTCCGGTTCCGCACCGATCGGGCGGAGGCGCCGACGCAAGGTCCTGGCGACATGCTACGCCTGATGAGCCTCGATCAGGTCCCGGACCTTGCCGTCAAGCTGCGCCCGAGCCCCGATCTCCAGAACCTCGAACAGACGGTGCAGGTCGAGGCCCCGGCCGAAACCGGCGGCCTGCTCGACGACGCTCCGGGCGGCGGTGTCGTACTGCTCGGCAGCTCCTTCTCGCTGAACGGCAATTTTCACGGCCGGTTGCAGGAAGCGCTGCACACGCCGGTTGGCAACTTCGCCGAGGCGGGCGGCGGCTTCGCGAGCTCGGCCCGGACCTATTTCAAGGGCGGCGCCTTTGCCGACACGCCCCCCAAGCTGGTGATCTGGGAAATTCCAGAGCGCGTCGTAGGGCAACCGCTCGATGCCGCCGATCGCGCGCTGGCCGAAGGCTGGTAGGTCCCAGACGGCGGAGGCCGGCCGTTGTTCACGCCATTAACCTGAACAACAGCCTAATGTTGATCAAATCGCGCGCTCCGCTATGAATGCTTCATCAGATACTCGCAACGCAAATATTCAATCCGAACATCCCAGTTCTCATCGTTGAGCTGCTGATAAAGCCAACGACCAATAAGGAGCCTCATCTGTTATGCAGACATTGCTCGCGGGCCTCGCCTTCCTGATCGTTGGTGACAGCCATTACGCCACCAAGGATTACCTTATCACAACACTGCAGGACAACTTGATGAAGGGCGGCGCCAAGGTCGAAACCTTCGCCAGTTGCGGCATGCCGGCCGCCGCCTGGGTGACGCCGCGCCCAGTCGCCTGCGGAACCGCGCAGCGGATCAACAACGGCCCCGTCCAGGAAAACCGGACCACCAAGGCGATCAGTTGGTCGATTGACAAGCTGATCGACCAATACAAGCCCAACGTCGTCGTCATCGGCGTCGGCGATCCCATGGCGGGCTACAATCAGAAGGAAATGCCGCGCCCCTGGATCAGGGACAATGTCGAGAAGCTGACGGCGCGGATCACGGCCCACAACCTGCCCTGCATCTGGATCGGCCCCAGCTGGGGCAAGGATGGCGGGCCGTATTCCAAGACTTACACGCGCGTCAAGGAATTCTCCGACTACATGGCCACGGTCGTGGCGCCCTGCACCTATGTCGACTCGCTGACCTTCTCGAAGCCGGGCGAGTGGCCGAGCTTCGACGGTCAACACTATACGAGCGAGGGTTATCTCAAATGGGGTGCGGCCCTCGCCCCGGCCATCGAGCAGATCGTGGCCCAGAAGAAGCTCGCCGGCGGCTAGCCGCGGCGACGGCCCGGCCGCATCGGCACCACGCGGCCCCTTTAATCCTGCCTGTTCGGAGCACCATCCCATGGTTCAATTGAGCCTTCAGCGCGCCTCACGCCGGCGCCTTTCCGCCACCCACGCCTTTTTGCTGGCGGCCTGCGCCTTCGCGGGGCCGGCCACCATCGCCCCGGCGAGCGCCGCCCAGGTGCTGCTTTACGAGAACCGGCTGCCGGACGGTTTCGCCTATGTGCGCTTCGCCAACGCGACGGCCGACGCGTTGACCGTCAAGCCGGCCGGCTTCGCCGACACGGTCACGCTCGGCACCGATGGGGCCGCGCGCGTGTCGTCCTACTTCACCGTCGAGAAGGTCGCCGGTCGCAGCCTTGCCGTCGACCTCAGCGGCGGTGGGGCCGACAGCCACGCGGCCTTCGAGGTCAAGCCCGGGTCCTACAACACGGTGCTGATCGACAAGAACGGCGCCGTGGCCGCCAAGGTCGTGACCGACCAGGCCGAGATCAACCAGACCCGTGCCCGCCTCGCCTTCTACAATGCGGTGCCGGACTGTCCGGCGGCCGGGCTTCAGTTGGAGCCGGCCGGAACGTCGGTGTTCACCGGCGTGGCCCCGCAGTCCATGCGGGGGCGGAGCGTCAATCCCGCCGCCAGCGCCCATGTGCGGGCGGGCTGCGGCGCCAGCCGGGTGAGCCTGGTCGATCTCGGCCAGCTCAGCGCAGGCGGGCAGTACAGCGTCTGGTACATGGCACCCGGCGGCACGCCCGTCGCCTTCATGTCCGAGAACGCGATCGCCCCCTACCTGCGCTGACACGGAGTTCAACCATGCGAACCGCATTGCGCGCCAGTCTTGCCGCGCTTGTTCTCGCCTGCGGGGGTGCCGAGGCGCTTGCCGCGCCCGGCTGCCCGGCGCTGCCGCCGCGCAATCCCATGCCGCTCGAAGCCACGCCCCAAACCGTCAAGTTCGACGAGTGGCACACCGGCGAAGAACAGATCACGGAGCGGGTGGCCGGCAAGGACCTCAGCGCGGTGCGCCTGGTGTTTATCGGTGATTCGATCACCCAGGGCTGGGAACCCACCATGTGGAACCAGTTCTGGGGCGACCGGGCGCCCTTGAACCTCGGGCTTTCGGGCGACCTCACGCAGGGCGTCCTTTACCGCCTCAACAACGGCCAATGGAACCCGACGCTGCATCCGAAGCTCGTCGTGCTGCTGATCGGAACCAACAACGCCAATTGGAAAAGCCGGCCCGACGACACGGCCCTGGGCGTCGCCGAGATCATCCGCTTCGTTCACAAGCGCTCGCCGACCACAAAGGTTCTCGTGGTCGGCATCCTGCCGCGGGGCGCCGACGCGTCGGCGCCGGAACGGGCCGTCAACCAGCAGGTCAACCAGCAGATCCAGCGCTGCGCCGACGGGCGGAACACCGTTTTTCTCGACGTCGGCCGCAGCATGACGGATGGGCAGGGACACGTTTCAAACCAGGTGCTGTTCGACTATCTGCACCCCACCATGGTGGGGTACGGCATTCTCGGCGGCGCCTTGGAAGCGCAAGTTCGCAAGATGATGGCCGAATAGACTGCTGTTACCGTCGCGTCGCCGTGATACGGGCTGTTGATGCCAAGCTCGTCCTCGTGGGGAAGAGCAGGACGACACGGAAATTCGTGGGCTTTTTCGGGGATCATCCCGGGATCCGAGCTCGAACGGCGGCGAGGTTGGGGCGCGATCATGCCTTGGGAACCCCGGCCGCCCGCAAGCGGTCACGAATGAACTCTGCCGCCCCTGACGGGAGCAATCGTTTCGGCACGAACTGATAGGCCTGCCAGGACTGGTAGAGCAGGATCACGCGGGTGTTCTCGCGCCATTGTATGTAGTGCCCCCAGCCCATGTCGGATGACGCGGTTTCGACGCGAACCGAATAGCCGTGTTCCGACCAGGTCAAAAGCCACTCGCCCCGATAAACGCGCTGCTCCTTGAGTTGCCGCCGCACCGCGTAAATGGGCAGCAACAGGTGGCGCAGCGTCAGGAGGAGGACGGAGATCGAGATAGCGATGGCACACGCGACCAGCCCGGCGACGAGCAGGGGATGGAAAAGGCTCAAGGCGAGATAAGTCAGCACGCCGACGCTGACCGTATAGGCGCACACGATCGAGAGCATGCGCCAGCCCAGGACGATGCCGAGATCGTGCAGGCGGCAAGCTTCAAGCAGGTCCCTGCGTGAGGGTCGGTAGGACAGGCTGGGCACTGCGCCTCCATTCTGCGGCAAGCGGGCTTTAGCATTGTTCGACGGATGAAACGGCTACGAGAACCGGTGGACGCTCGTATGGCGGGTTCCCTCTCCGCCCATCATCCCGACATGCGCGTCGCCGCCCGTGGTCGCGACAACAATCGCCTGTTGGCCATCCAGTGCCACATGGGGGTGGTGCGCACGGTTTGACGCCTCCTTCGATGCATCAACCTGAGACGGGTATCGACCTTCGTCGCGGGCCTAATCGGTGGCTCCGCCGAGCATGGCCCGATCAGGTCCACGCGGCGGGGCAAGCCCTCGCACGAGCGGCAGCGCCGCCGCGCAGAGCAGCGCCATGACCCAGAAGGCCCGCATGCCGAACCAGCCGTAAAGATAGCCCGACGCGAGGGCCGTCAGCGCCGACGCGAGGCCGAGCGCGAAGGTGCCGTAGATGGCCTGGGCGGTGGCCGACAGGCGATCGGGGACCGAGCGGGCGATGACCCCCATGGCGGCCAGATGCAGCAGCGCGAAGGTCAAGCCATGCAGGGCCTGCACGGCGACCAGCGCCGGCATCGCCGTGGTGGTCCCCATGACGGTCCAGCGGACGATTCCCGCCGTGGCCGACAGGGCGGCCGCCCAGGGCAGCCCGAGCCGTGCGATCAGCCAAGGGCCCGCCAGGAAGAACACGGCGACCTCGGCCACGACCGACTCCGACCAGAGGAGGCTGACGGTGCCGCTTCCGTAGCCCGCAGCCCGCCAACCGATCACCGCGAAGGCGTCGTTCAGCGCATGGCTGCCGATCACCAGAACAACCACGAAGATCAGCCTGCGGTAGACGGGGATGCGCCACAGGGTCAGAAACGCCGCCGCGGGACCGGCCTCCGTCGCGTCCTCCGCCCGAGGCGTGGCACGGACCATGGCGGCGCATGCCGACATCCCCAGGAACAGCGCGCTGCTGGCGACGATGATGCAGGCGAGGCCGAACCGGTCGACCAGCTGGCCCGACAGCAGCGTTCCGGCGACAAAGGCCGCCGATCCCGTTCCACGCACCCAACCGTACTGGAACCCACGACCTTCGGATGCCGCCGCGACCGACAGCGCGTCGGACAGCGGCGCCAGGGACGCGGTCGCGGCGGCATGCGCCATGCTGACGGCCAAGAGCGGAAACAGGCCGAACGCCGCCAGATAGGCGCTGCCGACGACGCCCGACAATGCGGCGGCCGAGGCCAGCACCTGCTTGCGCGCCCGCAGCCGGTCGGCCAGCCGACCGGCCATCGGCCCTGCGGCGATCCGAACGACGGTGCCGGCCGCGAGCACGACGCCGACGCGTTCAGCCGGGAGCCCGTGGCTGTTCAGGAAGGCCGGCATGTAGGCCGACTCGGTTCCATAGGCGGCGTAAAGGGCAATATAAAGCGCCAGGAAACCCGGAAGCGCGCCCGAAGAGGCCTGCGCTCCGGTTTCGGCGTCGACGCTCCCCGGCATCGCTACGATGCCCGGTTGGGGGCGGGCACCAGGGACGACCCGGCGGGTCCGTCCTTTTCCCTGGCCTGGACCCGCGAAGCAACGATCCAGACCGCGAGGCCGACCGCCGCGACGGCGCCGAGGGCGAGAAAGGCCGCCGGAAAACCGAAGGCCTGGGCCACGAGGCCCGCCAAGGCCGGGCTAAGGGCCGCGCCGGCCCCATAGGCCATCATCACCCCGCCCAGCCCGGCCCCCGCATGGCCCGTTTCCGCCATGATCTCGGCAACCAGGGCCGGGATGGCGACGCCGGCCAATCCCATGGACAACCCTTCGATGACCTGAACGGCCGCCACCGCGCCCCAACTGCCGCTCCAGGCCGCGAGGCCCGCCCGCACCACCATGAGCAGCAGCGACAGCGCCAGAACGGTGCGATGCCCCACCATGCGGGACAGGTACGGAACAACCAGCGCGGCCCCGATCATCGACACTTGCGCGGTGACCGCCATGGACCCGGTCGTGAGGCTGGGGTCGTGTCCTTGCGACGTCAGCGCCTGCGCGATGAAGGGCAGCATGGCGCCGTTCGCGGTCTGGAACGCGAAGGCGGTCCCGGCCAGCAGGAGCAGCGGCTTGCTGGCCCAGAGCACCTTCAGCGTCGGGTCCGATCCGGCCCGGCCGCCCCGGGCGACGTCGTGGTCGATCTTCGCCGGATCGATCTTCAACATGACGGCTCCCGTGGCGACCGCCATGACGGCGATGGCCAGCGCGACATAGCCCAGGCCAAGGTAATAGCCGAGAAGCGCCGCCAGGGCCGCGTTCACAGCGTTGCCGCCATGGTTGAAGGCCTCGTTGCGCGCGACCCGGTCGGCGTAGCGCTCCTGCCCGACGAGCCC
>CALMOK010000010.1:17303-17975 GCA_937871825.1 uncultured Alphaproteobacteria bacterium
AGCGTGAGGGCCGCGATCAGCGGCGCGAGGCTGCTGTCGGCGACCCCGATCAGAACCTGTCCGGCGGCGACCACCGACAGGAGCTTGGAGGCGACGACCAGCCCCGCCCCGACGGCGATGCAGCCCACCGCGATGGCGACCGCGGCGCGCTTGGCCGTGATGCGGTCGATCAAGGCCCCGAGCGGCGCCGTCGCCACGATGCCGGCCAGTCCGGCGAGGCTCATGGCGAACCCCGTCCGGGCGGGGTCGAAATCCTGATGCTGGAGGTAACCGCCGAGAAAGGGACCGAACCCTTCCCGCGCGCCGGCCAGCGTGAAGTTGAAGACGTCGAGTGAAATCGCCTGGTTCATCCATGCTCGCGATGGGGTATGGACGCGGCTCCCCGCGATCCCGTCCAGCCCTGTAGACGCGGCGGCGGGCAAAGCGGGACAGCCAGGGGCCTGCGACCTATTGTCGGCGGAGCGGGCCGCCCATCCTGACGCGAGCGATGTGGACCCCGGTGCTCCTGGGAGGCGGGCTCGGCGGAAAATTGTCCGGTCCCGAGCCGGTGTGTTCTAATCGTTGGCGGCGGCCCGGCGGGGCGGCTCCCGCTCGGTAACCTTGGCGGACAGCCACGCGTCGAGCTTGTCGAGGGCGGGGCTGGTGACGGTGGGCGGCGGGGCGGGCGCACCG
>CALMOK010000011.1:0-28799 GCA_937871825.1 uncultured Alphaproteobacteria bacterium
AACACGTCGCCGGACATGTCGCCAACGCCCGCGACCGTCACGGGGGTCGATCCGATGTCGACATTGAGCTCCCGGAAGTGCCGCTTCACGGATTCCCAGGCACCCCGGGCCGTGATGCCCATCCGCTTGTGGTCGTAGCCCGCGCTGCCGCCTGACGCGAACGCGTCGCCAAGCCAAAACCCTTTCCGAACCGCGATGTCGTTCGCGAAATCCGAGAACGTGGCGGTTCCCTTGTCGGCCGCCACGACGAGGTATGGATCGTCGCCATCGTGGCGCACGGTGCGCTCGGGCGGGACGGCGATGCCGCCCGAAACGTCGTCCGAAAGCTCGAGCAAGGCTCCAACAAAGGTGCGGTAGGCGCTGGTTCCCTGCTTCAGCCACGCTTCCCGATCCGCCGGCGACGGCAGCCGCTTGGGAACGAACCCGCCCTTGGCCCCGACCGGAACGATGACGGCGTTCTTCACCTGCTGCGCCTTGACGAGGCCCAGCACCTCGGTGCGGAAATCCTCGGCGCGATCGGACCACCGCAGACCCCCGCGGGCGACGCGCCCGAACCGGAGGTGGATGCCCTCGACGGTGGGCGCATCCACGAAGGCTTCGAGCGCCGGGCGTGGCAGCGGCATCTCGTCCACGCGCCGACTGTCGAATTTGAGCGCGATGGTTTGCCGGGCCGCGCCATCCCTTTCGCGCTGGAAGAAATTGGTCCGCGTCGCCGCCTCGATGAGGTTGGCGAAGCGTCGGAGGATCAGGTCGTCGTCGAGGTTCGCCACGCCGGACAAGGCCGTGTCGACCATCGACCTGGCGGTGGCCTGCGCGTTGTCGCGGTTCTCACCCAGGTCGGGATCGAACCGCGCCGTGAACAGGGACACGATCGCCAAGCTCGCCTCCGGGTGGCGCGCCAAGGTGGCGGCAAGGCGGGGTTGCGCGTAGCCGATCCCAATCTGCCGCAGATAGTGACCCAACGCCCTGAGAAGCGCCACGTCCCGCCAACCGAGGCCGGCTTCGATCACCAGTTCGTTGTAGCCGTCGGCCTCGCTCAGGCCGGCCAGGGTCGCTTCGATGGCGGCCGACGCCAACGTTCCGACCCGGCCGATCGGGAACTCGGAACGGACCTTATGGTCCAGCACCATGTCGTGCAGCCAGATCGTCGCCGCGGCGCCCTGCGGGCGGATGCGGAACGTGCGCTCGTTCGAAACAAAAAAACCCATGCCTTCCAGCATGGGAACCCGACGCGAGAGCGGAATCGAGGTGTCGCGCGAGAACAATTTGAGCCGGGTGACCGTCGCGGGCTCCCCCGCCACGGCGTAGAAGGACACCGCATGGGGCCGGTCGGGGCCGAGCCCTTCCATGATGAGCACGTCAACCGCCGCGTCGCGCGGGTGGAAGGCTTCCTGGTAGGAACCCGACACGTTGTCGGCATAGGTGGCAGCGAGGCCTCGCGCCCGCGCGTCGGCCACCCGCTCCGCCAGTTCCTGCCGCAGGCCGTCCCCCCAGCCCCGAACCTGCTCGATCACGCCATCGCGCAGGCTCGCCAGTCCCTCCGGCGAAACATCGCCGTCGATCTCGACGACATGCTGCGACAGGGAGATGAGCCCGTCGGGCGCGTGGGGGTCCGTCGCTGAAACAGCCCCCGCGAGGGTCGCGGCGAGATGGGTGGAAATCCGCTTCCTCGTCCGGGCGTCGATCTTGTCGCGCGGCGCGCAGACCAGGACCGACAGGAACCGGTCGAACGGGTCGCGCCGGATCAGCACCTCCGCGCGCGGCCGCTCGGCCAACTCGGCGAGGGTCAGCGCGAAGCCGTAAAGGGTGCCGCCGTCGATCTGAAGGAGTTCGTCCCTCGGATAGGCTTCGAGGACGGCCCGAAGCACGCGCCCGGCATGGCTGGACGGATCGAGGCCGGCTCGCTCGATCACCGCCCGCACCTTGGACCGGACGTGAGGGACCGCGTGGACCGATCCCGCCAGGGCAGGGGGGGTGAAGAGCCCGACCACGTCGAGCTCGACGTGACCGAGCCCCGTGCGATCGGGTAATCGCACCCGGACGAGGTCCATGCGGGCGCGTTTGCGCACGCGCGACCTGAGGTCTGCCTTGGTGACGAGGACGCCCGGTCCCGCCGACGGCCGATCCCGCCCGCTGCGGAGCGCCTGGGCATCGTGGAGCACCCCGAGCGCGGTCCGCTCCAGGCGTCCGTCGAGGCCGTCCAACCTGCGGAATTCGGTGCCGAGGAGGGTGAAATGGCCGTCGATCAGCCAGTGGAGGAAAGCCAGCGCTTCGGAGGCATCCGGATCCTTGCCGTCCGTCTGCCTTTTGAAAGTCGCCGTGAACTGCTGGATGCACTCGCGCATGGCGGCCGTGTCGCCGTCCACGGCCGCCACGTCCTTCAGCACGCGGTTGAGCTCGTTGACGAGTTGCTGGCGCGAGGCCGTATCGTCGATCCGATCGAGGTGGATGTGGACCAGGCTTTCGCGGAACAGGCTCGGCTGTGCCTTGGCGGTCGTTTCCCCGGCGATCTCCAGCAACACGCCCGCCTTCGAGCGCGCCGTGGCCAGGATCGGGTGGGCGACCAGGAGGGGTTCCCGCCCTTGCTCGACGAGCAGCGCGAGGATCGACTCCAGGATGAAGCTGCGGTTGGGCCCGGCGGCTTCGAGGATCGTGAGATCGGTCGGCCGGCCGTTGCGACCGACCGTGACGTCCCTCAACCATCCTTCGCCAGCCGCGCCTTCATACCGCACCGTTTCCAGCCGGGCGAAGGTGTCTTCGGCAAGTCGTTCCAGTGTCCCATCGTCGAACCGCGCGACGTCGTCCCTGGGCGTCCGGCCGAAAAGGATCCGGGCGAGATCACCGTCCTCCGGTTTCCAACCCGGGCGTTTCGTGGGTTGGATGCCGGATTCCCGTAGGGTGTTTTCAAGCTGCATGGTCGGCCTGTGCGGTTCCTGGATTTGTTCGTGCAAAGCGCCAAACCGCTGACGCGCCGTGCCGGAAACGCCGGTTCCGACCCCGGCTCGCGGCTGTCACCCGATCGACATCAGGCTCGCGTTCCCACCCGCCGCGGCGGTGTTCGTCGACACCGTACATTCTTCCAGCAAGCGCACGAGCTCGTAATCGTCCCGCTCGGCGGAGCGGGCGACCTCCACGGGCAGGATCGGCCCCTCGCGCCGGGCGACCTCGCGCACCAGTTCGGCCAATGTCGCGGGATCTCCGTCGAACAACACCCCGGCGAGCCGCGCCTCGGCCCGCCAGTCGTCGATGATCGCCACCCTGGCGGCAACATCCGCTGGCAGCCGAGACAGCGAGGCCGGGGCCGAACGGCGCTCAACGAGCGCGACGTTGCCGGTGGCGAGGATGGCGCCGATCTGAAGGAGCACGCCTTCCTCGTCGGTGCCGAGCGCCGCGATGCGGCCGCGTGGACGCAGCGCGTAGATGTTGCGCTCACCCACCGGCCCGGGAAGCTCCACCTTGGCGCCCAGGGCCGATCGCGCGAGGAAGCCGTCGCAGCGCTCCGCCTCGCTCGCGCGTCCGATCTCACGCAGCCACTCCGCGTAGCTGCGGCCCGGCTGAAGGGCCGCCTCCGAACCTTCGAGACCGCGCAGCGCCGTTGCGGGCGGGATGTCGAGCAGGCGGCCGAGATAAAGCGGACCGCCGGCCTTGGGACCGGTGCCGGACAGTCCCGAGCCGCCGAACGGCTGCACGCCGACCACGGCCCCGATGACGTTCCGGTTCACGTAAACGTTGCCGGCTTCGACCTTGGCGACGACCCTGGCGATCGTCTCGTCGATCCGGGTATGGAGCCCGAAGGTGAGGCCATAGCCGGTGCCGTTGATCTCGGCCACGATCCGGTCGAGGTCGCCGCGCCGGAACCGCACGACGTGGAGGACAGGTCCGAAGACTTCGCGCTCGACGTCCGAAACCCGCGACACCTCGATGATCGTCGGCGGCACAAAAGTCCCGTGCCGGCATTCGTCGGGCAGCGGCAGGCTTTCAACGCGATGGCCGCGGTCACGCATCGTGGTCACGTGTTCGAGGATGCCATCGCGCGCCTCGGCCGTAATCACCGGCCCGACATCCACCGAAAGCGCCTGCGGGTTGCCGATCTCGAGTTCGCGCATGGCACCCTTGAGCATCGTCAGCGTCCGATCCGCCACGTCCTCCTGCAAACACAGGATGCGCAAGGCCGAGCAACGTTGACCCGCCGAGTCAAAGGCGGAGGCGATCACGTCGGCGACGACCTGCTCGGCCAGGGCGGACGAGTCGACCACCAGGGCGTTCTGCCCCCCGGTCTCGGCGATGAAGGGGATGGGGCGACCGTTCGGGCCGAGGCGGTCGGCGAGCTGCCGCTGGATGAGCCGGGCCACCGCCGTCGAGCCGGTGAACATCACCCCCATCACCCGCGGGTCGCCCACCAGCGACGCCCCGACATCGCCCTCACCGGGAAGCAGGTGAAGAACATCGGTCGGGACGCCCGCGGCATGGAGGATGCGGACGGCCTCCGCGGCGATCAGCGGGGTTTCCTCGGCCGGTTTGGCCAGCACGGGATTACCCGCCGCGAGAGCGGCCGACACTTGGCCGGCAAAGATCGCGAGCGGGAAATTCCAGGGGCTGATGCAAACCACCGGCCCCAGGGCACCATGCCGCTCCGCCCCGAACGTCCGCACGATCTCCGTTCCGTAATAGCGCAGGAAGTCTACCGCCTCGCGCACCTCGCCGACGGCGTTCGCGTAGGACTTTCCGGCCTCCCGCACCACGAGGCCGATCAGAACCGGCATGCGGGCTTCGAGGGCGTCGGCTGCGCGCAGCAGGCACGCCGCTCGATCGTGAACGGACGTCGCCGCCCAGCGCGCGGCGCTCGACGTCGCGAGGACGAGCGCGGCCTCGATCTCGGCGTCTCCCGCGTAGTAGCCATGCCCCACCACATCGCCACGGTCGGCGGGATTGGTCACCGGCACGGCCCTGGATCCCGCGTGGTTGCCCGCCGGCCCGGCCACCCATCCTTCGCGCGCGCTTCCCCGCAAGGCCGCGCCGAGCTCCAGCAGCGAATGCTCGTTAGACAGGTCGAGCCCGCGCGAGTTCGCCCGATCCGCGAACAGGTCGCGCGGCGGCGATATCCTCGGATGCGGACTGCCGACCGCGCTCGATCCACGAACCAGGGCGACGGGGTCCGCCACGAGTTCGTCCAGCGACACCGACTCGTCGGCGATTCTGTTCACGAAGGAGGAATTGGCGCCGTTTTCGAGCAGGCGCCGCACCAGGTAGGCGAGCAGCGTCTCGTGCGTGCCGACCGGGGCGTAGATGCGGCAAGGCCTGTTCAGCTTGTCGGGTCCGACCACCTCGTCGTAAAGGGGCTCGCCCATGCCATGCAGGCACTGGAACTCATATTGCCCAGGGTAGAAATTCGGCCCGGCCATTTCCATGATGGTCGCGAGCGTCCCGGCGTTGTGGGTCGCGAACTGGGGAAACACGGCATCGGGGGCCGAAAGGAGCTTCCGGGCGCAAGCCAGGTAGCTCACATCGGTGTGCACCTTCCGGGTGAACACGGGAAAGTCGTCGAGCCCGTCGACCTGGGCGCGTTTGATCTCGCTGTCCCAATACGCGCCCTTGACGAGCCGGACCATGATGCGGCGACCGGAGCGTCGGGCGAGCTCGACGATGAAATCGATCACGAAAGGGCAGCGCTTTCCATAGGCCTGGATGACGAAGCCGATGCCGTTCCAGCCGGACAGGTCGGGGTCGAGGGCCAAGGCCTCGAGCAGGTCGAGCGATATCTCCAGCCGGTCCGCTTCCTCGGCATCGATGTTGAGCCCGATGTCATAGAAGCGTGCCAAGGCCGCCAAGCCTCTCACGCGCGGCAACAATTCGCCCATCACGCGCTCCACCTTGCCCCGCGCGTAGCGCGGGTGCAGGGCCGAAAGCTTGATCGAAATCCCAGGCCCTTCGTAGATGCCACGCCCAGCCGCGGCCTTGCCGATGGCGTGAATGGCGGCTTCGTAGTCGGCGAGGTAGCGTTCCGCGTCATCCGCCGTTGTCGCGGCCTCGCCAAGCATGTCGTAGGAATAGCGGAAGCCCCGCGCTTCCAGCTTTCGACTTTTCACGAGGGCCTCACCGATCGTCTGGCCGGTGACGAACTGCTCGCCCATCATCCGCATGGCGAGGTCGGTGCCCCGGCGGATCAGCGGTTCGCCGCCCCGCCCGATCAAGCGGGTCAGCGCGGAGCCGAGGCTCGATTCGCTGGTCGTCGTGGTGAGGCGGCCCGTCACCACGAGACCCCATGTCGCCGCGTTCACGAACAAGGAGGGGCTTTGGCCGACATGGGCGCGCCAGTCGCCGGTCGTGATCTTGTCGCGGATCAGCGCGTCGCGGGTCGAGGCGTCCGGGATGCGGAGCAGCGCTTCGGCGAGGCACATCAGCGCGACCCCCTCCTGGCTGGACAGCGAATATTCCTGGATCAATCCTTCGACGCCGCCCCGCTTGGTCTTGAGGCGCAGCGCCGTCACCAGCTTGCGCGCCGAGGCGGCCGCGGCGGCGGCGCGGTTCACGGGAAGCGTCGCGCCTTCGAGAAGGGCGCCGACGCAGTCCGGCTCCGGCCGCCGATAGGCCGCCGTGATGGCGTCCCGCAAATGTCCCGACGCCGGGACGTCACGATTGAACCGCTCGAATGGGATCGGTCCGTCCACCATGTCTGGTCCGATCGTCGGGGCTGTTGAAAGGGTCATTCTTCAGGGTTCCCGTCCTGAAGGCGCAAATCGCCGCTCGATTATTGTTTTACGACCATTGTCACCGTGTAACTATCCGGTATCTTTGGCCATTGGCAGATGAAAACCCGGCAAACGCGGGGTTCGAACGGTGAAACGTCCGTGGATAAGCCTGACATCCGGGTGCTCGAAATCCTGCAGGAGGATGGTCGCATCACCCTCGCCGAACTTGCCGACAAGGTCGGCCTATCGCCGACTGCCACGGGGGAACGCCTTCGACGCTTGTCCCGCGACGGCATCATCCTCGGGTTCGGCGCGAGGCTCGATCCGCAGAAGCTCGGTTTGGGCTTGCTTGTCTTCGTGGAGGTTTCGCTTGAGAAAACCACACCGGAGGACTTCGAGCGCTTCGCCAAAGCCGTTCGGCAAAGGCCGGAAATCCTGGAATGCCACATGGTGGCCGGGGGGTTCGACTATCTCGTCAAGGCGCGGATCTCCGACATGGCGGCCTATCGGCATTTCCTTGGCGATGTCCTGGTTTCCCTGCCGGGCGTCAGGGAAACCAGGACCTACGCGGTGATCGACGAGGTCAAAACCGGCGCCGCCCTGCCGATCCGGGGTTTGGGGCACGATCATTGAAGGCGACCAGGAGCTGACCGGCGTTTCCGGGCCCGCTTTATCGCGGGAACGTCTACGATCATCGGCGGGATCGCGGGAGCTTTGACGTGAATGGAAGCGATGCATCGTCGTTCGGCAAGCAATCGCCCGCGTGTCGATGATGGATGCACAAAAGAACACAGGCATGGAATGACTGGTTTACCGGATGGCTTGGCGGTCCATACGGCCGGCAATGGATCATCTTCAATGAAACGGTTCCGAGCCGCTTCAAGGGGAACAGCATGAAGGTTGCCGCGATACCTGAGAACAGTCTGGCGGTTTCCCAAGCGACCCTGCTCGGTACCGCTAGCGACCCTCGTGGGCGTGCCGCCGAGCCGTCGACGTCGTTTTGGCCCCGCGATGCGATCCGTCTCGTCGCCGACAGGATCGAGCCATGATCGAGATCGTGATCTCGGGTCCCTTGAACACCGTGCAGGACAGCGGTCGGTTCGCCTGGCTGGCGGCCGGCGTCAGCATCGGGGGCGCCATGGATCGGATGGCTCACGAAACCGGCAACCTCCTCCTTGGCAACGCGCACGACGCCGCTGCCATCGAGGTTCAACTCTTCCCGTTCAGGCTCCGCGCCGAAGCCGATACCGAGGTGGTGGTGACGGGTGCCGCCTGCGCGGCGAGCATCGACGGTGTGCCGCTACCGACCTGGTTCGCCGTCCCGCTCCGGAAGGGACAAACGCTCGCGCTCGCCCAGCCCCGATCGGGCGCTCGTGCCTATGTGGCGTTCAGGGGCGGGATCGACGTGCCGCTTGTGCTGGGTTCCCGTTCAACCGACGCTCGACGCGGCTTCGGAGGGTTTGGAGGCCGCGGCCTGTCGCGCGGCGATCGATTGTGCTTGGAGCCGCCTTCCGTCGCCCTTGATGCCGGATGCAGGGCTGGTCTTGGGGCGGTGCCGCCCGAGCGATCGAGGACGAGCGATGCCGGGGGGGCGAGCGTCCTCCGTGTTCTGCCGGCCGCCGAACACGACGACTTCACCGAAGGGGCGCGGGACGCGTTCGTGTCGTCCGATTGGACCGTGACAGCGGAAGCGAACCGCATGGGCTACCACCTGAGCGGACCGGCCCTGATCCTGCGACGTCCACTCGAACTGTTCTCCCATGGCATCGTGCCCGGCACCATCCAAGTGCCGCCGGCCGGTCAACCCATCATTCAAGCCGCCGATGGAAACACGTGTGGCGGCTATCCGAAGATCGCGACAGTTATCGAGGCGGACCTTTGGCGCCTCGCGCAAACGTCCGCCGGTGGCACCATCCGCTTCGAGGTCGTGTCGGAGGACACGGCTGTTGACGCCTTGCGGACGCAAGCGCGTTGGGTCGCCGATCTCGCCGCGCAAAAGGCGGCCCTCGAGCGTTGAACCAAGCGTCGGGTCAGCGATCCGGCGCAGGCTCGACCCGCCCGCCATGGGTCGATCATGGCGCGGGTGCGAAGGCCCGCACGGCGACCCCGTCGGCCTCCAGCTTCTGCCTGACCGAGGCCGCGATCCTGACGGCGGTGGGCGTGTCGCTGTGAACGCAGACCGAGTCGACCGGAGTTGGCAGCATGGTGCCGGAAATCGTCTCGATGGCGCCCGCCCGCACCATCCGGACGACGCGGTCGGCCGCGACCCCGGGATCGTGGATCACCGCGCCCGGCAGCTTTCGCGACACCAGCAGGCCTTCCTCCGTGTAGGCCCGATCCGCGAAGATCTCGGACTTCACGCTCATCCCGGCCTCGCGCGCGAGCCGATCCTGATGCCCCAGGGCGATCGCGAGACAGACGAGGCTTGGATCCACCGCCCTGATGGCGCGGGTGACGGCGCCTGCCACCTCGGGGTCGGACTGCGTGAGGTTTCCCAGTGCGCCATGCGCCTTCACGAAGGTGATGCGATGCCCGGCATAGGTCGCCAGGGCCTGGGCGGCGCCGATCTGGTAGGCGACCAGACGTTCGATCTCGGCAGCCGTGTGGGGGAGGACCCGCCGGCCGAAACCCCAAAGGTCGCGGTAGCCGGGATGGGCGCCGATCGCGACACCCTTCTCGAGCGCGAGCGTGAAGGTGCCCGCCATGACGTCCGGGTCGCCGCCATGAAAGCCGCAGGCCACGTTCGCCGACGAGACGATGTCGAGGATCGCGGCATCGTCCCCCATCCGGTACGCGCCGAAGGCCTCGCCCATGTCGGAGTTGAGATCGACCGACAAGGGGCGCATGGGCTGGGACATGTCGTCTGCTCCTTTGAAAATCTGCGGCCCTGGTTCGAGGGTTCGCGTCCCAAGACGTGCCGGGCGGGTCTCCAAGGCCCTCAATCCATCTCGTACAGGATCGTGCCATAGCCGACGAGCGCGCGGTCGGCGACGACGGCCATCCCGATGATCCCGTCGCGCGGGGCCGGTACGGGCCGCAGGCCGGGGCCGATTTCGAGCAGCCCGACGATCTGCCCCGCCTCGACCCGCTGTCCCGGCGTCGTGACGGGTTGCCCGGTGGATGGATGACAATGAAGGAAACGGCCCACGCCCGGTGCCGGGACCCCCTTGGGTCGCTTCGGGGCCGCAACCGCCACGACCGGCCCGGCCGGGGCTGGAGGCCGAGCCGCCGCGAAGCGCAGGCGCAAGACGCCGTTCGCCTGGGAGAGTTCGAGGCTTTCAAGACCGGCTCGCTCGGCGGCGAGGGCGAGCCGTACGATGTCGTCCAAGGTCATCGCTCACCCCCCTCGTGAATGAGTCCGCCCGCGATGAGCCGTTCCAGATGATGGATGTCGAAGCCGCCTGCTACGAACCCCGCCTCGTTGAGAAGCAGCCGATGCAGGGGAACGTTGGTCACGAGGCCCGCCGTCTCGATCTCGGAAAGAGCGCCCGCCATCCGCGCGACGGCCTCGTCGCGGGTCGCCCCGTGGGACAAGAGCTTGGCGACGAGCGAGTCGTAATGGGGCGGAACCACATAGCCGGAGTAAAGGTGGGACTCGACCCGGATCCCAGGGCCGCCGGGCGGTGTCCAGCGCTCCACCCGGCCCGGTGCGGGCGTGAACGTGAAGGGATGCTCGGCGTTGACGCGGCACTCGATCGCGTGTCCGCGCAACACCACGTCGGCCTGTCGGAGCGACAACGGCTTGCCCTGCGCGATCTGGATCTGTTCGCGAACGATGTCGAGGCCCGTCACGAGCTCGGTCACGGGGTGTTCCACCTGGACCCGCGTGTTCATCTCGATGAAAAAGAACGCTCCATCCTCGTAAAGGAACTCGAACGTGCCGGCGCCCGTGTAGCCGATGGTGCGGCAGGCCCCGGCGCAGAGTTCGCCGACGCGCTCCACCACGCCGCGGTCGAGCCCCGGCGCCGGTGCCTCCTCGATGATCTTCTGGTGACGCCGCTGCATGGAGCAGTCGCGCTCGCCGAGCCAGACCGCCGAGCCATGCTGGTCGGCCAGGACCTGGATCTCGATGTGACGGGGACGCGCCAGAAAACGCTCCATGTAGACGTCGGGGTTGCGGAAGGCTCGTCCCGCTTCCTCCCGCGTGGTCGCGACGGCTTCGAGGAGCTCGTCGGGGTTGCGGACGACGCGCATGCCGCGCCCGCCCCCGCCGCCGGCCGCCTTCACCATCAAGGGAAAGCCGACCTGGGCCCCCAGGTCCCGGATGGCGTTCCCGTCGGCGGGCACCACGCCGTCCGATCCCGGGACGCAAGGGACGCCCGCCTCCATCATGGCACGCTTGGCGGCGATCTTGTCGCCCATGCGCCGGATCGCGGCCGAAGGCGGGCCGATGAACGTCAGGCCGGCGGCCTCGACCGAAGCCGCGAAGTCGGCGTTCTCCGACAGGAAGCCGTAGCCCGGGTGGATCGCGCCCGCCCCGGTGAGCTGGGCGGCGAGGACGATCTCCGCCCCGTTCAGATAGCTGGCCGACGATGAGGCGGGCCCGATGCAGATCGACTGGTCGGCGAGCGCAACATGCCGCAAATCCGCGTCCACGTCGGAATGAACCGCGACGGTCTTCAGGCCGAGATCGCGACAAGCCCGCAGGATCCGCAAGGCGATCTCGCCGCGATTGGCGATAAGCACCGTGTCGAACATCGGCCTCACTCCGCCAACGCGATCGTGAACAACGGGTCGCCGGCCTGGACGGGGACGCCGTTCTCGCCGTGGATGGCGACGATCCGACCGGCGCGATCGGCCTGAACGGCGATCATCGTTTTCATCGCTTCGAGGATGCCCAGCGTTTGCCCTTCTTCCACGACGTCGCCGGGCGACACGAACGCCGGCTGTCCGGGCGCCGGCGCCCGATAGAATGTTCCGACAAGGCCGGCCGATACCAGGTGGGTTGGTTCGCTCGGCGAGGCTGGTCCTGGATCCACGGGCGCGGACATGGCGCCCTGGGTTTGGGGACCGCCGCCCCCGCCACCAGGCGCGGCCTTCGCGATCCGCACGTGCCAACCGTCGCGCGTGAGTTCAAGCTCGCTGATCGTCGATCGGCCCACAAGCGCGATCAGCTGTTCCACAAACTCAAGATCCACGTCCGCCACCCCGTTCAGGTCCCGTCAAGCAATGTCCCACGAGTGCGCGGCCTTGTCGCCCGGCACGATGGACGGGTCACGCGTCGGCACGGCGGCGAACCTGTTCGGCACGCAGGCGCACGGGGGCGTCGACCATCGCCCCGTCGACCGTGGTTGCGCGCCCATCCCGGCCGGCCGCGAGAACGCGCTCCGCCCAAGCGAGCTCGTCCGGCGTGGGCCTGAAACCCGCCCGCGCCGGTTCCACCTGCGCGGGATGGATCAGCAGCTTCCCACCGAAGCCGAGCATGGCCGCGTGAGCCGCGTCGCCGCGGACGAGGTCCGGATCGTTGATCGACGTCGTGACGCCGTCGAGCGGCGCCGCGCGGCCGGCGAGACGGCTCGCCAGCACGAGTTCCGAGCGGGCCGACAGCAAGGCCTCGCGGACGTGGGCGCAACCGATGTCGGCCGCGAAATCGATCGACCCGAAGGCGAGCCTCGCGCCAGCGCCGGCGATCCGGCGAGCCGCTTCCAACCCCTTCGCGCTCTCGATCAGGGCGATAACGGAAAGCCCCGTCGCCAAGGCCGCCACGACTGCGTCGACGGATTCCGTCTTGGGGATCATGATGGCGGCCAGGGGCAGGGTCGAGACCGCGGCCATGTCTTCGTCGTATGCGGCAGTCCCATGAGGGTTGACCCGAACGATCGCCGGGCAGGAAGAGGCGAGGATCACGTCGCGAGCCGACCGGAGGCTGGACCGGGCGATGTCCTTGGCGCTCGCCGCAACCGCGTCCTCCAGATCGATCACCACGCCGTTGGCACCGCACCCGAGTGCCTTCGGAAAGCGCTCCGGCCGGTCGGCGGGCACGAACAACAGGAGGGCCAGCCGTTCAACAACAGAGGACATCGTCGGGATGCTCCCAAATCCAAGGCTGGCATTTCGTTCGAGGCAAAGGGCGGCACGACGATCGATCACGGCCGCCTTCGTGCGAAGCCATAAAGCCCGGGAGCTTTCCAACGATGCCCTCGTCGACTGATGCGTTCCGGCGATCACGGCGGTTCGACCTTCCCAGCATCCATGGCCCGCTTGTCACGATCCACGTCACTTGAGCTTCGCCATACACGGGGCAGCCCCGATGGAGGGAGCCGGAGAATGTAGAATTCAGCTATGCCGATGTTGAATACCCACCTCGACCCGGTTCAAGCATCCACGGCGGTCTCGACTGGCGGGGTGGCCTCGGCCACCGTGGCGACGCTCCGGTTCCACCAGCCGAGGTCGCGCGTTTCGCCCTGAAGCACGCCCGCGAGCGCCAGGCGGCGCACCTCGGATTGCAGCATCCCGATGGTGGCGCGGATCATCGAGCCGACCGGCTTGTGGGTGGGCGTGGCGATCACCAGCATCGCCCTCATGGCGGGCGCGTGAAAGGCGCGTGCCCTCAGCCGACCTTCCTGGACCTCGCGGTGAACCGCGCCAAAGGGCAGCACGGTGCAGCCGATGCCACGCTCAACCAGCTGCTTCAAGGCCGCCACGCAATCGATCTCCATTGTCACCCGCGGCTGGATGCGCTCGGCCCAGCAGGCGGCGTCCACGACGCGGCGCAGGCCGTTTTCCGGCCCGGTCAAGAGGCAGGGACGCGTGGCCAACTCGCCGGTGTCGGCGGTGTGCGACCTGTCTGGCGGGCCGTTAGCCGCTTCAACGAGGAAGAGGTTTTCCAGCAGCAACGGTGTGGACAGGACGTTGCTCGCGCGCCGCGCGTCGTAGAGCACGGCGAAATCCAGACGGCCCGCTTCGATCCATTCCAGCAGCACCCCGCTGAACCCTTCACGCACCCGCAGGCGCGCGCCGGGATAGCGGTGGGCGAAGGCCACCGCCAAGTCGGCCCCCACCGTGGAGGCGATCGAGGGCGGTGTGCCGACCGTCACCTCGCCCACTTCGTCGAGGGTCTTGGCGTGAAGCTCGCTCTTGACGTCGTCGAGTTGCCGCAAGGTTTCGGTTGCGACGCCCAGGAGCCTGGTTCCGGCATCGGTTGGCCGCACCCCTCGTCCATGACGGTAGAACAGCTCGCTGCGCAACTCCCGTTCGAGCTTGTTCAGGCAACGGCTCAAGGTGGGTTGACTGATCGACAAACGACCGGCTGCCCGGGACAAGCTGCCGGAACCGGCGATTTCCACGAAATACCGAAGGTCCGTCAAATCCATGGCAGCGATCTCGCTCCGAGCCGCCCTTGTATAACTGCTATCGCGGGTTCCACATAGCTCGCGGCTCCATGCGATTTTATGGATGGGGTGACGGGTTGGTGTGACCGGTGAGATTCGGTCGGCTTGAATGCAATGGAAAGTCGTTCACCCATGCTGATGAGGTCGTCCCCCTTGTCGGGCGCCAGCATCGATTACATCGAAGGCCTGTATCGCTCGTTCCGCAGCGATCCGGAGCGCCTCGACGAGACATGGCGATGCGTTTTCCACGTGCTCGACACCATCGGGGAAGCCACGGGCGTCGACATGGCCCGGGAACTATCCGCGCGGGTGGACGACGCGGGCGGGGAGGACCGATCGGAGGACGCGCGATGGGCGGAATTCCTGCGGAGCAGGGGGCATCTTTTCGCGGCGTTGAACCCGCTCGACGCCAGGGCACCTGCCGACCCGGTGGCGGTTCAAGGCGCGCCGCCGCCGATTGCCGCCATCAAGGACATCGCCGCCCGATACCTGGGTTCCGCGACGCTCGAAACCGCGCACATCGATGACGCCGGCCTGCGGGGATGGTTGATCGAGGCCTGGGAGGCTGTTGGTGCTCCCGCCTCCCCGGCGCAGCGGAGGGCTGTGCTCGACGACCTGATCCGCGCGGATGAATTCGAGCGGTTCATGGCTCGCAAGTTCGTCGGCAAGAAAAGGTTCGGGGCCGAAGGCGCGGAAGCGATCGTTCCTCTGCTCCGCTCCATTCTGCGTCGCGCGGCGGGCGCCGGCGTGACCAAGGTCGTCGTCGGCACGATGCATCGAGGGCGCCTGAACCTCTGCGCAAACGTGTTCGGCCGCCCGCTGTCCCAGATGTTCGCGGAGGTCAAAGGGGCGCACCCGTTCCCGGCCGACGCCGCCCGGCCCGGCGACGTTCCCTATCACCTCGGCCACGTCGGCCAGGTCGACACCGGGGCCGGCCTCCTGGAGGTCGTCCTTCTCGCCAACCCATCCCACCTCGAAGCCATCGACCCGGTCGTGCTCGGCCAGGCCCGGGCGCAGCAGGACGTCCTTCCCCCAGGGTCGGCCGGGCGCGTGCTGCCCTTGATCCTCCACACGGACGCGGCGGTCGTTGGACAGGGCGTGGTGGCGGAAACCCTGCAGCTCGCCGCTGTCCCCGGATACAGCACGGCCGGGACGATCCACCTCATCATCAACAACCAGATCGGCTTCACCACGGAGCCGGCCGAGGCCAGGACGTCCAGGCACTGCACCGGCCCTTGGAAGGCGGTGGACAGCTGCATCCTCCATGTCAACGGCGACGACGAAGCGGCCCTGGTCAAGGTCGCCGCCTTGGCGGTCGACTGGCGGCAGACCCATGCCCGCGACGCGGTGATCGACCTCGTCTGCTACCGGCGCAACGGCCACAACGAGATCGACGAACCCACTTTCACCCAGCCACTCATGTACAAGCGCGTCGCCGCTCAGGAGCCGGTGGCCGCCGCCGCGACGCGGCGCCTCGCCGCCGCCGGCGTCCTGACCGAGGTGGAGGCGCGCGAGTTCGCCGAAGCTTACCGCGCCGAACTCGAAACAGCCTATTCGGCGAGCGCGGCGTTCCAATCGAATAACAGCGGCTACCGCGACCAGGGATCGGCGCGGCGCCCGGCGGCGACGGCGACCGGCGTGGACTTCGGTCGGCTCGAGGCGATCTGCGACGTCCTGGCCCGGGCGCCGGCGGAGATGGCGCTTCACCCCAAGATGGGCAGGATCCTGCGCCAGCGCGAGATGGGCGATCGCGTCGCGTGGCCCTTGGCCGAGGCGCTCGCCTTTGGCACCTTGCTGCAGGAGGGCGTCAGTGTTCGGCTGTCGGGGCAGGACGTCGTGCGCGGCGCCTTCTCGCATCGGCACTTCAGCTTGGTGGACGCCGTTTCGGGTGCGGCCTACATCGCCCTTTCGACGCTTGGCGGCGCGCAGGCGCGGTTCGCGGTCCACAACAGCCCGTTGTCTGAATACGCCGTTCTCGGCTTCGAATACGGGTACAGCCTCGAGCGTCCCAACGACCTGACGATCTGGGAAGCTCAATTCGGCGATTTCGCCAACGGCGCACAGATCGTGTTCGATCAATTCATCGCGGCGGGCGAGGAGAAATGGTGTTCGCCCTCCGGTCTCGTCGTCCTGCTTCCGCATGGTTTGGAGGGTCAGGGCCCGGAGCATTCCTCGGCCCGGCTCGAGCGTTTCCTACAACTCGCGGCGGGCGGGAACATGCGCGTCGCCAACCCGTCGACGCCCGCCAACTATTATCACATCCTGCGCCGGCAGGCCCTGGTGGCCGAGCGCAAACCCTTGGTCCTGATGAGCACAAAGCGGCTGCTGCGGCTCGCGGCGGCGACGTCCCCATCGGCGGATTTCGGGCCCGACAAGGCTTTCGAGGCGGTGATCGTGCACGCTTCGAGCCCGGCGGTGGACCGTGTCATCCTGTGTAGCGGCAAGATCGTCTACGATCTCCTGGCCGAGCGCGAGCGCCGTGGCGCCGTCGACGTCGCGATCGTTTCCCTGGAGGAGATCCACCCGCTCCCGAGCGAGGCACTGCGGGATCTTTTCGGGCGTTGGGTCGACGCCCCGTGCCTTTGGGTCCAGGAGGAACCCCGCAACATGGGGGCTTGGTCGTACCTCGATCGACGCCTCGAGGAGATCCGCGTCGATGCCGGCGGGCGCGTTCCGCGGCTCGCCTATGTTGGAAGAAGCGAAGCGGGTTCCCCCGCCGGCTCCTTTCACGGCGACCATGACGACGAGCAGGCCCGCATCGTCACGGACGCCTTCGAGCGGGTGGTTTAAGCGTGCCGGGGATCCTGGGCGACCTCCGCATCGTCGAAGTGTCCGCCTTCATCGCCGCGCCCATGGGCACCATGACCCTGGCGCAGCTCGGGGCCGACGTCGTGCGGATCGACCCGATCGCCGGCAACATCGACGTCCACCGATGGCCCTTGGCGCCCAGCGGGGAAAGCCTCTACTGGGCCAGCCTCAACAAGCGCAAGCGCTCGGTGTGCCTCGCGCTCGACAAGCCCGAAGGGCAGGAACTGGCCAGCGCCCTGATCGGTGCGCCCGGCGAGGGAAACGGTCTACTGGTCACCAACCTGCCGGCCCGCGGGTGGCTCAGCTACGAAGCCCTGCGTGCCCGGCGGGCCGACCTCGTTATGCTGCGACTGACCGGCAATGCCGACGGCGGCGCGGCGGTCGACTACACGGTGAATTGCGCCAGCGGTTTTCCAAGCGCCACCGGGTGCGACGCGTCGCCCGTCAATCACGTCCTGCCGGCCTGGGACGTGGCGGCGGCCCTTTACATCTCCACCGCCATGCTGGCGGCGGAGCGGGCCCGCCGCCGTTCGGGGCTGGGCCAAGAGGTCACGCTGGCCCTGGCCGACGTCATGCTGACCACCGTGTCCAACCTTGGCTATGTGGCCGACGTCCAGGTGAACGGGACCGTCCGGCCGCCACTCGGCAACGATCTTTACGGCGCCTTTGGCCGGGATTTCGCGACCGCCGATGGCCGCTCGGTCATGATCGCGGCGATCTCGAATTCGCAATGGCGTTCGATCGGCCGCGCCACGGGGCTCGCCGACCGCCTCGCGCAGATCGGCCCTTTGCTGCAGGTCGACATCGGCACGGAAGGCGGCCGGTTCGAAGCGCGCGCCGTGATCGCCGCCGTGCTGGCACCCTGGTTCGCGAGCCGCTCGCTGGCGGAAGTCCGCGCCGCCCTGGATGGAAGCGGCGTTCTTTGGGGACCCTACCAGGATTTTGGTCAGCTGGTGCGGGAAGACCCGCGCTGTTCGGCCGCCAATCCCGTGTTCGGCGAGATCGAGCAGCCCGAGGTCGGGCGGATCCTGGCGAACGGCTCGCCGCTTTCCTTCACAACGGACCCGCGCCTGCCGCCCGCGCCCGCGCCGCGCCTGGGCGAGCACACGGAAGAAGTTCTTTGCGACATCCTCGGCCTGCCGTCATCGAGCTACGCGAAGCTGCGGGACGCCGGGATCGTCGCCGGACCCCGCCAATCGGAGACGTCCAGCCCATGACCCACGTGGCCTTGCAACCCGCCGACGAGATCGACGTCATCGTCGACCTGTGCGGGCAGGCGCTCGGAGCGGCCGAGCGCCTGCTCGCGGCGTCGCGTTTGAGCGTCGCGCGACTTGTGACGCGCGACGGAAAGCCGGTGCCGGCGCTGATGGATCGGCACCAGTTCGCCGTTCATGGCTTCGCCTGGCAGGCGACCTATTGCGAGGCGCTGCGCCAGTCGCTCCAGTGGGGACGCGCCTTGCGCGACCAGGGGCGGATGACCTCGGTCGAAGCGGCCATCCTCCGGCTGGGCTTCGCCGAATACCTCGGCCAATTGGGAGCCGGCCTTCCGATGAGCCAGGCCGAGATGGTGCGTCCGGGCGACCTCGGCGTTTCCCGCGACGTCGTGACGGGGTTTCTGGACGATCACGCGCTGGCCCACCTTTCGGAACCGTTCGCCCTCAACGCCGCCCGCCACCTGTTGGCCGAAGCTTCCCGCGACGCCGGTTTCGGCGATCTCGGCGTGGAGGACGAGACGATCGGGGAAATCCGCTCGCAGTTCACGCGCTTCGCCGACGCGGAGGTCGCCCCCCACGCGCACGGCTGGCACCTGCGTGACGAGCTGATCCCGCTTTCCGTTGTTCGGGGCCTCGCCGAACTGGGTGTCTTCGGGCTCACGGTCAGCGAGGAGGACGGTGGGGCGGGGCTCGGCAAGGTCGCCATGTGCGTCGTGTCGGAAGTGTTGAGCCGGGCCTATGTCGGGGTCGGCTCCTTGGGGACGCGGGCCGAGATCGCGGCGGAACTCATCGGCTCGGCCGGCACGCCGGACCAGAAGGCGCGATGGCTTCCCGCCATCGCCGCCGGGAACATCCTGCCGACCGCGGTTTTCACCGAGCCCAACACCGGATCGGACTTGGGAAGCCTGAGAACGAGGGCCGTGCGGGACGGGGACCATTATGTGATCGGCGGCGCCAAGACGTGGATCACGCACGGGGCACGCTCGGACCTGATGATCCTGCTGGCCCGGACGGGGGCGGGCTCGGTCGACCACAGGGGGCTGTCGATGTTTCTCGCCGAAAAGCCGCGCGGCACCGACGACGATCCTTTTCCGGCACCCGGCATGAGTGGCTCGGAAATCCCCGTGCTCGGATACCGCGGCATGAAGGAATACGAGATCGCCTTCGACGGGTTCCGCGTTCCAGCCGGCAGCCTGCTCGGCGGCGTCGAGGGGCAGGGGTTCAGGCAGCTGATGGAAACGTTCGAGAGCGCCCGCATCCAGACGGCCGCCCGCGCCCTCGGGGTGGCGCAGAACGCGCTCGACTTGGGTGCCGGTTACGCGCGAGACCGCGCTCAATTCGGCAAATCGATCATCGAATTCCCGCGGGTCGCCGCCAAGGTGGCCTGGATGGCGACCGAAACCATGATGGCGCGGCAGCTGACCTATTTCAGCGCCCGGCAAAAGGACCAGGGGCATCGCTGCGACGTGGAAGCCGGTATGTCCAAGCTGCTGGCCGCCCGCGTCGCATGGTCGAACGCCGATTGCGCGTTGCAGATCCATGGCGGCAATGGTTACTCCACCGAATACGCGATCAGCCGCGTCCTTTGCGACGCCCGCATCCTGTCGATCTTCGAAGGCGCCGCGGAGATCCAGGCCCAGGTCATCGCCCGGGGCCTGCTCAGCCGCGTGAACTAAGCCCCGGGGACGGGGACCGAGACCATATCGCGGGGGCCGTGGCACGGCCGGACCTTTAGGACGTGACGGTGATCGTTTCGTGAAGGATTGGTGGACATGAGCAAGGCGTTGCGGGTCGCGATCGTCGGTGGGGGCGTGATCGGGAGCTCGATCGCCTACGCGCTCAAGACGATGGGCGGTGACGACGTCGAGGTTATCGTCATGGAGCGGGACGAGACATACGCCCAAGCCTCGTCTTCCCTTTCGGGAAGCGGCATCAGGGTTCAGTTCTCGAACCCGGTCAATATCGCGATCTCGCGCTACGGCGTGGAGTTCCTCCGCCAAGCCGGCGACCTATTGGCGGTGGACGGCGAGCGGGCCGAGCTTGGTTTCAAGGAACGGGGCTATCTTTATCTCGCGGGCAACGAGGCGCAGGCCGAGCGACTGCTCGCCAACAACGCGGTCCAGCGAGGCCTCGGCCTCGATGTCGTCCTGCTCGATCCCGCCGAGATCGCGTCGAGGTTCCCATGGATCAACGTCACCGACCTCACCAAGGCCGCTTTCGGCCTGGCGGCAGGGGAGGGTTGGTTCGACGGGCCCGGGTTACAGCAGGCGTTCCGTCGCAAGGCGCGGTCGCTGGGCGCGACCTATGTCGCCGGCGAGGTCGCAGGCTTCAAGCGCGAGGACCGGACCGTGCGCGCGCTCGTCCTGGCGGATGGAAATGAAGTGGCTTGCGATTGGGTCGTGAACGCCGCCGGAGCCTGGGCGCGCAAGCTGGCGGGCGAAGTCGGCGTCGATCTTCCCGTCTACGCGCGGCGTCGCGACATCTTCGTGCTCAGCTGCCCCCACGCGCTGCCCGGATGTCCGCTGGTTGTCGACAGTTCGGGCTTCTGGATGCGCCCCGAAGGCGATCGCTTCCTCGCCGGCATCTCGCCGGACGCGGCGGATGACGCCGACGACCTCCCCCTGACGGTCCAGCACGCCGCTTTCGAGGAAAGGCTGTGGCCGCTCCTGGCAGCCCGGATGCCCGCCTTCGAGGAATTGCGTGTCCAGGGGGCTTGGGCCGGCTATTACGAGATCAACGCCTTCGACCACAACGCGATCGTCGGGCTGCATCCGTCGCTGGGCAACATGGTTTTCGCCAACGGGTTCAGCGGCCACGGCATGCAGCAACCCCCCGCGGTGGGTCGAGCGGTCGCGGAAACGATCCTCCATTGCGGATACCGGACCTTGGACCTGTCGCCTCTCGGCTTCGATCGGGTGGTCCGGGGCGAACCGCTCACCGAGGCGAACATCATATGATTTCCTCCGGATATCGGAAGCACCCCATCCGGCGCCAAGGTTCATGTTCAAACATCCCTCGACCGAGTAGCCGTCGCGACGCCCCGCCCGGAAGCGTTGAAAGGTATGCTTGGACGACCCGTCCCGTCCCAACGATTGGAGATTAGAAATGGCGATGCAGCCGAATAAACATCAGGACAAGGTCGCTCTCGTGACCGGCGCCGCCCAGGGACTTGGCCTGGCCTGCGCGGAGCGACTTCACGCCGAGGGCGCCAGGGTTTTCCTCGTCGACGTGCAGGGCGACAAGCTGAACGATCAGGTGGCACGCCTCGGCGAGCGCGCGGCTTGTTGGGAAAGCGACCTTTCGACCCTCACGAGGGCGATGGCCGACGACATGGTGGAAGCCGCCCGGGATCGGTTCGGCGGCGTCGATATCCTGGTCAACAACGCCGGCATCATGCACATCGACGATTTCGTGGATTTTCCGGAAGACGCTTTCGACCGTACCCAGCGCATCAACGTCAAGGCGCCGTTCCTGATCGGTCAGGCGGTCGCCAAGCTCATGATCGCCCAGGGCCGAGGCGGAGCGATCGTCAACATGTCGTCCATCAATGCCCTTTTGGCAAACCCTCGCGCGGTGGCCTATGCGGTTTCGAAAGGCGGCATGCGGCAGTTGACGGCCGTCATGGCGGTCAGCCTGATCCCCCACGGCATCCGGGGCAACGCGATCGGGCCAGGAACCATCATGACCGAGTTGGCCAAGGCCGCGCTGGCGACCCCGGAGCAACGCCACATGGTTCTTTCGAGAACGCCGCTCGGGCGTTGCGGCGAACCGTCCGAGGTCGCGAGCGTCGCTTCCTTTCTCGCCAGCGACGACGCGTCCTATATCGTCGGCCAGACGATCTATCCCGACGGCGGTCGCCTTGTCCTGAACTACGTGGTTCCCGTCGAGGAGTGAGACCGCGTCCGACGAGGTCGGAGTCGGCGTCGTGAAACGGATGGTTGAGACGTTCTGCGGCGGCCGACCTTGGACCGGTCGGCACCCGTCGGCGACCTGGCCGGGACGTCCCATCAACGTGGACCCTTGCCGCCGCGCTTTTCCGGCGGGCGTTGACGATGCGGATCGTTCCGCAGGGTTTTCGCTGGCGCGAATGGCCGGGGCCCGAAACGAGGTCGCAGCTTTTCAACGAACCGTGTCGTCGCTTGCCGGGTTTGCTTCTCGCAGTCAACGCGAGGAGCACCGCCCGATGGTTGAACCTGAAACCCTGTTGCAAGCCGGCTGGCGCGAAACGGAGAAGATTGTCAACGGCGTCAAGCTTCACGTCGTCGAAGCCGGCAAGGCCGACGATCCATTGGTTGTGCTGCTGCACGGATTTCCGGAGTTCTGGTGGGCCTGGCGGCATCAGATCACGCCGCTCGCCGAAGCCGGCTATCACGTCGTCGTGCCGGACATGCGCGGCTACAACACGAGCGACGCCCCGCAGGAGGTGGCCGCCTACATGCTCGACATGCTGGCCGCCGACGTCGTGGCCATCGCCGACGCGTTCGGGGGCCACCGGTTCCACCTTGTCGGGCATGATTGGGGCGCGGTGATCGGGTGGTGGGTCGCGGCCCGTTATCCGCAGCGGTTGGAGCGGGTCGTGCTGATGGACGGCCCCCACCCGGATGTTTGGGGACGTCAGGCGATGCGCCACCCGACCCAGGCGTTGCGAAGCACCTACGTGGCCTTCTTCCAACTGCCCTGGGTGCCCGAAGCGACGCTCGGCAGCTTCGACTTCACGGGATTGCGCGCCATGATGCAGGGCAGCGCCAAGGTCGATACCTTCGAGCCCGGTGCGCTCGACCGTTATGCCGAGGCCTGGGCGCATCCGGGTTCGTTGACCGCGATGCTCAATTATTACCGTGCGTTGCGCGAGCGTCCAAGCGGGGGCGAGCCCGCCCGCCTCAATCCGCCGACCTTGATCCTGTGGGCCGGTGACGACAGCTTTCTTGAACGGCACGTTGCCGAAGCCGGGTTGGCGCTTTGCGACGATGGCCGGCTGGAGATCGTGGAAGGGGCGAGCCACTGGCTCCATATCGAGCAGCCTGAGCGCATCAACCCTCGCATCCTGACCTTCCTGGCGTCTGGACGGTGAGAGCGCCGTTGCGATGAAAGATCGCGATCGTCGGTGATCTCGGACGCCATGCGGGTCCTCGCCCGCAGGGTGTCGAGCCCTTGCCTGAACGCTTGTGGGATCGGCTGAAACGCACCCGCAATCGCTCAAGCAGTTTGGCAATACAGGATGTTCCAACTCGATACGGCCAATAATCCTTTGATTGATCTAGATCAATAAGATTTGTTACTGAGCGAAAGCGATTAGGCCGCGATCGTCCCCAGCATCGCCATGGAACGTGGGCCGTTGTACTGCGTTGACGGTGCAAGTCAGGCTTGTTTGTGGGAGTGAATATGAAGGCCCTTTGCTGGCACGGCGCAGGCGACATCCGCTGCGACAACGTCCCCGATCCCACCATCGAGGACGCGCGAGACGTGATCATCAAGGTCACGGCTTGCGCGATCTGCGGGTCGGACCTTCACCTCATGGACGGCTTGATGCCGACGATGAAAAGCGGCGACGTTCTCGGTCATGAGTTCATGGGCGAGGTCGTCGAGACCGGGTCGCCGAACCACAAGTGGAAGAAGGGCGACAAGCTCGTTATCCCGTTCAACATCAACTGCGGCGAGTGCCGTCAGTGCAAGCTGGGCAACTGGTCGGTTTGCGAGCGCTCCAACCGCAACGCCAAGATGGCGGCCAAGCAGTTCGGCTACACAACGGCCGGGCTGTTCGGTTATTCCCACATCACCGGCGGCTATGCGGGCGGACAGGCCGAGTATGTGCGGGTGCCGATGGCGGATGTGGCACCGATGAAGGTGCCGGAGGGCATGACCGACGAGGAAGTGCTGTTCCTCACCGACATCTTCCCCACCGGATACCAGGGCGCCGAACACGCCGAGATCAAGGACGGGGACATCGTGGCGATTTGGGGAGCGGGCCCAGTCGGCTACTTCGCCATCCAGTCGGCCAAGCTGATGGGGGCGGGAACGATCATCGCCATCGAGACCGTGCCCGAGCGGATCGAACTCGCGAAAAAGGCGGGAGCGACGCACATCATCGATTTCGACAAGGAGGATGTCTACGAGCGCATCATCGAGATCAGCGGCGGCAAGGGCGCCGACTCTGTGATCGACTGCGTCGGCATGGAGGCGTCGGGCGGTCACGGGTTCGCCGGCATGCTTGATGCCGCCAAGGAGAAGTTGACCCGGTCGGAGCGCACCAGGGCGCTGGAACAGGCGATCCGCGCTGTGCGGCCCTGTGGCGTGGTCTCGGTGCCCGGCGTATATGGCGGCCCGGTCACCGTGGACATGGGAAGCATCGTCCAGAAGGGCTTGACCATGCGCAGCGGGCAGACGCACGTGAAACGCTACCTCGAACCACTGACCAAGCTGATTCAGGAAAAGAAGGTCGACATGACCTCCCTGATTTCGCACCGCAGCACCAAGCTCGAGGACGGCCCCGACCTTTACAAGACGTTCCGGGACAAGAAAGACGGTTGCACCAAGGTCGTCTTCCATCCCTTCGGCTAAGCCGCCCCGAAGCCCTGGGCGCGGCGCGATGTCGGTGCGCCCTCCTGACGCAACAAGGGAGTTTTCATGAAATCGAGCGACGTCGCCCGCGGGCTCGCCTGGTTCGGTATCGGGCTGGGCCTCGCCGAACTGCTGGCGCCTCGTGCCCTCGCCCGCGCGACCGGTCTCGAAGGCCACGAGCGCTTGTTGCAGGTATTCGGCATACGGGAGATCGCATCCGGGATCGTCATTCTGGCCGCGCGGGACCCCGAGGCGTGGCTATGGACGCGGGTGGCGGGTGACGTGCTTGATGGTGTGCTCTTGTCCAAGGCCATGATGGCCGATAATCCGGGTCGCGAGCGGGCCATGCTCGCTACCCTGGCGGTCGCTCCCGTGGTCGCTCTCGACATGGTATACGCCCGGTATTCGCTGGGCGTGGAGACGGATGAATACCGGCCCGTGCCGGCGCTTGACCGGCAACCCGGCGTGGGCAACCTCGTCCGCTATGAGGATGGCGTTGAGGACGTGCCGGCCGATGAATACCTGACGATCGATGCCATCCTGGCATCGCTGCACCGTTTGCATGAGCGCAACCACGACGAGCATGGCAAGGCCATACGGGTTTCCCACGCCAAGGCGCACGGGGTCGCGGTTGGTGATTTGGTTGTGCTTGACGATCTGCCCGAGGCGCTTGCCCAGGGCGTTTTCATGCCCGGGGCGCGTTATCCTGTTGTTGCGCGGCTCGCCAACGTACCGGGCGAGGTCGACAGCGACGCCGTGGCGACCCAACGGGGTTTTTCGTTCAAGATCCTGGGGGTCGAGGGCGAGAAGGTCCCAGGCCATGAGGGCGACACGCAGGATTTCGTGCTCGACTCAGGCAACCGCTTCGCCGCAGGCACGGCGGCTCAGTTCCTGATGAACCACCGGATGCTGGAACATGCCCCCCAGATTCCGGATGCGCTGAAGGCGGCGGTCTCGATCACGTCGCGGGTTGGCAACAAGGCGCTGCACGCGATGGGAAGCGACAGCGCCATGCTGGACTTTTTCGGCCACAGCCGGGTGCATCCGATGGCGGAGGCCTACTTCACCCAGGCGCCCATCCGTTATGGCGATTATGTCGCGAAGCTCGCCGTGGTGCCCGTGTCGGAAGCGCAGCGTGGCCTCACCTCGACCGAGGTCGACCAGGATGACCGTAATGCCCTGCGGACAGCCACGGTGGGGTACTTGCGGGATAATGACGCGACGTTCGACGTGCGCGTTCAACTCTGCACCAACCTCGACACCATGCCGGTGGAAGACGCCAGCGTGGAATGGCCGGAGGACGAGAGCCCTTATCGCACCGTGGCGGTGTTGCGCCTGCCTCGACAAGAAGCCTATAGCTCGGAGCGTCGCTCCTTTGTGGACGGACTGTCCTTCAGCGTGTCCCACAGCTTGGCGGCACACCGGCCGCTCGGCTCGGTTATGCGGGCGCGGTTGCGCGCCTACCCCGTCATGTCTCGCCTGCGCCGAAGCACGAATGGTATTGCGCAGCAGGAGCCTGTTTCCATCCGGGACGTGCCGGCCTAGCCGCTAAGTTGAACACCGGGGTGTTTTTAGATGTGTAAGACAGTGATCTTATCCTTCCTGAAGCCCTCTCGTCAGTGTCAACGTCCCGTAAGTCCACGATCGAACCGTCCTTCGCGCTTCGATGGTTTTGCAACCTCGATCCCACACGATTGTCGACGCGCCTGAGCATAAAACCGAGGCATGGCGCCGCATGTCTCCTTCAATGCTGATCTCAACCCAGCCTTTTTGGAACGGTTGGGATCATTGAAATGTGAGCGCAATCGAACTTTGTCAGGTTGAGACGCGAGTTGTAAATTATCGGAAGAGGAGGTCGAATACTGAGTCATGCAATAAAATGGTACGAGAGATGGTTCGAGCTCTAAAATAAAATTTAATGATAAATTAAAACAGATTGTGACGTTATGCAATTTTAAATCTGCTTACTTCCACATTGTGCGAAGCCGCCAATACCGTAAAGGATTTATTGAGGTTTAAGTCGACGTTACAAAATCTCTTGACTGTTGATGCCCACGGAAGCTCAAGGGAGACCTCATTGGGCTACGCTGAATAACGAGTTGGAGAGACCTGGTATCCCTGCACACAACGCTCTCCGGCTGTCCGCGTTCTTCGAGCGAGCCTTGGAAACGATTACAAAAGTCATGCTTCGCGGTAACGATCGCCTCAGGACTTTGCCTTACGGTTGATCAGATTGGCACTCGTTGCCGACAGGGTCATCATCGGAGGCATTGTGAAGGGCGTCGTTTTCAACCTTTTGGAAGAAGCCGTGACGCGTTCCTTCGGCCCGGAGATCTGGGACGATCTGGTCGACGACGCGGAGGCGTCAGGGGCCTATACGTCGCTGGGCAATTACTCGGATGACGAAATCGTGCAGCTCGTCGCGGCGGCGTCCGTCAAGCTGGACCTGTCGGCGCCCGAAGTCCTGCGATGGTTCGGTGAGAATGCAATGCCGATCCTCAAGGAGCGATACGGCGTATTGTTCGAGGGGCATCCGTCGGCCCGCAACTTCATCCTGAGCGTCAACAGCATCATCCATCCGGAAGTGCGCAAACTATACGCCGGGGCATCCTGTCCATTTTTCCATTTCAAGGAAGGGGAGGATGGGGCGGTCCTGATGTCCTACCAATCGTCGCGCAAGATGTGCGATCTGGCGCATGGATTCGTGAAGGGTGCCTCCAAGCTGTTCTGCGAGGAGGTCAACATCCACCATCACAGCTGTATGAACCACGGGGCCGAGCGGTGCCTGATGGAGCTCAAGTGGCGTCACTGAGCGAACACCTTCGCACGGAGGATCTGGCGTCCCAAGTCCGCCGGCTGGAAAAGCGGCTCGCGCGTGAGCGACAGGCCCGGTTGCAGGCCGAGAAAATCGCCGAGCACGGCCTGCGCGAGCTTTATGAAAAGCAGGAACATCTCCGGCTGATTGAGCGCGTGGCGACACAGGCCAACCTGTCCAACTCGGTCGAGGGCGTATTTCGGCTCGCCCTGAAAGCCATCCGGATCCATTGCAACGCGGCGCTCGCCAACGTGTTCTGGCTGGACGGCGGAGGTGACGACCTACATCCCGCAGCCATCTGGGATGCCGAGGACCCGCAGCATCTACAAGGTTTCCTGGACGCTGGAGCCCAACTGGCCTTTTCCCCCGGGATTGGGCTGCCCGGTCGCGTCATGGAATCCCGATCGGCCGTTTGGATCGAGAACGTCGCGACGGATCCGAATTTCCTACGCGCTTCGGCTGCTCAGGCGGCTGGGCTGCATGCCGCCTTCGCGTTCCCCATCCTGATCGGCAGCGACGTGGTGGCCGTCGTGGAACTCTTCCACCTGACCATCATGGCGCCGAACGAGACTCTTCTCGCTGTCCTGACCCAGATCGGCATCCTGCTCGGCCGCGTGTTCGAGCGCTCGCGCTCCGACGAGAAACTCCGCTATGACGCCGCGCACGACGCCCTGACGGCCTTGCCCAATCGTCGAGCGTTGATCACCAGAATGGAGGATGGCTTCTGGCCCAAGCGTCGCTTCAAGCTGTTGCTGATCGACCTCGATCGCTTCAAGGTCGTCAACGACACCTTTGGGCATCCGGTTGGCGACCTGCTGCTCGTGCAAGTCGCCGAGCGGCTTCGCGCCGTTGTCGACAAGCGCGGCTTCCTGGCGCGCCTCGGCGGCGACGAGCTGGCGGCCCTGGCGGAAGGCGATTTGGACTGCGCCTTGGACCTGTCGCATCGGATCATCGAATCCTTCGTGGAGCCGTTCGACCTTGGTCGCGTCACGGTGAGCATCGGCTGCAGCATCGGCCTTTGCTGCACCGATGACGCGGTCAGCGTCATGGACCTCATGCAGAAATCCGATATCGCCCTTTATGAGGCCAAGCGGGCCGGTCGGGGGCGGACATCCTGTTACCAGAGCGGCATGAAAGAGGCTGTCGCCGAGCGACACGGCTTGGAAAACGACATGCGGGTGGCCCTTGCTCGGGGCGAGTTTCATCTGGCCTACCAGCCTGTCATGACGCTATCCGACCAACGGATCATCGGCTACGAGGCCCTTATCCGGTGGGGCCATCCGGTGCGCGGCCTGGTGCCTCCCTCCACGTTCATTCCCCTCGCCGAAACATCCGACCAGATCATCGCGATCGGGCGATGGGTGATCGACGAGGCATGCCGCGA
>CALMOK010000011.1:28809-29106 GCA_937871825.1 uncultured Alphaproteobacteria bacterium
GAGCATCTGACCTCTGCCCTGAAGTCGAGCGGACTTCCCGCGAACCGACTTGAGATCGAGATCACCGAGACCGCCCTGATCGAAAATGGCGAGCAGGTGAGGGAAACCCTGGTCGACATTCGTTCGCTCGGCATCAAGGTGGCCTTGGACGATTTTGGGACCGGCTATTCATCCCTGTCGCACCTTCGCCAATTCCCCTTCGACCGTATCAAGATCGACCGCAGTTTCGTTGCGAACGCGGCATCGGATCAGGCCTCCCTGGCGGTGCTGAAAGGCGTGATCCAGATCGGTCGGGAC
>CALMOK010000012.1 GCA_937871825.1 uncultured Alphaproteobacteria bacterium
GCGCTGACCGGCAAGGTCTCCTACGAAGGTCCCTTGAGCGCGCCGGTCGAGAAGGGCGCGAGCGTGGCGCACCTCAAGCTGTTCCGGGGGAGCCTGGAAGTGCTGGACGTTCCCTTGAAGACGGCCGAGGCCGTCGGGGTGGGCACGCTGCCCAACCGCGCGCTGGACGCGGGTTTGGAACTCGTTGCCGGCTTCTTCCGCAACAATGCCCCTAAGCGCTGACCGGGGCGGAGTGACGCGCGGCCGCTTCATCACGCTGGAAGGCGGGGAGGGCGCCGGCAAGTCGACGCAGGGCCGGCGACTGATGGAGCGTTTGGCGGCGAACGGCGTCGAGACCCTCGCCACTCGCGAGCCTGGCGGCACGCCGCTAGCCGAAGCCTACCGGGCGGCCCTGCTGGCGGGAGCCGTCGCGCCGCTTGGTGTCGCGGCCGAGGCGTTGGTTTTTTCGGCCGCGAGGATCGACCACCTCGACGCCAAGATCCTTCCGGCCTTGCTGGCGGGGCGGACGGTCGTCTGCGACCGCTTCATCGATTCGACGCGGGCCTATCAGGGTGCACTCGGCGACCTCGATCCCCACTTGATCGTCGCGCTCGAGCGGGTCGTCGTGGGCTCGCACCTTCCCGACCTGACGCTGATCCTCGACCTGCCAAGCGAGATCGGTCTGGCCCGCGCCGCCGAACGGCGGGGGCAGGGCGGGCTAGCCGATCGGTTCGAGCGGCAGGATGCCGTTTTCCACGAGACCTTGCGGGCCGCCTTCCTTGATATCGCGGCGCGCGAACCGGGTCGCTGTCGCGTGATCGACGCGTCCGAGCCGGAGGACGCCGTCGCCGAATCGATCTGGCAAGCGGTCGGCCAGCTTTTTCCTGGAGGCTCGAAGGTCGGGCTTGTAGGCACGGACCATCAATTGTGACCCGATCCCTCGATGACGGACGGGACAGCGACCGCCTGGATGGCCTGCCGCATCCCCGCGATACCATCCAGCTGTTCGGCCATGGCGAAGCCGAACGATCGCTGCTCGACGCCTACCGGAGCCGTCGGCTGTCCCATGCTTGGCTGATCGGTGGCCCGCGCGGCATCGGCAAGGCGACGCTCGCCTGGAGGTTCGCGCGTTTCCTGCTCGCCAACCCGGACCCTGAGACCCGCGCCGTCCGCGATGCCCACGATCTTTCCGTGCCAGCCGACAATCCGGTTTGGGGACGCCTCAGCGCCGGAGCGTTTGGCGACGTCGCGGTGCTGCGGCGGGAATGGAACGACAAGACCAAGAAGGTCTTCAGCGAGATTCGGGTCGACGACGTGCGGGCCGCACTGCAATTGTTCCAGCGTGCCGCGGGAGCAGGGGGCTATCGCATCTGCATCCTCGACAGCGCGGACGACCTCAACCGCTCCAGCGCCAACGCCCTACTCAAAGTTATCGAGGAGCCCCCGCCCGCTTCGCTCTTCCTCATCGTTTCGCACCGCCCGGCCGATGTGCTGCCCACCATCCTGTCACGCTGCCGCAAGATGATCCTCAAGGCGCCATCCTCCGCCGACGTGCGAGCCGCCCTTGACGGGTTCACAGCCTTGGACGGCGCGCTTCCGTCCGAGGCGATCGACGACGTGTCGGTGCGCAGTGGCGGATCGGTCAGCCGAGCGCTCGGCATGCTGGACCCAGCGCGCCTGAGCTTCGATCACGACCTCCAGGCAGAACTGGCCCGTCTGCCGGCCATCGACTGGCGCGCCCTGCATCGTTTGGCGGATCGCTTCGCCGTGCTCGGTGCAGAGGCGGCGGCGGATATCCTCATCGAGACGATCCTCGATTGGCTGGACGACCGTGTGCGCGCGGGTGCCCGTGCGGGAGCCCCGCCCCGCAACCTTGCGCCCCTGGCGGAGGTATGGGAGAAAGTGCGCGCGGCGGCCCGCGACGCCGAAACGCTGAATCTTGAAAAAAGACCGCTGCTCTTGTCCATCTTCGCCGACCTGTCGCAGGCGACGCAGGTGGCGGGACTTTCCTGAGAAGACGGTTGTCCATGACTGCTCGCCCGAGCTTCTACATCACGACCGCGATCCCCTACGCCAATGGTGCGCCCCATATCGGCCACGCCTACGAGCGGATCGCCACGGACGTCATCGCCCGCTGCAAGCGGCTAGACGGTTACGACGTCCTCTTCGTCACCGGCATGGACGAGCACGGCCAGAAGATGCAGCAGACGGCGGCGCGCGAGGGGATCGGGCCGCAGGCGCTCGCCGACCGGACGGCGCGGCAGTTCGAAAGCGTAGCCGCTTTGTTGGACGCCCGGGCGGACGACATCGTCAGGACGACCGAGGCGCGCCATGCCGCCGCCGCCCAGGAAATCTGGCGCCGCATGCAGGACAAGGGTGACATCTACCAATCAACCTATTCGGGTTGGTACTCCATCCGCGACGAGGCCTATTACGACGAGGGCGACCTGGTCCTCGGCCCCGACGGGAAAAGGCTCGCCCCCACCGGCACGGCGGTCGAATGGGTCGAGGAGGCGAGCTATTTCTTTCGCTTGTCGCGCTACGGCGACCGCCTATTGACCCTCTACGACAAGAGCCCCCATTTCGTGGTGCCGGATAAATACCGGAACGAGGTCGTCAGCTTCGTCCGTCGGGGTTTGACGGACCTTTCGATCAGCCGCACGACGTTCGACTGGGGCATCCCGGTGCCCAACGACCCGGCGCATGTGATGTATGTCTGGGTCGACGCCCTGACCAACTACCTGACCGGAACCGGGTTTCCCGATCCTGCCGCCCCCCGGGCGCGCTTCTGGCCGGCGCAGGCCCATGTCATCGGCAAGGACATCACGCGCTTCCACGCGGTCTTCTGGCCGGCGTTCCTGATGTCGGCCGACCTGCCGCCACCCCGGCAGGTCGTCGTGCATGGCTTCCTGTTCAATCGCGGGGAGAAAATGTCGAAGTCCACCGGCAACGTGGTCGACCCCGTCTCGCTCGCCGAAACCTACGGGGTCGACCAGATCCGCTACTTCTTCTTGCGTGAGGTCCCCTTCGGGCAGGATGGGAACTATTCGCACGAGGCGATCGTCAATCGCACCAACGCCGACCTTGCCAACGACCTTGGCAACCTGGCGCAGCGCTCGCTCTCCATGGTGGCCAAGAACTGCAACGGCGTCGTGCCGCGCCACGGCCCATTGACGGACGCCGATCAAGCCATGCTCGACTCCGCCTATGCGTTGCCGACCGCCTTGCGAACCGCCTTGAGCGACTACGCCCTGCACCAGATCCTTGCCGACATCTGGCAGGTAGTGGCCGAGGCCAACCGGTATTTCGCCGCCGAGGAACCCTGGATCAAGCGCAAGACGGATCCGCAACGGATGGAAACCGTCCTGTACGTGACGGTGGAGGCGCTGCGCGTCGTAGGACTGCTGGTTCAGCCCTTCATGCCGCAGTCGATGGCCAAGATGCTCGATCTGCTCGGCGTCGGTCCTGGCTCGCGCACCTTCGCCGATGCCGTTGCCGCGCAGGCCCTCCAGAGTGGAACGCCGCTCCCCGCTCCGCACGCGATCTTCCCGCGTTATGCCGAGCCCGAAAACGCCCCGGTCGGGTCAATGGCGGCGACAGCCTGACGCCATGTTGATTGACAGCCACTGCCACCTCGACTTTCCCGACTTCGACGAGGAACGCGACGCCGTCGTGCAACGGGCGCGCGACGCCGGCGTCGGCCGCCTCGTGACGATTTCGACCCGGGTTTCGCGCTTTGAGGCGGTGCGGGCCATCGCGGAACGCTATGAGGATGTCTTTTTCACCGTCGGAACGCACCCGAGCCAGGCAGCGGCGGAGCCCGACGTGCCGGCGGCCGAGCTTGTCGACTTGGCCCGGCATCCCAAATGTGTCGCTATCGGCGAGGCCGGGCTCGACTACCATTACGATGAGGTTCCGCGTCCCATCGCCGAGCAGGTTTTCCGCACCCATATCGCGGCCGCGCGGAACAGTGGGCTGCCGCTCGTGATCCATGCGCGAGACGCGGATGACCATATGGCAGCCATCCTACGTGACGAGATGGGGCAGGGCGCGTTCCAGGCCGTGCTCCATTGTTTCACGGGCTCCCGTGCCCTGGCCGAGACCGGCGTCGAGCTTGGTCTGTCGATTTCCTTTTCCGGGGTGATCACGTTCAAGGGCTCGACCGAACTGCGGGCCATCGCGCGAAGCATCCCGCTCGATCGCATCCTGGTTGAAACCGATGCGCCCTTCCTTGCACCGGCACCGTTGCGGGGCAAGCGCAACGAACCGGCGTACGTGAGCCACACGGCGGCTGTTCTCGCCGACGTCAAGCAAATCGAGCCCGCCAGCCTCGCCCAGGCCACGACCGCCAACGTCCTGCGCCTTTTCGCGAAAATGCCGGCCCTCGTCAGGAACACCGCCGCGTGAGCCTTTCGATCACCGTTTTAGGCTGCGGCTCCTCGGGCGGCGTTCCACGGGTTGGGCAAGGATGGGGCGCTTGCGACCCTGGCGAATTGCGCAACCGGCGCGGCCGGTGTTCGATCCTGATCGAGCGCATCGGTCCAGACGGTGGCCGGACGGTGGTCCTTGTCGATACGTCGCCCGATCTGCGGGAACAATTGCTGCGCGCCGAAGTGCGTCGGATCGACGGGATCGTGCTGACCCACTCGCACGCGGACCATACGCACGGTATCGACGATGTCCGTCCGTTGGTCATCCACATGCGCCAGCGTCTGGCCATCCATATGGATGCCGCCACCTCGGCGGTGGTGCGCCACAACTTTCGCTACGTGTTCGAAACGCCGGCAGGCAGTCTATATTCGCCCTTGCTCGACGAAGTACGGATCGTGGATGGAACACCGTTCGACATCCAGGGACCGGGCGGGCCGATCACCTTGCTGCCGTTCCGCCTGGAACATGGTGAAATCGATGCGCTCGGGCTGCGTGTCGGGGCCGTGGCCTACACACCAGATGTGAATGCCATCCCGGACGCCAGCCTCGGCTACCTGGAGGACCTGGACCTTTGGATCATCGACGCGCTGCGCTATGCGCCGCACCCGAGCCATTTCACGTTCGACGAAGCACTGGGCTGGATCAAGCGGATGCAGTCCCGGAAAGCCGTTCTGACCAACTTGCATACCGACCTGGACTACCAGACGCTGCGACGACGGGTGCCGCCCGACGTGGAACCGGCCTACGACGGAATGCGGTTTGATATCGGCTGATCAGGCACTGGCCGACCACTTCGGCAACATGTTTAGGTTCCATAATATACATTATGCGAATAGCGTTGTCGGGCCGATATGGAATCCATTCTGATTTTCCTCCACCACGAAGACAGGCATTTTTGCGGCGGTGGCGCGAAAGCGGCTTGCATTGGCTCCCGGTTATGTCAAGAAGGCAAACGGTCATTTCTTGGTTTCAAGGCCTAGCCATGGTGGTCGGGCCTCGAGGAGGCGGTCGACCGTGCCGGTTGTTTTGAAGTGGCGGCCCGTGCCGTCGCAATCGAAGATCCGGATTATGAAAACGGCAGACACGAGCAGGTAAGATGAGCAAAGGTAGAGATTTCCGGGGACCGAAGAAGCGTGGTTTCGATGACGACGCACCTTCACCCTATGACACGCGCACCACGCGGCCTGCTCGTAGCTTTGGCGGTGGTGGATTCGGTGGCGCGCCGTCCGGTGGCGGGTTTGGCGGTGAAATGTCGGCCCCTGCCCCGACAGGTCCGGTCGTCGACGCCGTCGTAAAATGGTTTAAGTCCGACAAGGGATTTGGCTTCGTCGAGCTGGCAAACGGTGCGGGTGACGCGTTCCTTCACATCGGTGCTTTGCAGTCGGCCGGTTTCGAGACTGTGCCGCCCGGCGCCAAGCTGAAGGTTCATGTCGGAAACGGCGCCAAGGGCGCACAGGTCACGCGCGTGATCGAAGTTGACACCACGGGGGCCCAAGAGCGCGCGCCGCAGCGTTCGTTCTCGGACGCGCCGCGGGCTCCCCGTCGCGCTCCCGATCCCTCGACCGCCGTGGCGGTGACCGGAAAGGTCAAGTGGTTCGACGATACCAAGGGCTTTGGGTTCGTGTCGAGCGATGACGGTGGCAAGGATGTGTTCGTGCACATCTCGATCCTTGGACCGGCGGGGCTGTCTCACCTTGCGGAGGGCCAACCGGTCAACATGCGTGTGGTCGACACTCCGAAAGGGCGCGAAGCCCTGTCGCTTTCGCTCGACTGACGCGGATCGAACCAATCGAGCGATCAGATTGTGAAGGTGTTCCACGTTGAGCGTGGAACACCTTTTTTCTTTGTGCGGGACCAGAGACGGATTTCTGCGCGACATCCGGGCCTCGATATCAGCCGCCCGCTCCTGTGGATCGAGATGCAAGCATCGAGGGACATTTCCTGTCTGATCGAAATCATGGCCGCCCTGCGTTCGCCCGAAACGGGCTGTCCGTGGGACGTCGCGCAGAGCTTTGCGTCGATCCTCCCCTACACCATCGAGGAAGCCTTTGAGGTCGCCGACGCGATCGAGCGGGATGATCGATCGGACCTGCGTGAGGAATTGGGCGACCTGCTTCTTCAGGTCGTTTTCCACGCCCGCATCGCCGAGGAGGAAGGCTCGTTCGATTTCGGCGGCGTCGTCGAAGCGGTCACCAGCAAACTGATCCGTCGCCACCCCCATGTTTTTGGGGAAGCTCGTTCCTTGACGCCGGATGCCGTCAAGCGGTTGTGGGCCGACATCAAGGCGCAGGAAAAGGCCGAGCATGCCGCACGTCGAACGGCTCGCCCGGAGCCTGACCTTCTCCTGTCCTCGGTTCCCGGCACGTTCCCGCCCCTTCTACGGTCGTTGAAGATCCAGGATTGCGCGGCGACCGTCGGTTTCGACTGGAACGACACCACTGCCGTGATGGACAAAATCCGCGAAGAACTCGACGAGGTTGCTGAAGCTGTGGCGTCGGGCACAGCTGCCGCTCAACAGGACGAGGTCGGCGACCTGCTGTTTGCCGTCGTCAATTTGGCGCGACACCTGCGCATCGACCCTGATTCGGCCCTTCGAAGCACGAACGCGAAATTCATTCGGCGATTCAACGCGGTCGAGACAAAATTGACGGATCGCGGACGGTCGTTGCGGGATGCGGGGCTCGATGAAATGGAAGCCCTCTGGCAGGAGGCGAAGGGCGAGGAGCGCCAGCAAGGAGACTAGGCCACCCCTCCAGCCATCCGTGTCATCGGCGACCACGGCTCGCGGTCT
>CALMOK010000013.1 GCA_937871825.1 uncultured Alphaproteobacteria bacterium
CATCAGCCCGCCCGCCATGCTCACCGCCTGCAACACAGTCAAGCCCGGTTGGAACTCGTAAGCGCCGGGCTTTTCCACGCTGCCCATGATGTAGAAGGGCCGGTATTTGATCACCTGCACCGAGGGGTCGGGCCGCTGCGCCAAGCCGATCTTCTTTTGCAGGCGTTCGGCGATCGCCACCGCGAGGTCCGCGGGCGTGGTGTTGTAGGCCGGAACCTCGCCCAGCAACGGCAACGAAACGGCGCCCGACGCCCCGACGGTGAATTCACCGTTGAGGGCGGTCCACTCATAGGCGCCACCCGTCGCGCTGCGCCAATCGTAGACCTTGATCTGCAGGTGGTCCTGGGGGCCGAGACGATAATCGGACGGCTCGGCGGCGACGGCAGATCCGCCTGCGAGACCGGCGGCCATCCAAGCGAAACCGACCAGGATGTTGCGCAAACAAAGCATCATTCAAGGCCTCGGCGACCGGATTGCAACCACCAGTTGCTATACCGCGGTGCAACAAAGGTCAATTGGACCGGCTGCTCGTCGATGGATCACACGACCGCCTGGCTTTCGAACCGCATGATCCGCGCCCGGACATCCGGATGGCCCCAGACATGGCTTTCAATGAACTGCTTGTAGCGCTGCTGCGCCTTGTATTTGAAGAATTTGGCCCGGGTCAGGGGTTTCACCAGGGGCCGCAGATCCGGGTGGAGGCCGACGAGGTCGCGGTACACGGTATGCAGGGGCCGGCCCCATGGCGCGAAGGCGCCCGTCCAAGGGCGGGGGTTCGACATGAAGTGGTAGATGCTGGGCTTGATGACGTCTTCCACGCCCGCGTTGATCAGGAAGATGGGAAAGTTCCAACGCAGCGACATGGGCTGGCAGGCGTCGCCGAAGGCGACGTTCAGGGCGTCCTGATCGTGGAACAGGTAGGCCCCGTCCTTTGATCGGCACAAGCGCACGCATTCGGCGCTGATCGTTTCCCAATCCGATCGTCGGAAGCGCAGCACACCGGCGTTGAAGTAGCTGCTCCGCCGCCCGTCGGGAATACCGATCGAGCGGAAATAACGCCGACGCGAGGCCCATAGTCTTCCGGGGGCATCGATCATCATCGCCATCGGGTCGGGCGCCGCCAGGAACTTGCCAGCTTCGAGGGTGACGCCGACCAGGGCATCAAGCGAAGCGTGCACCTGCGTGTCGCCATCGATGTAGACGACTTGTTCGTAGACGGGATCCAGCACCCGGCAAAGAAAGAAGCGGGCGAAGGTCAGCGGCATTCCTTCCAGTAGGCTGAGCGGAACGACGATGAAGCCGATGCCGTAGTTCCGGCAGATGGCCTCGAAGGCCCGCGTCAGGCCGTTCGCCTCCCCGACGCAGATGATGACGACGTCGGCGGTTCCTGCCGAAAGGTGCTGGCGCGCCTGCACGGCGCTCAGCAAGGTGGGCAACAGGTAGCCTTCGTTCACCGTGTAGCAACAGCACGTCGTCGTCACCTGACGCTCCCATCCTTGCTCCGAAGGCGGCGGCCCCGGGGCGGCGCTCGCCTGCGGGATGTGGAGCGGGCGTGGGTCTGACCCTCGCGTCAACCATCACGACCATGTCCCGTTGCCGGTTTCAACCTTTAGTTGTAACGATGGTCAAGGATGAACTTGCATCAAACAGGCGCTCGCCTGCCACGGGAGCGCCGAACGAGGGCTTCTTTTACACGCCGTCGTCGCATTGGACCTTGAATGAGTAGTCGTTTCGTTCGCAACTCGATGTTCGGCACCCTGGCGGGCATCAGCACGACGCTTGGGAATTTCCTGGGTAGTCTGATCGTGGCGCGTCTACTCGGTGTGGACGCGACAGGTGCCGTGACCTACGCGCTGTGGATCATCGGCGTGGTGACCACGCTCACGAGCCTCGGCCTGCCCTTCACGCTGGCGCGCTACCTGCCCGAACTCCTGGGCCGCGGTGACACCCGGCAGGCGATGGGGTTGGCAGCCTACCTGTTCAAGCCGTTCGTCCTCGTCACCGCCATCCCGGCGCTCGGCTTCCTGTTGTTCGCCGTCTGGCTGAGGCTGCTTCACCCGGGCGTCGGGCCAGCGGGAGCCACGACCCAGCCATTGGGTGATCCCGTCATCTGCCTCCTGGTCGGGCTCAGCGTCCTGGTTCAGCCCTTGGCGGAGTTCGCCCGAAGCTACCTGCGCGGCATGCACGCCTTCGCCCGGGTGGCGAAGATCACCATCGCCTCGGTGGCGGCCCAGATCCTGGGTCTGGTCATCGGCAGCTGGCTGTTCGGCGTCACCGGCGCGCTTGCCGGCTATTTCTGCGCCAACTTGCTACCGCTGCTGGTTTTGCGGGAAGCGCGGCGGGAGCCCGGCACCATCGAGCCCGACCTCAAGGCGCGGCTGGTGACCTATGCGCGTTTCCGCTGGGCCTCCGAAATCCTCGGCTTCTTTATCTGGTCGCGCGTCGAGGTCTTCTTTCTTCAACTGTTCTGGGGAACCCAGGCCATCGGCCTGTTCGCCACCGGGCTGACCCTTTCCAACCTGGCGATCCAGGGGCCCCTGATGCTGACGTGGGGGCTGCTGCCCCACTTATCCGAGCAGCGCGGAAAGAACGACATCGACAGCATGCAACAGGTCTACGCCACCGGCACCCGGCTGATGGCCCTGCTGGTTTTCCCGGCCTGCCTGGGGCTCGCCGCCGTGATGCCCGCCATCCTGCCCCTGATCTATGGCCAGGCCTTCGCGGGCGCGGTTCCAACCGCCACGATCCTGGTTTGCGCGGCCTCGGTATCGGCCATCGCCATGGTGGGCACCAACGTCATGTGGGCCATGGAGCGGAGCGACGTCGACTTCTATGTCGGGCTTGTTGGCGCGACGCTGTCCATCCTGGGCGGCGTCATGGTGATCGGCCCGTTCGGCCCGCTCGGAGCCGCCGCGTCGCGCGCCATCACCCAGATCGCGGCCGTCGGCGTTTCGTCCTGGTTCCTGACCCGCCAACTCCACTTCAAGATTCCGGTGGCCGCCCTGCTCCGGCTCGCCGCCGCAGCGGTGCTGTGCGCGATCGCCGCCCGCGCGTGCCTTTTGCTGGTAGCCGGCATATCCGGCCTCATGCTGGCGATCCTGGCGGGCGCCGTCGTCTATGTCGTCGCGGTGCGCCTGCTCGCCGCCCTGCCGCCCGAGGACGTCAAGCGGCTCCGCACCGTCACGCGCGCCCTGCCGAGCGGCCTTGGGCGCGCTGCCGAACCCGTGGTGCAGTTCATCTTCGGCTGACCGCCGGCCGACCTCAGCCCGCCGAAGCCGCCGCCACCGCCTCGACCCGGATCTCCTCGGTCAGCCGCGCCTTCAGGGCGTTGAACGCCGGGGTGGTCTTGATCGTGTAGCGGCGCGGATGCGGCAGGTCGATCGGCACGTCGGCCTTGATGCGGCCAGGCCGGGCCGTCATCACCACCACGCGCGAAGCCATGAAGATGGCTTCCTCGATGTCGTGGGTCACGAACAGCACCGTCTTGCGGTCACGCTCCCAGATGTCGAGCAGCAATTCCTGCATCAGGCCGCGCGTCTGGTTGTCGAGCGCCCCGAATGGCTCGTCCATGAGGAGGATGTCGGGATCGTTGGCGAGGGCGCGGGCGATGGCGGTGCGCTGCTGCATGCCGCCCGACAATTGGCGCGGCAGGTGATGCTCAAAGCCGCGCAGGCCCATCCGGCCCAGGTAGGCGTCGACGACCTCGGCCTGCCGGGCCGGCGGAACGCCGCGCTCCCGCAACCCGAACGCGATGTTCTGCCCCACGGTGAGCCAGGGGAACAGGGTGTAGGACTGGAAAACCATGCCGCGATCGGGCCCCGGCGCGGTAACGACGCGGCCGTTGAGCGCCACGCGGCCCGTACTGGGCCGGTCGAGACCCGCGACGATGCGCAGGAGCGTCGACTTCCCGCAGCCCGACGGCCCCAGGATGGAGATGAAATCGTTGGTGGCGATGGCAAGGTCGGTGTCGGCCAGCGCCACCGTCCCTTCCCCGCGCGGCCCCACGAAGGCGCGCGACACGCCTTCGATCAGCAGCTTCGCGTCGCCAGCCGACGTCACGCGAGCGTCCAGGCGAAGGCCGCCCGGTTCAGCGCCTTGAAGCACAGGTCCGAGATGAGGCCGATGACCCCGATCGTGATGATGCCGAAGATCATCTTGCCGGTGGCCAGCAAGGCCTGACTGTCGATGATCATGTGACCGATGCCGGAGGAAGACCCGATCAGTTCGGCGACGATCACGTAGGTCCAGGCCCAACCGAGCACGAGGCGCAGCGTTTCGGCGATACCCGGCGCGTTGGCGGGCAGGAGGACGCGGCGGATCACCCCGCCATCGCTGGCCCCAAGCGTGTAGGCGGCTTCCACGAGGTCCCGTCGGGTCTGCCCCACTTGCCCGGCCACCATGAGCACGATCTGGAACACCGCGCCGATAAAGATCACCAGCAGTTTCTGGCTTTCACCGATGCCCGCCCAGAGGATCAGCAGGGGCACGAAGGCGGAGGCCGGAAGATAGCGGGCGAAGGACACGAACGGCTCCAGCAAGGCCTCCACCGGCTTGTAGGCGCCCATCGCGATCCCCAACGGCACCGCAACGGCCGCCGCCATGACGAAGCCGCCGAGGACGCGCCAGACCGTCATGCCGATGTCGGTGAGGAAATCGAAACGGGTGAGGAGGACCCAGCCGTCGCGCAGCATCGTCCACGGGTCGGCCAGGAAGGTCTTCGACACGAAGCCCCCCAGCGTGAAGAAAGCCCAGGTGGCGAAGAACAACGCAAAGAAGCTGACTCCGAGCGCCAGCCGCGCCGGCTGGCCGATCGGCGTAAAGGGACGCGCCATGGCTAGGCCGCGCCGTGCCGGACTTTCGACGGACAGGCGGATCGGATCATTGCAGGCCGAGCGGCCGCGGATCGAACAAGCCCTTGATGGCCGGCTTGTCGCTGATCGTGCCGACCTGGATCAGCAGGTCGCCCGCCGTTTCCGAGAAGGTGTTGAACTCGGCCCCGAAGAACGTCTTGTTGGCGTCACGATCAGCCCAGCGAAGGTACTTGGCCGAGTCGGCGAACTCCTCGCCGGACTGTTTGACGTCGCGGCCCATGATCTCGTTGGATTTCTTCTCGTCGCTCTTGATGAGGTCGAGCGCCTCGAAATAGCTGTCCACCAGACCCTTGGCGGCCGCCGGGTCGGCGTCGAGGAACTTGGGCGAGCAACCCAAGGTGTCGAGGATCATGGGGTAATCGAGCGTCGTGGCCAGGATATGGCCCGCGTCGGGCTTGTCGCGCACCGCCGAAAGATAGGGCTCATAGCTCACCGCGGCATCGTTCTGCCCAGCCAGGAAGGCCTGGGCGGCGGGTCCCGGCTCGAGGTTGACGACCTTGACGTCCTTGATGCTCAGCCCGTTGGCATGAAGCATCCAGGCGAGCGTGAAATAGGGCGAGGTGCCAGGCGTCGAGGCCGCCACGCTTTTCCCCTTGAGGTCCTTAACCGACTTGACGTCGCCGCGCGCCACGATGCCGTCCGCCCCGTAGGATTTGTCGAGCTGGACGATCTGGCGCGACGGCACGCCGTTGGCGTTCCACACGATCCAGGTCTCGACGGTCGTTGCAGCACATTGGATGTCGCCGGACGCCATGGCGAGCGAGCGGCTGGCCTGCGGGATCTTTGGCAGCGTCACGTCCAGGCCGTGCTTGGCGAAGATGCCGGCCTCCTTGGCCAGGGTGAGCGGCCCAAAACCTGTCCATCCCGAGATGCCGATGGCGACCTTGGTGTCGGCAGCCCGGGCCGGCCCCGCGCTTGCCAGCAAAACTGAGGCGAGAAGGCCCGCCTTAACGAAAGAACTCATGATCGCCCCGCCCTCGGTGCCACGCCTCGGCATGGCTCATCCCTGATCGAACCCCGCGCCATGCAGGATCGGTGCCTCCGCCCGCCGCGCCCCGAGGCCCCGACGTCCGAACGGGAACCAGGATGGCCGAACAGCGATTGATTAAGCAAGAAAAACCGCTCCGAACGGAGCGAGTTGGAGATTAAACATGCGAACATCCAAATCCTTGGCCTTGATGGCCAGCGCCTTGGCGGGGATCGTCGGTCTCGCAGCGGCCAGCCCGAATGCGGTGGCTTTCACCAGCTTCTCGGCCGACAACACGTCAGCGTCGCTGTTGCACCGCGTGGTGGAAGCGCGAAAATACGGCTATCCTGATAGCCGCCGCTTCTACAACGGCGGGGAGTTTGACCAAGGCTATGCCGAGGGAGGATATCCTCCGGTCGGTTCCTACTACGGCGGTCGTTCCTATGGGGCTCCCTTCGGTGAGACGTCGAACGACGACACGTCCTACGATCCTGCCGCGACGGCCTATGGCCCCTGGTACCGGACGAACGGCGGTACCAGGCCCTACGCTGGTGGTTATGATTTCGACCGCTATCCTCCGGGCAGCCCAGGCGCGCAGGAATTGCGTCAGCGTCGCTTCGAGTTTTGCGAATCCAGCCCGTCGCGGTGCTGATGGCTAAATGGTAGGCAAAAATTTCGCAATAACCCGCTCAAAGATTGCCGTCAGCCTGTCGACGTCGGCGATCGCGGCACACTCGTCCACGGCGTGCATTGTCTGACCAACAAGGCCGAACTCCACAACGGGACAATGGGACGCGATGAACCGCGCGTCCGACGTTCCGCCCGTCGTGGAAAGGGCGGGTAGGCGGCCCGTTTCGGCTTCCACTGCGCTGGTGACCAGGGCCGAGAACGCGCCCGGGTCGGTGAGGAAGGCTGGTGCGTTACAGGGCTGGAACGTCAACGTGTAGCGGGCGTCCCCTGCCGGCTCTTCGATCCGCGAACGGATCTCTGCTTCGAGGGTGTCGGGCGTCCACGTGTCGTTGAAGCGGATGTTGAACCGGGCCTTCGCTTCCCCTGGGATGACATTGGCGGATGGATTGCCAACATCGAGGTTGACGACCTCGAGGTTGGACGGATCGAAGTGGGCCGTTCCGGCGTCGAGGGGCCGGTCGGTGAGCCGAGCGAGCAGGCGCAGCAGGTGCGGTATGGGATTGTTGGCTCGCCGCGGGTAGGCCACGTGGCCCTGCCGCCCAAGCACGACGAGGTCCCCGGTCAGCGATCCGCGACGACCGATCTTGATCATGTCGCCCATCGCCTCCGGATTGGTCGGTTCCCCCAGCAGGCAGGCGTCGAACCGCTCACCCCGCGCCAAGGCCCATTCGAGCAGCTTGGTGGTCCCGTTTACGGCGGGGCCTTCCTCGTCGCCCGTGATGAGGAAGCCGAGCGAGCCGTTGGGCATTCCGTTTTTGTCGATGTGGGCGAGCGCCGCCGCGACGGCGGCCGCCACCCCGCCCTTCATGTCGCATGCGCCCCTGCCCCAGATGGCGCCGTCGGCCAACTCGCCCCCGAAAGGGTCGTGGCGCCACGCCGTCGTGTCACCGGGTGGCACGACATCGGTGTGACCGGCGAAGACCAGATAGGGCGCCGCCGTGCCCGCGCGGGCGTAAAGGTTGAGGACCTCGGGTTCCCCGGGATCACCAAAGGAAACCAGGTGAACCGCGAAGCCCGCTTGCCGCAGCACGTCGGCCAGCATGGGCAGGGCACCCCCGTCGGCCGGGGTCACGGAGCGGCAGCGGATCAGCGCCTGCGTCAGGGCGACCGCGCGCGACGGGCTCATAGCGCCCGTCGGCCGGTGACGACGCCCAGTTCGACGACGTTCCACGCCAGCGCGAGCGCCATGATGGCGAAGATGATCGGCCCGATCCATTCGGGCACGCTGCCGAAGGAGCGGGGAATGAACCAAAGGACGGCGCTGCCCAACAGCAGCGACAAGGGCAGCAGGCCGGCCAGCGCGCCGGGCCGGCCCCGGTCGCGGAACCGCTTGGCGCTCAGGTTGTACTCGCAGATGGCGAGCAGGATCAGCGCGAAGGCGTAAACCAGCAGGTAGCTGTAGGCGAGAATGGTCATCGGGGCGATGAAGGGCTGCTCGGTCAGGTCGTGGCGCGCATAAGGGCGAAGTTCCAGCCACGCGCCGGTGCCGATGAGGGCGATTGCCGCGATGGGCAGGCTGCCGCGCCACCACGTCGCCCGGTCAATGCGGCCCTTGTCGGTGCGGAACAGGAAGAAGAAGCTGTTGGGTCCGGTTTCCGCCATCAATCCCTCAACAAGTCGTTGATGGCCGTCTTGGACCGGGTTTGCGCGTCAACCGTCTTGACGATCACCGCGCAGTAGAGCGAGGGGCCGGGCGAGCCGTCCGCGAAGGGACGCCCCGGAAGGTTCCCCGACACCACAACCGAATAGGGCGGCACGTAGCCGACGTGGATCTGCCCGGTGGCCCGGTCGACGATCTTCGTCGACGCCGAAATGAACACCCCCATGGACAGCACCGATCCCCGCCCGACGATGACGCCTTCCACCACCTCGGACCGCGCGCCGATGAAGCAGTCGTCCTCGATGATCGTCGGGTTGGCCTGCAGGGGCTCCAGCACGCCGCCGATGCCGACACCGCCCGACAGGTGGACGTTCTTGCCGATCTGGGCGCAGGAGCCCACCGTCACCCAGGTGTCCACCATGGTGCCGCCGTCCACATAGGCGCCGAGGTTGACGAAGGACGGCATCAGGATGGCGTTCGGCGCGATATAGGCCGAGCGGCGCACCACGCAGTTCGGCACGGCGCGGAAGCCCGCCCGGGCGAACTCATCCTCGCCCCAGCCCTCGAACTTCGAGGGCACCTTGTCGTACCAGGACGAGTTGCCCGGCCCGCCCGGCACCACGGCCATGCCGTTGAGGCGGAAGGACAGCAGCACGGCCTTCTTCAACCATTGATTAACGCGCCAAGCCTCCCGGCCGCTGGCCCCCGGCACCGGTTCGGCGACCCGCAGCGTGCCCGCATCAAGCAGCGCCAGCGCGGTGTCCACAGCCTCGCGCACGTCCCCGCTGGTGCCCGTCCCGATCGCCGCCCTATCGTCGAAGGCGCGCTCGATGATGTTCTGGAGGTCGTCGTGCGTCATGAATGGTGCCCTGGCTCCCTTGCCGGCCCGGTTTCGGGCGCGCCGGCCCAACTGTCAACGGTGGGCGACCTAGCGCTGGCACAGACCACAAAAGAAAGTCGAGCGACCCGACTGAACGATGCGGCGAACCACGCCGGAGCAGCCGGGCGTGACGCAGGCTTCGCCTTCGCGGTCGTAAACGCGAAAACCATGCTGGAACGTGCCGAGCGAGCCGTCGGTGTGGCGGTAATCCCGCAGGGTGGACCCGCCGGCCAGCACGGCTTCCTCCAGCACCAGGCGGATCGCCACCGCGAGCCGCTCCGCCATGACGGTTGGTCGGCCGTCTTTGCGGACAAGGGTTCCGGCGGCCCGGCGCGGCGACAGGCCCGCCCGATGCAGGGCCTCGCACACGTAGATGTTGCCGAGGCCCGCGATCAGCGTCTGGTCGAGGAGCGCGGCCTTTAGCGGGGTCGCCTTGTTGGCAAGCATCCGGCCCAGCGCCGCCCCGTCGAAATCCACGCTCAACGGCTCGACGCCGATGGCGCGGAACAGCGGGTGATCGCCCAGCAACCCCTTGTCGACCAGGGTCATGAAGCCGAAGCGTCGCGGGTCGTTGTAGGTGATCGTCACCCCGTTGCCGAGTTCGAAGCGGACGTGGTCGTGCGCCGACCGGGCACCCCTGGCGTGGTAGTACCGCCCCGGCACGCTTTCTCCAATGGCGGGCGCCTCGACCCGGAAGGAGCCCGTCATGCCGAGGTGCATGGCGAGCACGAGCCCGTCGTCGAGTTCGGTCATCAGATATTTGGCGCGGCGACCGACTGACAGGATGCGGCGGCCCTCGAGACGCTCGGTGAAGCGCTCGGGAAACGGGAACCGGAGGTCGGGGCGGTTCAGCGTCACGCGGGCGAGGTCGGCCCCCGTCATCACGTTGGCGAGGCCGCGTCGCACCGTTTCGACTTCGGGAAGTTCGGGCATGGGTCTCGACGGGGTTGGGTTGTCTTGATGGCGAATGCGACGAAGCTTCGCCGGCCGGTCGATGTCAGGCGCGCTTCGTGCGAACAGCCGCGCCAGCGGCGACCTCGTCGAACACCCGTCGCGCGTCCTCGATGCGTTGGAGGTTTGTTTCCGCCCAGGTCCAAACCCCGCAGAAAGCCGCGCTCAGGCTCGAGCCAAGATCGGTCAACCGATATTCCACCTTTGGCGGGATGACCGGGTGGATGGTCCTGATCAGCAGCCCGTCCCGTTCCATCTGGCGCACCGTCTGGGTCAGCATCTTCTGGCTGATGCCACCGGCGAGTTCGCCGAGCCGGGTGAAGCGCAACTCGCCGTGCTCGTTGAGCACCTCCAGGATGATCATCGTCCACTTGTCGGCGACCCGACCGATCACCTCGTTGACCAGCGCTTCGACCCTTGGGTCGGGCAACTCGTCGCAGCCGGGCGCGGCGGCCGGCTCCCCATCGCGACTCGTTTTGCTGATCACCGACACTCTCCTCGAGGTAAGTATAGCACTTTCAAGTGCCTACTTACTGGCCGTAAGCACGGTCGCTATAGCAGATCGGCGTGGTGGTTTCACGCATCTTCAAGGATTGAGACAATGATCGTCACGGGCAACACCATCCTTATCACGGGCGGCGGATCGGGCATCGGCCGCGGGCTTGCCGAGGCCTTCCAGGCGGCCGGCAACACCGTCATCATCGCAGGCCGCCGCCGGCAGGCCCTGGAAGAAACCGTCGCGGCAAACCCGGGCATGGCCTTCGAGGTGCTGGACGTCGAAAGCGCGGAGGCCATCAAGACTTTCGCGACCGCGATAACGGCGCGTTATCCAGCGCTCAACGTGCTCGTCAACAACGCCGGCGTCATGCGCGCCGAGAACCTCCTCGACGAGTCGGGCGATCTCGGGGACGCCGAGGCGATGATCACTACCAATCTGCTGGGCCCCATCCGCCTCACGACGGCCCTTCTGCCGCACCTGCGCCGGCAGACGCGGTCGACGGTCATCGACGTATCGTCGGGGTTGGCCTTCGTGCCGCTGGCGGCAACACCCACCTATAGCGCCACCAAGGCGGCGCTCCATTCCTACAACCAGTCGCTGCGGTTCCAATTGCGCGAAACCCCCGTGGAGGTGATCGAGCTGGCACCCCCGGCGGTCGCCACCGACCTGATGCCCGGCCACGCCGCCAACCCGAACTCCATGCCGCTCGACGCCTACATCGCCGAAAGCATGGCCCTGCTGAGCGCCAATCCCACGCCGTCCGAAATCTGCGTCGAGCGCGTCAAGATGCTGCGCAACGCGGAATCGAGCGGCCGGTACGACGCCGTGTTCGGCATGATCAACCCGCTCCACTAGCCGGCTCGGCAGCCTTCGCCTGGAGCGCCGGCGCGATCCGACGCTCCGGGGCGGGCTTGGTCTTCGATGGCCTGGCCCGCCGCAAACCCGTCCCTGAGACGTCGTCGGCGATTTCACTTGAGCCCGTCCTGCATTATGGTCCGGCCGCGCAGGATCGGGCTGGCCGGATCTGCCGCATGCCGCAGGACCGTCCATGGCCGCCCCCGCCCCCTTATCCCCGCGAACCGACAGCGGCGACACCACCCACTTCGGCTTCACCGACGTGGCGCTCGGCGACAAGCAGGGTCTCGTCGACGATGTGTTCAACACGGTGGCGGACCGCTACGACCTGATGAACGACCTGATGTCGGGCGGGCTGCACCGGGCCTGGAAGGCCGTGTTCGCCGCCCGGGTGAAACCTTCGCGGCACGAGCGGTTCCGGCACCTCGACGTCGCTGGCGGCACAGGCGACATCGCCTTCCGGGTCGCGGCGGCGGGCGGGCCGCTCACCGACGTGACGGTGCTCGACATCAACACCGCCATGCTGGAGGTCGGCCGCGACCGCGCCGCCAAGCGCGACCTCAAGGGCCACGTGGATTTCGTCACCGGCAACGCCGAAAGCCTTCCCCTGCCGGGCAAGCGGTTCGACGCCTACACGATCGCCTTCGGCATCCGCAACGTGCCCCGGATCGGCATGGCGCTCGCCGAGGCCTACCGGGTGCTCAAGCGCGGGGGGCATTTCCTGTGCCTCGAATTCTCGTCCGTGGACGTGCCGGGCCTCGATAAGATCTATGACGCCTTTTCCTTCAAGGCCATTCCGGCGATGGGCCGCCTCGTCGCCGGCGACGCCGAACCCTACCGCTACCTCGTGGAATCGATCCGCAAGTTCCCCAGCCCCGAGCTTTTCGCCGACGCCATCGGGGCGGCGGGTTTCCGCAACGTGTCCTACACCCGCCTGACCGGCGGCGTGGTGACGATCCACTCGGCCTGGAAGCTCTAGGGTCACGATGTTCGCCTTCCTGGGCCATCTGGGGCGCCTCGCGCGGGCGGGTTTCGTTCTGGCGCGCGAAGGCGTGTTTTCCGGCGTCGACCCGCGCCTCGTCCCCGTGGAGGCGCGCTTGCCGCTGGCGCTGGCGCGGCTGGTCGCGCGGCCGAGCGTCGGCGTCGGGGTGAGCCGGCTCGCCGTCGCCATCCAGCGGCTCGGCCCGTCCTACATCAAGCTGGGGCAGTTCCTGGCGACGCGTCCCGACGTGGTCGGCGCCGCGGCCGTGCGCGAGTTGGAATCACTGCAGGACCGGGTCGCGCCCTTCCCGCGCCAGACCGCCGTGGCCATCATCGAGGCCGCCTTCGGCCAGCCCATCACCGAGCTTTTCGTGTCCTTCGAGGAAGCGACGGCCGCCGCCTCCATCGCCCAGGTGCACCGGGCGCGCCTGCGCAACCGCGAGGGCGAGCGCGACGTCGCCGTCAAGGTCATGCGGCCCGGCGTCGCCCGGCGGTTCCGGCGCGACCTGTCCGACATGCAGTTCGCCGCCCGCCTCGCCCAGGCCTGGCTGCCGGACGCCAAGCGGCTGAAACCCGTGGAAGTCGTCGAAGCCCTGGCGCGCTCCGTGACCATGGAGATGGATTTCCGCATCGAGGCCGCCGCCGCCTCGGAATTCGCCGAAAACACGGCCGGCGATCCCGGCTTCCGCGTTCCCCGCATCGATTGGACGCTCACCGCCAAGGAGGTGCTGACCCTCGAATGGGTCGACGGCACGTCGATGTCCGACCTCGACGGGCTTGCGGCGCGGGGCCTCGACCTGCCGGCCCTCGGCCGGGTGGTGATCCAGTCCTTCCTGCGCCACGCCATGCGGGATGGTTTTTTTCACGCCGACATGCACCAGGGCAACCTGTTCGTCGACGCGACGGGCCAAGTCGTCGCCGTGGATTTCGGCATCATGGGGCGGCTCGGCACCAAGGAGCGGCGCTTCCTCGCCGAAATCCTCTACGGCTTCATCACCCGTGATTACCGACGGGTCGCCGAGGTGCATTTCCAGGCCGGCTACGTGCCGAACACCCATCGCGTGGCGGATTTCGCCCAGGCCATCCGGGCCATCGGCGAGCCGATCCATTCGCGCACCGCCGACGAGATCTCCATGGCCAAGCTGCTCACGCTGCTGTTCGAGATCACCGCCCTGTTCGACATGCACACCCGCATCGAACTCGTGATGCTGCAAAAGACCATGGTGGTGGTGGAGGGCGTCGCCCGCAAGCTCGACCCCCGGCTCGACCTTTGGGCGACGTCCGAACCCGTCGTCCGTGGCTGGATCGAAAACAACCTCGGCCCGCTCGGCAAATTGAGCGACGCCGGCGCGGGGCTCGCCAGCCTCGCCCGCTCCGCCGTCGCGCTGCCCGACATCCTGGCGCGTGGGGAACGGATCGTGAGCCAGTTCGAAGGGGTCGCCGAACGGGGGCTCCTGTCGGGCGGCGCCGTCGGGGCCGCGACCGCTTCGCTTTGGACTCAAGGGCTGACGATCGGCGTCTGGATCGTGGGGATTGCGCTGGTCCTCAAATGGTTGTTCTGACGGCGGGTCGGCCGGCGGCGGGCCAATCAACGGGGCGTCACGCATGACCACCGCACCCTTGGAAGATTCCGCCGGGCTCGCCGGCAAGCGCGTCCTGCTGGTGATCGGCAGCGGCATCGCGGCCTACAAGGTGCTGGACCTCGCCCGCCACCTGCGGCGCGCCGGCGCCTCGGTGCGGGCCGTGATGACGCCATCGGCGCACCATTTCGTGACGCCGCTCTCGGTCGGCAGCGTCATCGGCGACCTCGTCCATTCCGAACTCCACTCGCTGACGGGCGAGGCCGAGATGGGCCATATCCAACTGTCGCGCGACGCCGACCTCGTGGTGGTGGCGCCCGCCACCGCCAACCTGCTGGCCCGGATGGCGCAGGGCATCGTGGACGACCTCGCCACCACGGTGCTGCTAGCGACCGACAAGCGGGTGCTGGTCGCGCCGGCTATGAACCTGCGCATGTGGCTGCACCCCGCGACGACCCGCAACGTGGCGCAACTCAAGCGCGACGGCGTTTTGTTCGTCGGCCCGATGGAGGGCAGCATGGCCTGCGGCGAATACGGCCCAGGCCGCCTCGCCGAACCGCTCGACATCCTCGAAGCGATCCGGGACGCGCTGCGGGGCGACACGCGCGTCCCCCTTCCCCCTGGCGTGACGGGCCGCCCGCCGGAGCTGGCCGAGCCGAGCCTGCCCCTCGCCGGACGGCGCGTCGTGGTCACCTCCGGCCCGACGCAGGAGCCGCTTGACCCGGTGCGCTTCATCGCCAACCGGTCCTCGGGTCGCCAGGGGCACGCGATCGCCGCCGCCGCCCATGCGGCGGGCGCCGCCGTCGTGCTGATCAGCGGCCCGGTCGCGCTTGCCGACCCGCCCGGCGTCGATGTCCGGCACGTGGAAACCGCCCTCGACATGCGGGCGGCGGTGGAGGCCGCCCTGCCCGCCGACCTGTTCGTTGCGGCAGCCGCCGTTGCCGACTGGCGGGCCGCCGCGCCGAGCCGGGAGAAGATAAAGAAGGGCGACGCCGACGAGCCGCCCGAGCTTCGGCTGGTGCGGAACCCCGACATCCTCGCCGAGGTGGCGGGCCGGGCTGGTGGCCGCCCGCGCCTCGTGGTCGGTTTCGCCGCCGAAACCGAGAACCTGCTCGCCAACGCGTCGCGAAAGCTGGAGCGGAAAGGCTGCGACCTGATCGTGGCCAACGACGTGGGGGCGGGAAGCGACGTGATGGGCGGCGCCTCCAACGCGGTTCACCTCGTCTCGCGCCTCGGCGTTGAGACTTGGCCAAAGATGTCGAAGGCGGAGGTGGCTGGCAGGCTCATCGCCCACTGCGCGACCTTGTTGGACAGCAAACCATGAGCCTTTCCGTCGCCGTTATCCGCCTGCCCCACGCCGAAGGTCTCGACCTGCCGGTCTACCAAAGCGCGGGCGCCGCCGGGATGGACCTCGTCGCCGCCCTGCCGGCCACGACGGTCATGATCCTGGAGCCGGGCGCGCGGGACCTCGTGCCCACGGGGATTCGCATCGCCCTGCCGGATGGCTTCGAGGCGCAGGTTCGCCCGCGCTCCGGCCTCGCCCTGCGCCACGGCGTCACGGTGCTGAACGCGCCCGGCACCGTTGACGCCGACTACCGGGGCGAGATCGGCGTCGTCTTGATCAATCACGGGGGCGAGCCGTTCCGCATCGCGCGCGGCACACGGATCGCCCAACTGGTCTTCGCGCGGGTCGAACGCGCCACCCTGGTCGATGGCGTGCTCGACGACACGCCGCGCGGAGCGGGCGGGTTCGGCTCGACCGGCCTTGGGCCGCCCGACGGGAGTGGTTGAGCGGTGCTGCCCCGGCGCACGCTGCTGGCGGTTGCCGCCGTGCTCGACGTCGCGCGGCTCGGCCGGGCCAACCCGCTGCCGGCCAAATCGCTCGCGGCACGCCATGACCTGGCGCCGCGGCAGTTCGAAACCCTGCTGCAAGCGCTCGTGCGGGCCGATATCCTGAAAAGCCTGCGGGGTCCGCACGGAGGCTACGCGCTGGCGCGCGAGCGACGCCGCATCAGCCTCGGCGACATTGCCCGCGCGCTCGAGCCCGCCAAGGCAAGGGCCGCCGCATCACGGTCCGGCAAAGCGGGCCTACTTGAGGCTGTCGTGATCCCGGCCGTCAACCAGGCCACCGCCGCCTTCCTACAAAAGCTCGACGCGACGAGCCTTGAGGCCTTGTACCGGCAGGCCGAGCACCTCGACATCGCGGTGGGCTCGCCCGTGGAGGGCGACTTCAACATCTAGGT
>CALMOK010000014.1 GCA_937871825.1 uncultured Alphaproteobacteria bacterium
GGTACATGGAGGGCAAGATCAACATCGACGACCTGATCACCCACACCATGCCGCTGGAGGAGATCAACACGGCGTTCGACCTCATGCACGAGGGCAAGTCGATCCGCTCCGTGGTGGTGTTCTGATGGACACCGTTTCGGCCGCCCGGTCGCACGGCGGGGTCCAGGGCGTCTACCGGCACGAGGCGCGGACGACCAGGTGCCCGATGACGTTCTCGGTCTTCGTGCCGCCCCAGGCGGCGAACGGCGACACGGTGCCGGTGCTGTGGTTCCTGTCGGGCCTCACCTGCACCCACGCCAACGTGACCGACAAGGGCGAATACAGGGCCGCCGCCGCAAAGGCCGGCGTCATCGTGGTGGCGCCCGACACCAGCCCGCGCGGGCCGGGGGTGCCGGACGAGCCCGACAACTGGCAGTTCGGCTGCGGGGCGGGCTTCTACCTCGACGCCATGGAGGCGCCCTACGCCGACCATTACCGGATGTATTCCTATGTCACCGAGGAACTGCCCGCCCTGGTGGCGGCCAACTTCCCGGCCGACATGGCCCGCCAGGGCATCTTCGGCCATTCCATGGGGGGCCACGGCGCCCTGACGATCGCGCTGAAGAACCCCGGCCGCTACAGGAGCTGTTCGGCCTTCGCCCCCATCGTGCAGCCCTCGACGGCCGGCTGGTCGCGGCCGGCCTTTGCCAAATACCTCGGGCCCGACGAGGCGGCCTGGCGCGCCTATGACGCCACGGCGCTGATCGCCGACGGGTGCCGCGTGCCGGAACTGCTCGTCGACCAGGGGGCGGCCGACGGCAACCTCGATGACGGCCTGAAGCCCTGGCTGCTGGAGGACGCCTGCCGCCGGGCCGGCATCCCCCTCGCGCTCACCATGCGGGAGGGCTACGACCATTCCTACCTGTTCGTGTCCACCTTCATGGCCGACCACGTGGCCTGGCACGCCGCCCGGATGTGAGCGAATCCCGGACGGACCATTCACAGAAACTTACGTTTTTCCCGCGCGTTGTCGCGCATCAAAGGAGCGTTTCACCATGGCGAGCCACATCGAACTGATTGACGCGGAACACACCCGCAAAAGCAAGACCGGCGAGCGCCACCTCGCCAAGGGCCAAAGCCTGTCCATGCGCATGTGGGACGCCGAGCCGGCGGGCGTCGAGAAGGACCCCGTCCGCCGCGACTACGAGACGGTGGGCTACGTCATCTCCGGCCGGGCCGAAGTCACCGTGGAGGGCGTGTCGGCCATGCTGACGCCGGGCGCCTCCTGGGTGGTGCCGAAGGGCGCCGAACACAGCTACGAGATCTTCGAGCCCTTCACCGCCATCGAGGCGAACTCGCCCCCCACGAACCGCTGACGGCAAGCGGCCCGTCAGGGCACGAACACCTCCAGCGCCGCCGGCCGCACGCCGAACACCACCGGCGTGCGGGTGGTGATCTCGCCGTCGGTGTTGACCGAGCGCGGCCGGTGGGTGCGGACCGTGAAGGCCGAGCCCGACAGCGTGCGGACCTCCGACCAGCGGCCGTGGGTGCCTTCCCGCAGGGCGGGGAGCAGCATCATCAGGCGCCAGAAGCTGCGGACCTCCAAGCTGTAGATGTTGAGCCGGCCGTCGTCGATGGCGGCCTGTTCCGACACCGTCATGCCGCCCCCGTAATGGCGGCCGTTGCCCACCGCGAGGTGGACGGTGCGGCCACGCTGCACCGCGCCATCCACCTCGATCTCCACCGTGAAGGAGCGCATGCGGCCGAGCGCCCGCAGCCCCGCCACGGGATAGCCGAACACGCCCCAGCGCTTCTTGGCGTCGGCCGTCAGCGCGCGGGTGAGGTCGACCCCGAAGCCGATGCTGGCCACGTTGAAGAAGGGGTGGTCGTTGGCCTCGCCGATGTCGATCGCGCGGCGCTTGCCCGCCACGATCACCCGCGCGGCGAGCGTCGCGTCGGTGGGGACGCCGAGCGTCCGGGCGAGGTCGTTGCCGGTGCCGAGCGGCACGATCCCGAGCGGCAGTTTCGTTTCGAGCAGCGCCGGCAGGGCGGCGTTCAACGTGCCGTCGCCCCCGCCCAGCACCACGCGGCCGACCTCGTGGGCGGCCTCCTTGATGAGGCGGCCGAGGTCGGCGGCGCTTTTCGCCTCCGCCTCGCGCACCGGCAGGCCCGCCTCGGCGAAGGCGTCCCGCACCAGGCCGGCGGCGTCCGCGCCCTGCCGGCTGCGGCGGTTGACGACCAGCAGCGCCGGCCAGTCCGGCCGGGCGGCGTGGGGGGAAGCGGGTTGGGCGGGCGCCATGCGTCCGGCTTAGCCCAAGTCGGCGGTGGTGGGAACCGGGGCGCAGGCGTGGCGCTGAACCCACGCCCGCCCCGCGCGTTGGCTTTCGCAACCACGAGGAAAAACCATGAAACTCTACTGGGGACCCCATAGCTGCGCGATCGGCACGCACGTGCTGCTGGAGGAGATCGGAAAACCCTACGAGACCGAGAAGGTCGACGTGATGGGCGGCGGCACCCGCAAGCCGGAGTTTTTGGCCGTGAACCCGAAGGGCAAGGTGCCGGTGCTGGTGCGGGACGACGGTTCGGCCCTGACCGAATATGGCGCCATCGCCCTCTGGCTGGCCCGCGCCAACCCCGACAAGCACCTCGTCCCGGCCGATCCCGAGGCGGAAGCCCGCGCCCTCGAAATCCTCGACTACGCGGTCGGCACCCTTCACGCGCAGGCCTTCGGGCGCATCTTCATGCCCCAAAAATTCGAGCCCAAGGACGTGGTGCACGGCACGCTCGGCCTGGGCAAGAGCGCCATCGTGAAGGAGGGTGAGTCCATGGTTCACCAGGGTTTTGAAATCCTCAGCAAGGCGCTGGGCGGCAAACCCTACGCGGGCGGCGACACCTTCGGCATCGCCGACACGGCGCTGTTCTACGTCGAGAACTGGGCCCCGCAGGTGAAGATCGACCTGCCGTCCAACCTGGCGGCGCATCTCGAGCGCATGAAGGCCCGCCCGGCCGTGAAGCGGGTGATGGCGGCGGAAGGCGAGGCCTAGGCGGGCAAAATTGAGCCTGCGACATGCAATTATAGACATGCTCCGCTTGCTCTATATCCTCTGGCGGAACGATGAATAGATCCTTGTCCTTAAACGTGTCTTAAGCGGTGTGTCCGAGGGTGTTCGATGAAATTCGAAAATACCAATTTATGGCGCAATTCTCTTGGGTCAGTTAGCTTAGAAAACGCTGAACAGTTGGAAAGGCTGCGGTCGGTCTACAAAGTTTTTTGGGATAACGCCTGCCAACTCGCAGCCCAAATTAGTCGAGAACTTCATCCTCTTACATTGCATGACCAAGCCCATTTCATCGCACTTTGGGATCGCGCTGATCAAATAGCTGGCCCCGAGTTTCGCTTAACTCCCGCAGAAGCGTTCGTTTTCGGCGGCGCAATTTTATTGCATGATGCAGCAAATACGACCGCGGCCTTCAAAGGTGGCCTTGAAGAAATCAGGAATACGCCAGAGTGGAAAGATATCGTCTCTGATATGTCGGAAAAGGATGATACGAGTCCACCTATTGCATTATCGAGCGAACAATCGGTTCAGGCATTGTTGCTTACATTGAGAACGCTACATGGCCGTCAAGCTGAGAGACTCGGAGACTTATCATTTTCGAATGATCGCACTGGCGATAGTGTCCATCTGATCAATGACGATCAGTTACGCACTCATCTAGGACCGATTATCGGATTGATTGCTGCCAGCCATCACTGGGATATTCACGAATTAGAAAAACGACTTAAGCCAAAGGTTATGGGAGCAATAGCTGGATTTTCCAGAGATTGGACGATTCGTCCAATCTTATTAGCTTGTCTTTTACGATGTGCCGATGCCATCCAAATTGACCAGTCTCGGGCTCCGGATTTTCTTTATGCCATCCTCCGCCTGCGAGGTATTTCGGAAATACATTGGCGCGCACAGAATCGGATAGCCGCTCCTGCTCCGGACCCAGATGACCACAAGAGCTTAGTGTTTAGTTCGACAAAGCCGTATCTCGAACAAGATGCGGATGCATGGTGGATTGCACACGACGCCATTCAGGTCGCTCATTCAGAGTTACAAGCATCCAGTATCCTATTAAATGATCTTAGGTTTCCGACCTTTGCCATCGATCGGATTCGAAACGCTGAATCTCCCGAACGGCTAGCGAAAGTGCTTGAGGCAAAAGGGTGGAGGCCAATATCGGCGGAGGTCAAGATCAACCGCGTTGATCGGATCGTAGAGATGTTTGGAGGTACGAAGCTATATGGGAATGAGTGGTCTGTCCCTCTCCGCGAACTTATCCAGAACGCAGCCGATGCGATCAAACTGAGACGAGACGCAGAGCTTCCTGGGTCTGACTTTGAAGGCCGGATTACGGTTCGGCTTGAGCGAGATCATGTCAATGGGGCGGAAGGCTTTTGGCTTAGAGTAGAAGACGATGGTCTCGGAATGTCTGAGGAGGGACTTACCGGTCCGCTAATTGATTTCGGGTCTAGTTACGTTTCATCTGATCTCGCGAGGAATGAAAGGCCGGGACTCAGTGCTAAGGGCAGAAACCGGATTGGACGCTTCGGCGTTGGCTTTTTTTCAGTATTTATGCTGTCGCAGCGCGTGCTCGTGACGTCTCGGCCCTTTGATAAGGGCCTTGATATGAGTCGGACTTTGAGCTTTCATGAAGGTATGACACTACGGCCCATACTACTTGACACACCTCCTACTTCAATATCCGTAAATATTTCAACTCGGGTCTCGATTTTCCTAACACCAGGTATATTGGATGACGTTCTGACATTACGATCGAATACAACCAATAGGGAGGATGTTTGGAATCTTAGTCTTAAGCAGCTAGTCAGCTTTACTTGCCCCATGATTGATGTCGATATCTATGTTCAGGATAAATCTGATCGACGCGTCAAAGCGCATTCGCGAAATTGGATCAAGGAAGACAGAACATCGTGGCTCCGTGATATTACGCTTGCTGATGTGAGAAGCGAACAGAATTTGGACGAGGCAATTAACCTATGCTCATCTCTCCTTCGGCCCATTAACCCAGCTGACTATTCAGCAGGGTTACTTACTATTGCCTTTAGAAAGATTGAAGCAGGCGTTACGACGATAGGCGGGTTAAAGGCTGGCCGGCGTGGGACTAATCTATTCCAAGAAAGTTTCGTTGGGACATTAGATTACAATCCAGACGGGCCTCAACGCTCAGCTGGTTTGATTAGAGATCAGGCGTTGCTTAGTGCTTGGGCAACCGAACAGGCTGTTCTGATTGCTGGAGTCACTGAAGATCCTATTGAGAGGCATCGAGCAGCGTTAACAGTAGTTGATTTCGGTGGCGACCCTCTTTCAGTTGCCACAATGTACATAAATAGGTCTGCAAGACACATCTCGGAAATAGCTCAAAGTCTGCTTAGGGGTGAAGAATTAGCCTGTCCACTCGTAAAAGAACGAATGCACCACGGCGATGATATCGGTTTCTTTGTGATTGGTAATTTACGAATAGGATCGAATTTTCACGAAGTATATCTAAAACACGATGAGATTTACTTTACTCGAACGGTGATTGAACGGATCATCTTGGCTCCTCACCATCGGCGTTTCTATCAAGTGCCGGCAGAAAACGATCTTGTTGAATTCGGATTTCTAGGGTCGTTGAAGAGGGCCCTCCTAGAGAAAAGGTATGAACTTTGTTCACGGTCTGAGGAGGTAGAAGTCGCAAGATACGTTGGCAAAAGTTCTGAGCGCGACAACTTGATCGAAGGTCAAACAATGAAACAATTTTGCTTGCTGCTTAACGCTAAGGCGTTGGATAAAGAGGCATAACTTACCTCCCCCGCCGCCCACCCTTCTTCCAACTCGTCACCCCCGGATCGGGCGCATCCTTCTTAGCCGCCCGCGCCAGCGGCCGGCTTTCCGCCCCCGGCCCCATCTCGTCGAGGTTCGGCTTGCGGGCGCGGGTGTCCAGGGGCTTGCCCTCCCCGCCGCCGAAATTGTGCGGTCCCATGTCGGCGTCGGTGGGCTTGCGGGGGCGTTCGGCGGTTCGCAGGTTGCCGGCCTTGCCGTATTTCCGCTCCCCCTTATAGGCGCCGGCCTGGTCCTCGACGGATTGCTGGCGGGCCATGGGGTCGCTGCCGAGGACGAGTTCGGTAACCTGCAGGCGTTTCAGCTCGTCGCGCAGGCGGGCGGCTTCCTCGAATTCGAGGTTGCCGGCGGCTTCGCGCATGCGCTTCTCCAAGTCCGCCACCGTGGCCTTGAAGTTGTGGCCGATGGCCGGGGTGGCGAGGCCGGTGTCCACCGTGACGTGGTCGGCCTCGTAGACCGAGCCCAGGATGTCCTGGATGCCGCGTTTGATGGAGGCGGGGGTGATGCCGTGCTCCGTGTTGTAGGCCACCTGCTTTTCGCGGCGGCGGGTGGTTTCCGCCATGGCGCGCTCCATGGAGCCGGTGACCTTGTCGGCGTAGAGCACCACGCGGCCGTCGACGTTGCGGGCGGCGCGGCCGATGGTCTGCACCAAACTGGTTTCGGAGCGCAAAAATCCTTCCTTGTCGGCGTCGAGCACCGCGACAAGCGCGCATTCGGGGATGTCGAGGCCTTCGCGCAGCAGGTTGATGCCGACAAGGGCGTCGAACACGCCGAGGCGCAGGTCGCGGATGATCTCGATGCGCTCGATGGTGTCGATGTCCGAATGCATGTAGCGCACCCGCACGTTGTGCTCGTGCAGGTATTCGGTGAGGTCCTCGGCCATGCGCTTGGTCAGCACGGTGATGAGGCTGCGGTAGCCCGCCTCCGCCACGGCGCGCACTTCGCCGAGCAGGTCGTCGACCTGGGCGCGGGCGGGGCGCACCTCCACGGGCGGGTCGATCAGCCCGGTGGGGCGGATCACCTGCTCGACGAAGACGCCCGCCGTGCGGTCCATTTCCCAGGAGCCGGGGGTGGCGGACACGTGCACAGTCTGCGGCCGCATGGCGTCCCATTCCTCGAAGCGCAGCGGGCGGTTGTCGAGGCAGGAGGGCAGCCGGAAGCCGTACTCGGCCAGCGTCGCCTTGCGGCGAAAGTCGCCTTTGTACATGGCGCCGATCTGCGGAACCGTGACGTGGCTTTCGTCGGTGAACACCAGGGCGTTGTCGGGCAGGTATTCGAACAAGGTCGGCGGCGGCTCGCCCGGCAGGCGGCCGGTGAGGTAGCGCGAATAATTCTCGATGCCCTGGCACACGCCCGTGGCTTCCAGCATTTCGAGGTCGAAGGTGGTGCGCTGCTCCAGCCGCTGGGCTTCCAGCAGGCGGCCGGTGGCGTGCAGCTCGTCGAGCCGGCCCTTCAGCTCGGCCTTGATAGCCTTGATGCTTTGCAGCAGCGTCGGGCGCGGCGTCACGTAATGGGAGTTGGCGTAGACCTTCACGGCCGACAAATCATTGGTCTTCTTGCCGGTGAGGGGGTCGAACTCGACGATGCTTTCGATCTCGTCGCCGAAGAAATCGATGCGCCAGCCCCGGTCCTCGTGGTGGGCGGGGAAGAGTTCCAGCGTGTCGCCGCGCACCCGGAAGGTGCCGCGGGTGAAATCGAGGTGGGTGCGCTTGTATTGCAGGGCCACGAAATCGGCGATCACCTGCCGCTGGTCGACCTTGTCGCGCACCTTCAGGCTGAACGTCATGGCGGTGTAGGTTTCCACCGAGCCGATGCCGTAGATGCAGGACACGGAGGCGACGATGATGACGTCGTCGCGCTCCAGCAGCGCCCGCGTCGCCGAGTGGCGCATGCGGTCGATCTGCTCGTTGATGGTGGATTCCTTCTCGATATAGGTGTCCGAGCGCGGCACGTAGGCCTCGGGCTGGTAGTAATCGTAGTAGGACACGAAATATTCGACGGCGTTGTCGGGGAAGAAGCTCTTGAACTCGCCGTAGAGTTGGGCCGCCAGCGTCTTGTTGGGGGCCAGGATCAGCGCCGGGCGGTTGGTGCGGGAAATCACCTGCGCCATCGTGAAGGTCTTGCCCGAGCCGGTGACGCCGAGCAGCACCTGGTCGCGCTCGG
>CALMOK010000015.1 GCA_937871825.1 uncultured Alphaproteobacteria bacterium
GGCCTGGCCCGTGCAGGGCCTGATCCGTCACTTCCGGCCGGAGATCGAACGTCGCATCGACAGCTATGCGGCCAACCCGCATCCCGAACCAATCAACATCGCGGCGGAGTAGGGCGACGCGGCTCAGGGCCGCTCGTTTTGACAGCGCCGAAACATCAAAGGGCGGCTCCGGCCGCAGCAGACTAGGTTGCCAATGACCAAACTCGTCATCGACGGTCGGGAAATCGAGGTTCCGGCGGAGTTCACCCTCTTGCAGGCTTGCGAAGAGGCGGGCTCGGAAATCCCGCGTTTCTGCTTTCATGAACGGCTGTCGATCGCGGGTAATTGCCGCATGTGCCTCGTCGAGGTGAAGGGCAGCCCCAAGCCGGTCGCATCCTGTGCCTGGGGGGTGCGTGATTGCCGCCCCGGACCGAATGGCGAGCCGCCTCAGATTTTCACCAAGACGCCGCTGGTCAAAGCCGCTCGCCAAGGCGTGATGGAATTCCTGCTGATCAACCATCCTCTGGATTGCCCGATCTGCGATCAGGGCGGGGAGTGCGACCTGCAAGACCAGGCCATGGCTTTCGGTGTGGCGGGGTCGCGCTACCACGAAAACAAGCGGGCCGTTGAGGACAAATACCTCGGTCCGCTGGTCCGCACCTGCATGAACCGCTGCATCCATTGCACGCGCTGCGTCCGGTTCACCGCCGAGGTTTCCGGCACCGGGGACATGGGTGCGATCGGCCGCGGCGAGGACATGGAGATCACCAGCTACCTCGAAACGGCGCTTGGATCCGAACTGCAGTCCAATATCACCGACCTTTGTCCCGTTGGCGCTCTGCTTCCAAAACCTTACCCCCACAAGGCACGGCCTTGGGAACTGACTAAGACCGAGTCGATCGACGTCATGGATGCCCTGGGCTCGGCGATCCGCATCGACTCGCGTGGGCGCGAGGTTTTGCGCATCCTGCCCCGCGTGAACGACGCCGTGAACGAGGAGTGGATTTCCGACAAGACGCGTCACATCGCCGACGGGCTCAAGGCCCAGCGTCTCGATCGGCCCTACCTCCGCGTCAATGGCCGCCTCGCGCCCGTATCCTGGAACGAGGCTTTTGCCGCCATCGCCAGCAAGATTAAAGCGACGACGCCCGCGCGCGTCGGGGCGATCGCGGGCGATCTCGCCGGTGTCGAGGAGATGTATGCCCTGCGGACGCTGATGGCGTCGTTGGGATCGACGAACATCGACTGTCGGCAGGATGGCACGAAACTTCATCCTCGCTACGGCCGCGCGTCCTACCTCTTCAACACGACGGTGGCCGGCATCGAGCAGGCGACCTCGCTGCTGATCGTCGGATCCAATCCCCGCAAGGAAAGTCCCGTCCTCAACGCGCGGATCCGGAAGCGCTGGCTCAAGGGCAACTTCCCCATCCAGGTGGTTGGCGAACGGGCCGACCTGACCTACCCCTACGAATACCTGGGGGCGGGCACCGACACCTTATCGGAGGTCGCCGCATCGGATCGCGGCGAGCGGCCCATGGTCCTTATCGGGCAAGGAGCTTTGGTGCGGGATGATGGGGTCGCGGTTCTGGCGCTCGCCGCCAAGATCGCGGCAGGCATCGGAGCGGTGCAGGATGGTTGGAACGGCCTGTCGGTTCTGCACACGGCCGCCGCCCGCGTCGGTGGGCTCGACCTCGGCTTCGTCCCGGGCGAGGCTGGGCTGAATGCCCTGGCGATGGCCAAACCTGGCAGCCTCGACGTCCTGTTCCTGCTTGGCGCTGACGAGATCGAGGTGGCTCCTGGTGCCCTTGTGATCTACCAGGG
>CALMOK010000016.1:0-1013 GCA_937871825.1 uncultured Alphaproteobacteria bacterium
GACCTCTTCCACGAAGGCGGCGGAGCCGGGATCGAACGATATGGGAATACCCGCTTGGCGCGCCTCGACGAGGAGTTGAAGGACGGTGTCGCGCGTGGCCGGCCCCACTAGCGCGTAGCCCGACAGGTGCAACAGGGTGACGTCGTCCAGCACGTCGGCTGGCAGGAAAGCCCGCGTCAGGCCGTCGTTGGCGCCGCGATCGGTCAGAAAGGAGCGCTCGCCCTGCGGATCGATCATCGCCACGACTGTGCCGGTCGGCGCCTCGGGATGGCCCGCCAGAACCGGCTCGATCCCCTGCCGGCGCATCCGGTCGGCTTGCAGGTCCCGATCGTCCCGCCCCACGCAGCCGACGAAGCGGACCGGGACCTCGAACGCGGCGAGCCAAGCCGCCAGGTTGGCCCCCGAACCGCCCCAGGTGGTGGTGATGTCCGCCCGGCGGTCGTCGCCCGGCCGCACGGGGCCGTCGGGGCGCACGATCACGTCGCGCATGACGTCGCCGAGAACCAGGACGCGCGGCGGGGCCAACAGGCTAGCGCAGCAGGGGGCGGGACGGCGATGCGGGCTCGACGCCACCCTTCGGGAGCCTGGCGAGCGCCGTCGCGATCGCCGCCCCCAGGCCAGCGTTGTTCTTCACCAATGCGATGTTGGCCACCAAGCTGCGGCCTTCCGTCAGTTCGAACATGCGCTGGAGCAGGAAGGGCGTGAGGTCCTTGCGCGACACGCCGGCGGCGTCGGCCTCGGCGATGGCCTGCGCGATGCGCGCCTCGATCGCCTCGCCGTCGAGCGCGTCGGCCTCTGGGATCGGGTTGGCGACGAGCACGCCGTTGTCGAGACCGAGACGGTGGCCGACGGCCGCGATGCGGGCGATCTCCTCGTTGAGGAGGCGGGCCTTAGCCTGGTTCGGATCGCGTGCGTCGAGGTGGTAGAGCGTGGCGTTGCCCCCCGCGACCGATTGCGCGGCGGCGAAGCCGGCTTCGTGCGCGGCGTAGTCTGCGGCGAGCAGCAAGTCGGTC
>CALMOK010000016.1:1023-8486 GCA_937871825.1 uncultured Alphaproteobacteria bacterium
CCTCGGCACTATCGACCCTGTGGTCGACGGGGTGCCCGCTGGTTCGGGCGTAAAAGGCCGGGAAGTCGTCGGTGCGATAGCCGAGCACCGGCACGCCGTGGGTTTCCAGCACTTCGAGGGTCTTGCCAATGTCGAGGATGGATTTGGCCCCGGCGCAGACCACCGTGACGGGCGTCCGGGCGAGTTCGGACAGGTCCGCCGAGATGTCGAAGGTCGACTCGGCGCCGCGATGGACGCCGCCGATCCCACCCGTGGCGAACACCGCGATGCCGGCGAGATGCGCCCCGATCATCGTGGTGGCGACCGTGGTGCCGGCCGTTCCGCCCCGCGCCAGAACGGCGGCGAGGTCCCGGCGCGACGCCTTGACGACGCCCGTGCCCCGGTTGGCCAACCGGTCGAGCTCATCCGTCTCAAGGCCGACCCGCAGCACACCGTCCAGGATAGCGATCGTCGCCGGAACCGCTCCGCCCGTTCGCACCACCGCTTCCACGGCGCGCGCGGTCTCGAGGTTTTGCGGATAGGGCATGCCATGGGTGATGATAGTCGATTCGAGCGCCACCACGCCCCGCCCCGCCGCGAGGGCGTCGCGCACCTCAGCGCCGACCGCGACGAGGCCGGACAGGTACGACGGCTCACCCATCATGGCAACCTCCCAAGGCGCTCGACGAGAAGGTCGTAGATGCCGTCGGCCTGGGCGCTCCGCAAATATTGGACATTGGCGGGCCGCTCCGTGACACCCCAATAATCCACAACCGTCATGCCGCGCGTCAGTTCGCTCGTCGTCTCGATTGCCACGTTGACGGTCCGGCCCGCGTAGAGGGTCGGGTCGATCAGGTAGGCGATCACGTTGGGGTCATGCAGGGGAGCGCCCGACCAGCCGTATTTGGCGACGTCGAACCGTTCGGAAAAGTTCAGCATGTTGGCGACTGCCGTGCCGCAGCGATTGCCGAGACCTGCGATGCGGGCGAGGCGCTCGCGCGTGTTCAGCACCGTGTGGGTGACGTCGAGCGGCAGCATGGTGATGGGGCGGCCGCAACGCATCACCACGGCGGCGGCCTCGGGATCGACGTAGATGTTGAACTCGGCCGCCGGGGTGATGTTGCCGACCTCGAAGTAGGCCCCGCCCATCAGCACGATTTCCCGGATGCCCCGCGCGCAATCCGGCGCCTTGATCAGCGCCATGGCGAGGTCGGTCAGCGGCCCCAGGAAGCAGAGCGTGACGGCGGCGTGGGGCCCGCTCAGCGCCTCGATAAGAAAATCAACCCCGTGCCGCGGTTGCAGGTCCACCGTGGGGTCGGCGAAGTCGTGCCCGTCGAGGCCGGTTTCGCCGTGCACGTGCTCGGCGGTGACGAGGTCGCGCAGGAGCGGCCGGGCGCAGCCGGCGAAGACCGGAATGTCCGTCCGCTCCGCCAGGGCGACGATGCGGCGCGCGTTGAGCGCCGTGCGGGGCAAGGGGGCGTTGCCCGCCACCGCGACAATGCCCAGAACCTCGACGTCGGCGGGCGAGCCGAGCGCCAGCAGAATAGCGACGCCGTCGTCCTGGCCCGGATCGGTGTCGATGATGATTTGACGGGGCATGCCGCTTCCTTTTTCGCTCGATCAACTGGGCGAGCCGTGCCGGCATGTCAACCAAGCTCGCCGTTCGGCCGGCGTTCGTTCAGCCGGGGCGCGGCTTCCACGCCTTTGCGCTTCCACCCCGCCCAACATCTGCGGTAAGGACCGCAACCGCTCGCCGACGCGGTTTCGTCGGGCTTGGAAACAGACGTCATGTCCGACCTCGTGGCCCAGCCGGTTGCAACCGTTGAGCAATCCAAGCTGCAGCGCAACGCCCGCCTGTTCCTTGTTCTGCTGCTGATCGCGCTCGGTGCCTGGACGCTGCACGGCTTCGTGGCGGCCCTTGTCTGGGCCGCCATCATCGCGATCGCGATCGGCCCCATCTACGACAGGGCGGTGCGGCGCTGGCCTTCGGGAAAGCCCCTCGTCCTCCCCCTCCTTTTCACCACGCTGGTCGCGCTGCTGTTCCTGCTGCCCTTCATCGTGCTCGGCATCCAGGCCGCGCGGGAAGCTCAGGCCGTCACCCATTTCGTTTCGACCGCCATGCGGTCCGGCATTCCCGAGCCGGCCTGGGTCGGCAGCCTGCCGTTCGGGGGCGCGCAGATCGGCGCGTGGTGGAAAAACAACCTCGAAGACGCCTCGAGCGTGTCGGGGCTCGTCAACCACGCGACCCATAGCGGGGGCATGCTCCGCAACCGTGAAATCCTGACGGCCTTCACCCACCGGGTCGTCATCTTCTCCTTCACCATCGTCACGCTGTTCTTCCTGCTGCGCAACGGCGAGGCTTTGGCGCGGGACATGGGCCGGGCCAGCCAGCGGCTGTTCGGCCCCCATGGCGAGCGGATCGCCCGGCAGATGGTCTCCTCCGTGCACGGCACGGTGGACGGGTTGGTGCTGGTCGGCCTCGGCGAGGGTTTGCTGCTCGGCATCGCCTACGCGGTGGCCGGGGTGCCCCACCCCACCCTGCTCGGCGCCTTCACGGCCGTCGCCGCCATGATCCCGTTCGTGATCGTCATCCTGCTTCTGGCCATCGGGGCGGTGCTGGTCGCGCAAGGGTCGGTGGCCATCGCGGTCGCGCTCGTGGTTTTCGGACTGGTGGTCAATTCGATCGCCGACCATTTCATCCGGCCCGGCCTCATCGGCGGCGCCACCAAGCTTCCCTTTCTTTGGGTTCTGCTCGGCATCCTCGGCGGCGTGGAAACCTGGGGCCTCATTGGCCTGTTCGTTGGCCCGGCGCTGATGTCAGCCCTGATCCTGCTGTGGCGCGAGTTCATCCGCCCCGCGTCCGAGGCGGTTCCCGCTCCGCTGAAGGCCAAGACGCTGTCGCCGGTTCCCTTTGCCGGCGAATGATTGTTGGCCGGCAGGCGCATGTGCAAGCATGTGGGCATGCAAGCATGTGGGCATGCAGACATAGGCACGGTATCGACCCTTGCCGAGCGACACAGGTCCCGGATCGACGCCATGCGATCCGCCCTACCGACCCTCGACGCGGCGTTGGCTGACTACGCGAAAGCCCATTCCGGCCGTTTCATCCGTTATGGTTCAAGCGCCACGGGACGACTGCGCCTCGGCAGCGACATCGATCTGCTCGCCGACTTTCCGGACAGCGCGATCATCGAAGCCTGCAGGGTCGCCGACGGGCTTTGCGCTCGTCACGGCCTGATCCCGGATACCAGACCGGCCGCGTGGGTATCGGAGCGGATGTTGGCGCAAGCCATGACGGAAGGCATCGTCCTGCCATGATGGCCGTCCTGTGGGACGACATCGCCGCCGACGTCGCATCGATGAAACGTCACGTTGGGCAGGCGGTCGCCATTCATCGCGACCGGATGGCGGAAACGCCGGATTACATCCACGCCATGGCGTTCCAGCATGCCATGCAGGCAGGCTATACGGCGTTCGAAGCATTTTTGGATCAACATGGCGGTCGCCCGTTTCCGCGCCGCGGTGGACTCGGGTTAGCGCCCGTCCTTATCCCGACGTCGCGGCGTCGATGAGCGTCAGCGCCTCGGGAGAGTTCCACTCGGCCGGGCCGGCCATGACCCCGATGGCGCATCCCTTGGGGTCAACCAGCAACGTGGTCGGCAGGCCAAGCGCCTGTCCGTCCTGCCGGAGCACCTGAAAGACGTTGGCGCTCGGATCCGTGTAAAGCGGCAGCTTGGTGACGCCGATTTCCTGCAGGAACGCCTTCGGGCGGTCGAGCCGCGCCGTGTCGATGTTGATGGGGACGACCTGGAAGCTGTCGCTTCCGCGCCGCGCCTGCAACCCGTCCAAGGCCGGCATTTCCTTGCGGCAGGGCACGCACCACGTCGCCCACAGGTTGACCAGCACGGTTCGGCCCTTGAAGGCCGCCAGATTGGTGGGCTGGCCGTCCGGTCCCGTGAAGGCGAGGTTCGGCATGAGCTTGGCTGGACGCGACAGGTTGAGCGCCGCGACCTCGCCCCGCACCAGCGGATCGAGCCGCGCCGCGAGGGCCTCCGAACCCCGGCACTCGACCGCGCCTTCCTTGCCGGCCCCCTTCATCCCGTATAGGACGGCGCTTCCGAGAACGAGCACGCCGACCCCGACGAGGACGCCGATACGGCGACCGCGACCCGCCTTGGGTCGGGTTCGGCGAGGTTGGTCGATGGGGTCGGTCATGGGAACCATCCGGGGCGTGAAATGAGCAACTCGATGTGGGGCGGCAGGTTCTCGACCGGCCCCGGCGCGATCATGCAGGAGATCAACGCATCGATCGGGTTCGACTACCGCCTGGCCGCCCAGGACATCGCGGGATCGCGGGCGCACGCCGCCATGCTCGCCAAACAAGGCATCATTTCGGCCGACGACGCGGCGGCGATCGATCGCGGGCTCGTCGCCATCCTCGGCGAGATCGAAGCCGGCACTTTCGCCTTCTCGGCCGCGCTCGAGGATATCCACATGAACGTCGAGAGCCGGCTGTCCGATCTGATTGGCGAACCGGCCGGACGGCTCCACACGGCACGCTCGCGCAACGACCAGGTGGCGGTGGATTTCCGGCTCTGGGTGCGCGACACCGTGGACATGCTGGACGCCGGTTTGGCCGATCTGCAGCGCGCCTTTGCCGAAAAGGCGCGGAACCACGCTGAAGCCGTGATGCCGGGGTTCACCCACCTCCAATCCGCCCAGCCGGTGACCTTCGGCCACCACATGCTGGCCTACGCCGAAATGATCGGCCGCGACCGCGGGCGCTTCGCCGACGCCCGCGCCCGGCTCAACGAAAGCCCGCTCGGCGCCGCCGCGCTCGCCGGAACCTCTTTTCCGATCGACCGCGCCATGACGGCGCGGGCGCTCGGCTTCGACCGGCCCACCGCCAATTCGCTCGACAGCGTGGCGGACCGCGACTTCGTCCTCGAGGTTCTGGCGGCGGCCTCGATCTGCGCCGTCCACCTGTCGCGCCTGGCCGAGGAGATCGTGCTGTGGGCGACGCCGCAATTCGGCTTCGCCCATTTGTCGGACCAGTTCTCGACCGGCTCGTCCATCATGCCGCAGAAGCGCAACCCGGACGCGGCGGAACTGGTGCGCGGCAAGGCCGGGCGGGTGATCGGGGCCTTGACCGGGCTGCTGATCGTCATGAAGGGGCTGCCGCTCGCCTATTCCAAGGACATGCAGGAAGACAAGGAAGGCACCTTCGACGCCCTCGACGCGCTGGCGCTCTGCGTGGTGGCGACCGCCGGCATGGTGCGCGACCTGCAGCCCGACGAAGCCCGCATGGAGGCTTCCGCCGGCTCCGGCTACGCGACCGCCACGGATCTGGCCGATTGGCTGGTGCGCCGCCTCGGCCTGCCGTTCCGCCGAGCCCATCACGTCACGGGGCGCATCGTGGCGCTCGCCTCGGAGCGCGGCGTCGCCCTCGAAGCCCTGAGCCTTGCCGACCTGCAGGGCGTCGAGGCCGCCATCACCGAGGACGTGTTCGCCGTGCTTGGCGTGCGCCAATCGGTGGCGAGCCGCACCAGTTACGGGGGCACCGCCCCGGCCAACGTGCACCAGCAGGCCGAAGCCTGGCTCGAACGGCTCGGCCCAGGCTATTGACGAGGTCCGCCCGGTGGCGGCCCGCTTTGCCCTCGCTTGAGGCGGGTGTTGGATTATAATGCCGCCGTCGCGGTTAAGGGCTCGGGTTTTTCGATGTGCTATGGCCTGCGTGGAATAGCGATGGCGCTCGTGGTCGCGAGCCTGGCCCTGCCGATGGCGGGCTGCGGGCGCCGCGGCCAGTTGGAAGCGCCACCGGGCGCGAGCGCGCAGGCCGCCGCTCCCGCCGACGATGGCGTGCAGCCGATCGGCAGGCGGCCCAAGCGCGTGCCGATCAAGCCGCCGCACGAGCCGTTCATCCTCGATCCCCTTTTGTGATCCGCCCGCCTCATGCATCACTTCCAGTATGTTGACGGCGTTCTGCACGCCGAATCGGTCGACCTCCGGGTCGTCGCGGCCGCGGTCGGAACGCCCTTCTATTGCTACTCGCGGGCGACGATGGAACGCCATTACCGCGTTTTCACCGCCGCCTTCGCGGGCCAGCGGGCCCTGGTCTGCTACGCCATGAAGGCCAACTCGAACCAGGCGGTGCTGCGCCTCTTCGCCAAGCTCGGCGCCGGCATGGATGTGGTGTCGGAGGGCGAGTTGCGACGCGCGCGGGCGGCAGGCGTTCCGGCTTCCCGGATCACGTTCTCGGGTGTCGGCAAGACGCCGCGGGAACTCGAGGCCGCGCTCGACGAGGACATCCTCTGCTTCAACGTGGAATCCGAGCCCGAACTCGCCACCCTGTCGGCCCTCGCCGCCGCCCGCGGCGTCACCGCGCGGATCTCCATCCGGGTCAACCCGGACGTCGACGCGCTTACCCACGCCAAGATTTCGACCGGCAAGTCCGAGAACAAGTTCGGCATCCCCATCGGGCGCGCCCGGGCCGTCTACGCGCAAGCGGCGGCCCTGCCCGGCATCCGGGTGACGGGCGTCGACATGCACATCGGCTCGCAGATCACCGACCTGCAGCCGTTCGACGACGCCTTCGCGGTGTTGTGCGACTTCGTCGGCCAGCTGCGGGCGGACGGCCACGCGATCGACCACGTCGATCTCGGCGGTGGTTTAGGCATCCCTTATCGCGACGATGAGGACGGCTCCGCCTTCCATCCAGACCGCTACGCCGCCCTGGTGGGCCGGCACGCGAACGCGCTCGACGCCAGGGTCGTGCTCGAGCCGGGTCGGCTGCTGGTCGGCAACGCCGGCATTCTGGTGACGGAAGTCGTTCTGGTGAAGGAAGGGGCCGACAAGCGGTTCGTGGTGGTCGACGCCGCCATGAACGACCTGATCCGCCCGACGCTTTATGACGCCTTTCACGACATCAAGCCGGTTGTCGAACCCCGCACGGCGGAAACGAGCACGGCCGACGTGGTCGGGCCGGTTTGCGAAACCGGCGATTACCTGGCGCTCGGGCGCGCCCTTCCGCCCATGGCGGCGGGAAACCTGCTCGCCATCATGTCGGCGGGCGCCTACGGGGCGGTACAGGCCGGGACCTATAATTCACGCCGCCTGATCCCCGAGGTGATGGTGGACGGGGACCGTTTCGCGATCGTTCGCGCGCGCGAAAGCTACGAAGCCTTGATCGGCCTCGACAGTGTGCCGGACTGGCTCGCCTGAATCCACGTGTTCCGGCCGACGCGGGGGCCGGCCCAACGCTCTCGCCTTTCTGGCGACCCGATCGTCGGCGATAAGGGACGGCAAGGTGATTCGGAGCGTCCGGCTCGATTGATGCGCCATGGGTGATTTCTTTCCGCTGGTCCGGCTGGCCTTCATCGGCGCCGTGATGATTGCCGTGGCGGTTGGTTGCCCGGCCGCGGCGCAATCGCCGGACGGCGGGCGACCAGCGGCCGGCCTGGCGACGGGTGACCCGACGGCACCCG
>CALMOK010000017.1 GCA_937871825.1 uncultured Alphaproteobacteria bacterium
CCTTCACGGCCTCGTTGGTGAAGCGCACCTTGTGGAACTCTTCGAAATAAGGCTTCAGCCCCTTCAGGATTTCCACGGCGTCCGGCACTGACGGCTCGTTGACGTCGATCTTCTGGAACCTGCGCACGAGGGCCCGGTCCTTCTCGAAATACTGCCGGTATTCCTTGTAGGTGGTCGAGCCGATGCAACGCAGCCCACCTTGCGCCAAGGCGGGTTTCAGCAGGTTCGAGGCGTCCATCGCACCGCCGGAGGTCGCGCCGGCACCGATGACGGTGTGGATCTCGTCGATAAAGAGAACCGCGTTCTTATGGTTCTCGATCTCCTTCATCACCTGCTTGAGGCGCTCCTCAAAATCACCCCGGTAGCGCGTTCCGGCCAGCAGCGTTCCCATGTCGAGCGCGAACACAGTCGCTCCCGCCAGCACTTCGGGAACCTCGTTCTTGATAATCTTGCGGGCCAGCCCTTCGGCGATCGCGGTCTTGCCGACGCCGGGGTCGCCCACCAGCAGCGGATTATTCTTCTGGCGACGGCACAGTACCTGGATGGTGCGCTGCACCTCCTGCTCGCGACCGATCAGCGGATCAATGCGGCCGTCCTTCGCCTTCTTGTTGAGGTTGACGCAATAGGCTTCGAGCGCGCCTTCCTTTTTCTTCGACTCGCCCGCCTGCTCCTTGGCGTCCTTGTCGCGACCCTCACCCTCCTCGTCGCTACCGCGCGGGGATTTCGACGAGTCCGACAAACCCGGCCGCTTGGCGATGCCGTGGCTGATGTAGTTCACCGCGTCGTAGCGGGTCATGTCCTGCTCCTGCAGGAAGTAGGCGGCGTGGCTTTCCCGCTCGGCGAAGATCGCCACCAGCACATTGGCGCCCGTTACCTCCTCGCGTCCGGACGATTGGACGTGGATGTGGGCGCGCTGGATCACGCGCTGGAAACCGGCCGTCGGCTTGGCGTCGTCATGACCTTCGGCGACAAGGTTTTCGAGCTCATGGTCGATGTATTCGACAAGCTGCTTTTTCAGGACGTCAATGTCGATCGAGCAGGCGCGAAGCACCGCCGACGCGTCGCCATCATCGATCAGGGCCAACAATAAATGCTCGAGGGTCGCGTATTCGTGGTGCCGTTCGTTGGCAACCGCCAGGGCGCGATGAAGGGATTGTTCGAGTGCGCGTGAGAATGCAGGCATAGCGACAGCGGCCTCTCAGTTTTTTTCCATGATGCATTGAAGCGGGTGCTGGTGCTTGCGCGCGTAGTCCATCACCTGCGTGACTTTTGTTTCAGCGACCTCATAGGTGAACACGCCGCATTCACCCACACCCTGCTGGTGGACGTGCAGCATGATCCTGGTCGCTTCCTCGGGCCCCTTGTTGAAGTATTTCCGCAAAACGGAAACGACGAATTCCATGGGGGTGTAGTCGTCGTTCAGCAGAAGGACGCGGTAAAGGCTGGGACGCTTGGTCTGCGTCTTGGGCCGGGTAATAACGGCCGTGCCGCTCCCGTCACCATTCTTTTTGGGCTCCTTGGAAGCCATGATCCTGGAGGCAGCGGACGCGTTCCAGGCCCGCCGGATGAAATCGACGATTGGGGCACCGATACTCGACGTCACGTGATCCTCATCGGCGTCATACCCCGTATTGCTCGGCGAATATTGCCCCGCCGTCCCAATGTACGGCTGCCACCGTCGGTTCGCCAGTGCAGTGCGGCGATTGTTTGCAGCACGAATGTCGAAGGCGATCGTGGCGCAACGATGGCTTTGGCGACCCGGCCGCAGCGCGGAAGCGGGAGGTGCGATCGACGGCATTCGACCGATCGCCCCAAGCTCCTGTTAACGGCGCCGTAACTGCGAACGCCTAGCGTCAAGTCTCGTGTTGTTTTGGTCACTGGCCAAGACTTCGGGCAAGCCCGCCGAGAACGGTCCGCCACCCCGCGCAGGTTTCGTGCGGACGGCGTGGCCGATCCCCTCGGCCCGGTTTGACGGGCGTTGGCCGGACAACCGGCAGGGCGACCGAAGCTTGGCGATGAGGGTTCAATGGCGTTGCGTCACATCGGATCGGTCGGAAGGGTTTTGGTGACCGTCGTCGGGCTGGCCACCACCCTGGCGGCGATGACGGACCAGGCCGAGGCGAGACATCATCGGGGGATCGCCCGAAGCCATTCGGCGCACGCCGCCGCCCACCACGCCCGACGCGGGTCGCTGGTCGACTCGCCCCAATTCTCCGCCCTCGTGGTCGACGCCAACTCGGGCTCGACCCTTTACGCCGTGAACGAGAACGAACTCCGCCACCCCGCCTCCATCACCAAGGTGATGACGCTTTACCTCCTGTTCGAGAAGCTTGACGCTGGCGACCTGCGGCTCGACAGCAGGCTTGGCGTTTCGCGCCATGCCGCCAGCATGGCGCCGACCAAGCTCGGGCTTCGGCCAGGATCAACCATCGCGGTCGAGGACGCCATCAAGGCGATTGTCACGAAGTCGGCCAACGACATGGCGGTAGCCGTCGCGGAAGCGATCGGCGGCGACGAGGCCAGCTTTGCAGGATTGATGACCCGCAAGGCGCATGCGCTCGGCATGTCCCGAACCGTCTACGTCAACGCCTCCGGCTTGCCGGACGACCGGCAACTGACGACGGCGCGCGACCTAGCCGTGCTGGGCCGCACCATCAAGGAGAAATTTCCGAGCTACTACCACTATTTCTCGATCCCGGGTTTCACCTACGCGGGATCCTTCATGCCGAACCACAACCACCTGATGTCCCGCACCGAGGGCATGGACGGCATCAAGACCGGGTACACCCGCGCCTCCGGCTTCAACCTGCTGTCGTCCGTCAACCGCGGCGGCCACCGCATCATCTCGGTGGTGCTCGGCGGCAAGTCGGCGGCCAGCCGCGACAACATCATGGCGCGGTTGATCGACGAGCACATCGAGGAGGCCGCGCCGACCAGGACCGCAGCCGCCCCGCCCTCGCCCATCGAGGAGCCGGCGCGAACCGTGCAGGTGGCCCGCGACGAGGGCGACGAGGGGCTTGACGAGCAGCCCGCCAAGGAGCGCGGCCCGAACCTTATCGCTCCCACCCTCGCGGTTCCTCCCGCCCCGGTGCAACCGCCCAGGGACCGGGCCCGGACGGTGAGCCAGTCGGCCTCGCGGACGTCGATCGAAATGCCGGTCGAGCGGCCACGCCCCGCCTTTATCGCGGGCGCCCCCCGGATCGATCCACTCCGGCTCCCCCCGCCCCTGGCAGCCAGCGACAAGCGTCGCCTCGCGCTCGACGGCTCGACGAGCGACAGGCCCGTCCAATCGACTTCCACGGGGACGGCGCTCGCCACCGCCACGCCATCGACCCTCCGCTGGGTCGCGGGCCCGGCTGGCAGCAAGGCGACACCACCAGTCGCCACCAGATCGGCGGCGAAGGCTGAAACGGCCGGCAAGGCCGATAAAGCCGGCGGCCGAAGCGGGCGCAACGAGGAAGCCGAGGACGACACCAAGGCCCGGGCGGGCGGGTCCGCCCCACGCGGGACATGGGTAATCCAGATCGGAGCCACGGACGCGGCCGACAAGGCGACCGACCTTCTCAACAGGGCGAAATCGGAAAGCCGCGCCACGCTGGCCTCCGCCCGCCCCTTCACCGAAAAGGTCAGGAAAGGCGACTCGACCCTTTACCGGGCCCGCTTCGCCGGCCTGGACACCGGCGGAGCGGAGGCGGCCTGCAAGGTCCTCAAGCGATCGGGCTTCGCGTGTTTCGCCACCAAAGATTGATCGAGGGCCGTTCACGCCCGCCAAAACCGGCGGCGTCGCCTCGATCAACCAGCCAGACTTTCACCCATGTTCGATTTCCAGTGTAAGTGAGTATCAGGGATGTCGACGCATCAGGACGTCTTTCGCCTCGTTGACCCTCGCGGCGAGATCGGTCGAGCCACCATGGTCGGGATGCAGCTTCTTCATCAGCGTGCGATGCGCCCGGGTGATGTCTTCCCGGGTCGCGCTCTTCGCAAGACCAAGGATCTGATGGGCCTCATCTTCGGACATGGATCCTGGACGACGACCGTCCCTTCGCGGGCCGTCGGCGCTCCCCGCGTGGTTTCCATCGTTTCCTGCGTGACGCCAGCCGGTAAACCGGCGGTCGAGATAAGCTTCTAGAAGGCGCGCGCCCTCAGGATCGTCGACCTGACAGCGGTTGAACAAGGCCAGGCAGCGCACCCGGCTCAGCTGGTCGAGCGAGGCCCCCTCGTCGGGCCCGGCCAGGATGAACCCCGTCATCGCGCCCGACAGGTGATCGAGTTCCATCTCGATCATGGCGGAGCGAACCCTGGACACCTTTCGACTTTGGCGGGAGCCGCCGAACATCGCGCCGCCGGGTCGACGGTCCTTGACCAGCCAGAATCCCAGGCCGCACAACGCGATGGCGGCATCGATGCGGCCGCGAAGCAGCACGAAGATCGCGGCGGCAAAGGCCAGGGCGCCGCCTCCACGGCGGACGAGCCGGGCCACCACGACGGGATTGGCACGCGAAAATTTCCTCAAAACGAGCGAGGACATCCAGAACAGAAGCAGACCTGCGATAAGGAACGGCATGACCCAACTATCGCCCGGTTAGCGGAGCTGTGAAAGTAGGTTCTGCGCTGGCGAGCCAGCCTCGGCGTCCTGCAGCCGCAACGCGGCGCATCCGCCTGCGGCATAGGCCGCCGCAGCGGCGAGGAGCGCCGCCAGCCGCCCTGGCGACGACGTGTCGAAAGCCGCATAGGCCCCGCCCGTGATCCGGGCGATCTCGGCGTAGCCGTGAGCCGCACCCTTGTCGCGCCCTTCATGGAACATGAAGGCCTTCACGCCAAGCAAGGCGAGTTCACCCGCCTTGGCGCAAAGGGGATCGACCCGCTCTTCCAGTGCATCGCCCACGTAGACGAGCGCGTTCACGCGACCTCGACGGGCCTCGTCGCCCGCATGGGTCAACACCCGTCCGATCTGCGTCATGCCACCCTCGACGGCGATGCGCCGCATGACGGCGGCCAGCCCCTCGCCCCCTGACACGAATCGCGACGCCCTGCATTCGTTCACGCCGCGAAAATATACAAGTTGCACGTCGAGGCCGCCCAACGCCGACGTGGCGTTGAACATCTCGCCCTGCAGGCGGACCGCGAGATCCCAGGTCGGCTGCCGGCTCATCGTCGCGTCGAGCGCGAAAATCAGCCGCCCACGACCCGTGGAGACCACCGACGGGGCTGGCGTTCGCGCCGCGCCGGCGATAAAGGCGTCGACGTCGGCCTTGCTGGATGCCGATGACGGAACGGGAGGGCGGCTCTTATGCATGACGGCAAGTCCTCGCTTCCGCCCGGAACGATCACGATTAAGTCGTGCTTCGGACGCTTCTCGGCAAGCCGCGCCCGGACAGTTCGATGAGACCGGACGTCGCGCCGTCGGTGGAGACGGTGAGGGCCCATGTCGCCCGATGGCGAGCGGCGGGCAAACGCGTCGCGCTTGTTCCGACCATGGGGGCGCTGCACGAAGGGCACCTG
>CALMOK010000018.1 GCA_937871825.1 uncultured Alphaproteobacteria bacterium
CATGTAGAGACCGTATTCGCGGGAGATGTCGTTCTGCTCGTCGCCGGACAGGAAGACCAGCGTCTTTCCGTGTGCGGGTTTTGGGGCGCTGGTGGGGCCTTGCCAGGTTGTCTGTGGCCCAGCGTAGCGGTCAACAGCGGCTTTGGCCGCCGCCACGGAGTTGTCAGCACGCGCGGCGTGAACGGAAAACAGCAATCCAGCAGCCGCGATGGCCCTGGCAGTGATCTTGTGCGATGGCATTTCCGTCTCCTCCGACAGCGTCGTTTGCAGCGCCGTTTGAAGCAGTCTCGCCAAAGGCCGAAGACTGGTCAAGCTTGTTTTGGATCGATCTAATCTGTTGGACATCTGGTCGGGAGCTGTCCTATGGTCCGAGCCGCAGTGGGGAGAAGCGGGATGTGCGGTCGACCGTGACGGACGTCGGAGCGCGCCGCCAAGCGACCCTCGGCGATGTCGCCGCACAGGCCAGCGTGTCGCGCGCAACGGTGTCGCTGGTCCTGCGACAAAGTCCCCTCGTTGCGGTGAGCACGCGCGAACGCGTCGAAGAGGCGATCGCGGCCGTCGGCTACGTTTATAATCGCGGCGCGGCGCGCCTGCGGACTGGTCTATCGGGCACCATCGGCGTCATCGTGCCCGAGATTACCAATCCGTTCTATGCCGACCTGACAGCCGGCATCGACGAGACCCTCGACGCCGCCGGCCGTCTCGCCTTTCTGGCCAATTCGAACGAGAGCCCGCAACGCCAGGAGCGGTTCGTGCGCCGCGTGAAGGAGCAGGGTGCCGACGGCGTCATCCTTTGCGCCGCCGTGGGCACATCCCCGGCCCTGATCGCCCAGCTCAGAACGTGGCGCCTTCCCTGTGTCCAGATCCTTCGCGCCGTAAAAGGTGCCGAAGGGGACTTCGTGGGTCCGGATTTCCGGGCCGGGATCGCCACGGTGATCCGCCATTTCGTCGCGCGGGGGCATACCCGCATCGCCCTCTTGCCCAGCAGCAAGCAGACTTCGGCCGCTCAGGATCGCGTCGATGCCTTTGCGTCGTCCATGGTTGAACACGGGCTTGCGCCTGGGCTTGTTCGGGCTTGCGACGCGGCGCCCGAGGCGATTGCTGCCGAGGTCGGCCGATTGCTGGAGGGGAGCGATCCACCGACCGCCTTCGCGTGTCACAACGACCTGATGGCGCTCGACGCCGCCAAGGAGATCACGCGTCGCGGCTTGAAGCTCGGGTCGGCGGTTTCGGTCATCGGGTTCGACGACATACCGGAAGCCTCGCGCGCCGTCCCGCGCCTGAGCTCGGTTGCGACCTTTCCGAACACGATCGGTCGCCGGGCCGCGAACCTCCTGTTGCGTCGGATCGGTTCACCATCGTCGACCTACGAGCGCTTCCTCATCGAGCCACAATTGATCGTGCGACAGACATGAGGTTCGGAGACCCCTGGCCCCTTTCGGTGGTGACCGGATTCTTGGGTAGTGGCAAGACCACCTTGATCACCGGACTTTTGCGGCGCGCCGACATGGCCGACACTGTGGTGATCGTGAACGAGTTCGGCGAGATCGGTCTCGACCACCACTTGATCAAGCAGGTGACCGACAACGTCGTCCTGCTGCCGAACGGGTGTCTCTGCTGCACTGTCCGGCAGGACGTGGTGCAGACCTTGCGCGACCTCCATCGTTCGTGGCTCACGGGCGAGCTTCCCGATTTCGGACGCGTTCTGGTCGAAACCACCGGGTTGGCCGAGCCTGCGCCCCTGCTGAGTTCGCTGGTCGGCAATCCTCTGCTGGCCGATGTTTTCGCGTTGAGAACGGTCGTGACGGTAATCGACGCCGAGTACGGCGCGCGTCACATGGCCGAACATGCTGCGTGCTGGCTGCAGGTCTGTGTCGCCGATCACCTCGTGATCGCGAAATGCGACCTTGTTCCTGACTGCGAGATCGCAGCTTTGCAGCAGCAAGTGGCGAGTGCCAACCCGCTTGCCTCGATTAGGCGTTCTCCTTCCGAGACGCTGCCCTGCTTCCTGTTCGACCGAACGGCGCGGCGTCCGACGATTTCGTCCTTCGCTTGCGTGCCCGGGTCCGATCATCTGAGGCAGATCTCCACCACGATCCTGAAACCGGAAGGACCTCTGTCGTGGCGGAAATTTCAGGTTTGGATGAGCCACCTGCTCCTCCGCCTCGGCCCCGTTCTGCTACGGCTGAAAGGGTGCCTCCGCTTCGACGACCTGCCTGAAGGCGTGATCGTGCAGGCCGTCCACCAAACCTTTTATCCGATCGTCGAAGCTGCCGGCCGGCCGGAGGATGCGGTCGACTTCCTCGTGCTGATCACCACGGAGCGTCTTGGGGCCAATGTGGCACGCGACCTGGAGGCCTGCCGGATCTGAAGCAGGTAGAATTCGGAACCGTGGGCAGGGTTCAGCGTACCACCTGCTTTCGCTCGGTAACGCTGGCCATTGGAGCGTCGCGATGGCAAGCTGCCGACAACGTTCGGCTTAAATTGGCCGTTTGCTGCCCGACCGCTTTGGGATGAAGGTTGGCGGGAGCGGACTTTGCCACACCGGTGCCCCTGAGCGACTCTAGATATGAAAGTCGGTTTTTGGGGTCGATCGTCGCTGAATTCCACTAGGGGTTCGTTGAAGGTCACGTGCATGGTGGAGTCCGAGCGCAGCAGCCGGCGATGTGCCAGCAACGCCCATGTCTCGGCCGCCACCTGAAACGATAGCTGCCGATCGCGTCGCTCATGCCGTCGCGTTCCGGTCCGAACCGAGGATGTCGACCGCCAAAGCGATGAAACGGGCAAGCTTGGGGGTCTGTCGATGATCGCGTGGGTAGAGCAGGTGAAACGGTCGTGAGGGCAGCGCGTAATCGGGCAGAACGCGAACCAGCCGACCATCTTCGATCGCATCGCGCAACATGGCTTGGGCGGCGACCATCACGCCTGCCCCGGCAAGGGCTGCAACCTTGAGCGCGACGCCGTCATTCGCCTCCAAACGGTAATTGACAACGACCTCGGAGATTTCCTCACCTCGCGTGAACCGCCACGTCCGTTCGGAGGGGCGGGTTCGGTAAGCGTAACCGAGGCAGTCATGGCCTGCGAGGTCGGTAGGCGTGACCGGCGTGCCGCGCGCCTGCAAGTAGGCTGGGGAAGCACAGGCGACCAGCGAGTATCGAGAAAGCGATCGCTGAACAAGCGTCGAGTCAGCGAGTTCTCCGATCCGGAAGACTGCCTCGAATCTCTCCTCGATGAGATCGACATATCGATCCGTCAGGACCAAGTCGATCACGACCTGCGGGTATTCCCTCAGGTAGCGAGTCAGCAGCGGTATTAGAACATGGCCGCCGACGGGCGCACTGATCCGCAGTCGCCCTGAGGGCGCGGTGTCGGGGTGGGGAACCAGCGCATCGGCTGCTTCGACCTCGGCGAGGATGACGCGGCAACGTTCGTAGTAGCTCCGACCAAGCGCGGTCAGGCTCTGGCTTCGTGTTGTGCGAGCAAGCAGCAATCCGCCGA
>CALMOK010000019.1:0-1350 GCA_937871825.1 uncultured Alphaproteobacteria bacterium
GAAGGTTCCCTTGTCGTCGTAGCTTTTCGTGTAGGGGATCGTCCGCGGCGCGCCGTGGTCAATATCCGGGCTGGCGAACCGCAGCGCGTTGGCGCCGGTCGCGCCGTTGGCGTAATACATCTTCACGCCAATGCCGCGCTGAACCTTCGGGGCGGGCTGGTCGGCGTGGCGGTCCTGGGTGGCCGTGCTCGTGAGGCTGCAGAAGTTGATGAGGTGCAGCATCTGAACGCCCGGCCGGGCTTTCGGGATCAGGTAGACGTGCCCCGCCTCACCCTTCATCGATCCGGGGCAGCCGCCCGGCGCGAGGCTAGCGGGCTGCACGCCATCGACGTCGAAGGCGAGGTCGCGCAGCAGTTTCTCGTTGCCGACCGCGAAGCTCGCGTAATCCAGCATCGCCTGTTTGGTGCCGGCACGGGCTTCGAGTTGAGCGGCGGGGTTGCTGACCAGGATGTTGGACACGAACTTGGGGTCGTCCGGCGCCGCCAGTGGCCCGTCGATGAAGCCGGCGTGCCACACGCCCGAGGCGTGCATCACGGCTTCCAGGTAGAGCAGCCCCGGCTCGTTGAAGTAGCAGGTGTCAGGCCCCCCGTTTGTTGAACAGGACGGGGTTTGGGCATGATCCTCATTCAGGTAAATCGCGTAGTTGATAGCCTTGTTGGTCTGGCTCCGCAGCAGGCCCGCGCTGTCGTGCACGTTGTGGTAGTTCGGCGCGTCGCCGAACTCGGGGTGGCGCTCGCCGTAGTAGAAGTCCTCCACGGCATGAAGGGCGACGTCGGCCGATCCACCGTTCGAGACGTTGTTGATGACACCGCGCCGGCACCCGCCCTGGATGGCGAAATTGGCGAAGTCAGACAGCGCCGTCGCGTAATCGATCCTGGTGCCGTCGGCGCGATAGTTCTTGTCGAAGTCGCCAAGGGTGTCGATCTGGCATCCGTCGAACCCGAGACGGTCGATCAGGGGCTTATTATGCGCCAGCCAGAACGCCTTCCAAGCCGGGTTGGTGGGGTCCATCTCGACGAGGTAGCGAGCCTGCCAGGTCGACGGAAAGAGCTGCGTCCCACCGCCCTTGCCGTTCGAGGGGGTCGCCGAAAGGTGCTCGGCACCGCAACGGGGGGCACATTTCGTCGCGAACTGACCCCATTCCAGCCGGACGCCGCCGTCCTCCTTGAGGCCGCTCGGGTAGGACCCGTTCCACAGCGTGTAGACGAGCGATGCCATGCCGGAGGCCTTGCCGCGCGCGATGGTGGAGCGCACGGTTTCTACGTCGACCGTGACGCCTTCGAGGTTCAGCCACGACGGCGCCGGGCTGAAAGGGGTCTCATGCCGGGACGTGACGTCGTAGAACTGCAG
>CALMOK010000019.1:1360-2907 GCA_937871825.1 uncultured Alphaproteobacteria bacterium
CTGCAGGACGGAGCAGTGGTAGGCTCGCAGGCCCCGGATCTGCGCCGCCGTGTCGGTCCCGGCCGTGAAATGCGTGACGAAGCACTCGCGGGCGAATTTGGCCCAGTCGGATGACACATCGATCGCCGTGGCGGCCATGTCGACCACCCCGATGCCGTTTTCGGCCGAGCAGATCACCTGATAACCCCGGTTATCCTCGCCCCGCGGCAGCTCGAACCGGACCGAAACGGTTCGCGTGGCGGCCGGCTCCAACGGATCGACCGAAACCGCGCTGGCCTGGCCGACCTTTGTTCCCCGGCCGAACATCTGGCAGGACAGCCTTCCCTCGAACGGGGTTCCGGTCCTGTTGCCCAAAACGATGGGAAGCGTCACCGTGCCGCCCGGCTGATAGCGGGATTTGTCCGCAATGGCGGACCGGATGAGTGGCCCCGTGAACTCGACCGCCTGACCCGCCACGGGACAGCCGATCAGGCAAAGAAGAAAAGCCGTTCTCATCATGGGTCGGGCCTTGGGGGTCGAGTGCGGGCGAGGCAGGTGGTGCCACGGCGTCCACCGGTTCGGCGCGGCGATGTGCCAATGACGGTCAGACGTCGAACCCCGTCCAGTCCACGCAGAAGGCGCCATAGTCGCAGGTGATCTCTTCGCCCTCCCGGATGGCACGTCGCGCCACTGAAACGAAGGGTCGCTCCTCGGTGTTCGGGTCGTCGCTGTGGTTCAGGAACCTGGCGTGATCCCCCGACAGCACCAGCCCGCCTTCGACATCGACCGATCGGTAGGCGTAGGTGTCGAGAAAGGCGCGATACGCGTGCGGCAGGCCGGGGACCGCCGCGTCAGGGATCAGCCGGTCGTAATCGGGGTCGAACCGCCACACAACCTGGCCGGACACGACATCCTCGCCGCAAAACACGCCGATGCCGTGGATGTGGCTCGACCCGACACGCGTCTTGATCACAAACATGCCGGCGTTTACCCCGATGCTGCAGGTGCCGGGCCAACCCCGACGGACTTCGTCCCGTTCCAACCGGCGCTCGACTAATCAAAAGCGCTGCCCGACCCGCGCCCATCTGTTAACGTGGGTAGCAGTTGGACGCGAGGCCCCATGCGTTTCCTTGGTATCGGCGATTATTGCGACCTGAACTCCCTGTACCTCCGGCTCAAGGCCGAGGGTCATGACGTCAGGGTGTCGATCTCGGAACCGCAATGCCACGGCACCCTCGCCGGCATGGTGGAGCGCACGGGCGATTGGGAAGCCGACCTGCCGTGGGTTCGGCAAGCCGGCGAGGACGGCATCATCCTGTTCGAGAACGTGTCCTACGGCCGGGGCGCGCGGCAGGACGCGTTGCGGGCCGAAGGGTTCAACGTCATCGGCGGCAGCACATTCGGCGACCAGCTCGAAAACGACAGGGCCTATGCCCAGGGGGTGCTGCGCGACCTCGGGATGCCGGTCGCGGCCGTCCACCCGTTCGACCGGGAAGAGGACGCCGCGCAGTTCCTGCGCCGGAATCCCGGCCGCTACGTCCTCAAATTCTACGGCCAGGGGTTTGGGG
>CALMOK010000020.1 GCA_937871825.1 uncultured Alphaproteobacteria bacterium
GTCAAGGACCGCTCGCCATCCGTGAAGTCGCCCGCCGGCTTGATCGCGACGTGAAGGCCGTGCATGGCGACATGCTGGCGCTGATCAATGCTGGCGTAATCGACCGCACGGAGAACGGTGTCGTCTTCCCCTACGATGCCGTCCACGTCGACTTCATGCTCAAGGCGGCGTGAAAGACGTAAGACTTGCCGACCGTGTCGACGTCAGACGTCCTTCCCAATTTCCGCCACCTGACCGAGCCTTGTTGACCGGCGTCCGGACCCGTCTGCCACTCTGGATCAACTTGACCGGCTCGGCTTTTGCATCGCCCTTGGCCGAGCCTCATGACCGGACCCCAGAAAATCCTCCCCGTCCGCCGCGCCTACAACCGGTGGGTCGCCGACGAAACGCTTGAAGACTACGCGCTGCGCTTCACCGCCAAGAGCGCCCGTAGATGGTCGGCGACGCGCGTTTCGCAAACGGCGATCGGCGCGATCTCGTTTTTGGCGCTGGAAGCCATCGGCGGCAGCGTCACGCTGACCTATGGCTTCACCAACGTGCTGGTCGCCACACTCATCGTCGGCGCCATCCTGTTCGCCACCGGCGTTCCGATCAGCCGCGCGGCGGCCCGCCACGGCGTCGATATCGACCTGCTGACCCGCGGGGCGGGGTTTGGCTACGTCGGCTCGACCGTCACCTCGCTGGTCTACGCGGCCTTCACCTTCATCCTGTTCGCCGTCGAGGCCTCCATCATGGCCACGGCGCTCGACGTCTGCTTCGGCGTGCCGCCCTGGCTCGGCTATCTCGTGAGCGCGGTGGCGGTGATCCCACTGGTCACCCACGGCATCTCCTGGATCAGCCGGTTTCAGATCTGGACGCAGCCGCTCTGGATCATCCTCAACCTCCTGCCCGTCGGGTTCATCCTGGCGCGGGACTGGCCGGCCGTCGTGGACTGGACGCACTTTCCCGGACTCGGCGTCCAGGGTCCCGGCAATCAAACAGGCGCGGACGCCTTCGACCTCCTGAAGTTCGGCGGCGCGGCCTCCGTTATCCTCGCCCTCATGCCGCAGATCGGCGAACAGGTGGATATCCTGCGCTTCTTTCCCGTCCGCACCGGGAAGCCCGGCGAGGCCTGGACTGCCGTGTCGCTGCTCGCCGCGGGGCCGGGCTGGATCGTGCTCGGCGCGCCAAAACTCCTGTTCGGCTCGCTTCTCGCCGTGCTGGCGCTGCGCCACGGCATCGCCCCCGAACACGCCGGCGAGCCCGCCGCCATGTACCGGGTCGCCTTCGGCTACGTGCTGCCCTGGCCGGACGCCGTGGCTTGGCTGACGGCAGCTTTCGTGGTGGTATCGCAGCTCAAGATCAACGTGATGAACGCCTACGCGGGCTCGCTCGCCTGGTCGAATTTCTTCGCCCGGATGACGCACAGCCACCCCGGGCGCGTGGTCTGGCTGGTGTTCAACGTCGGCATCGCGCTGCTGCTGATGGAACTCGGCATCTATGCGGCGCTCGAACAGATCCTGAGCCTTTTCGCTGTCGTGGCGGTCGCCTGGCTCGGCGCGGTGGTGGCCGACCTCGCGATCAACAAGCCGCTCGGGCTCAGCCCGCCCGGCATCGAGTTCCGCCGCGCCTACCTTTACGACATCAATCCGGTCGGCACGGGCGCCATGGGCCTTGCGACGGGCATCGCCCTTCTGGCGGCCTCGGGCGCGGTCGGGCCCGTTCCGCAGGCGCTCGCGCCCTTTCTCGCCCTCGGGGTCGCGCTCCTCACCGCGCCGCTGATCGCCTGGGCGACGGGGGGACGGTATTACCTCGCTCGCGCGCCGGACACCGATTGGGGCGGGCACACCACGGTCGCCTGCGTGGTGTGCGACCACGCCTTTGATCCGGAGGACATGGCGCGCTGCCCCGCCTACGGGGCGCCGATCTGTTCCCTGTGCTGCTCGCTGGACGCGCGCTGCCACGACCTTTGCAAGCCTCACGGGCGGGCTCAGGCCCAGGCCGCCAAAGCCCTTCACCGGCTTCTGCCGGCCTCCGTCGCCCGCGCGCTTGGCCCGCGGGTGCTGCGCTACCTCGCGGTGCACGGGCTGATCACGGCCGTGATCAGCCTCGTGCTGGTGCTGATCGACGCCCAGGCGGCCTCGTACGGCCCCGCCGCCAAACTGACCGTCGACCACGCCTTGTGGACGGCCTTTGCCATCCTCTTCATCGTGGCCGGCGTGCTCGCCTGGTTCCTGGTGCTCCTCGGGGAAAGCCGCCGCGTGGCCCAGGAAGAGTCCACCCGGCAAACGGCGCTGCTGCAAGAGGAGGTTGAGGCGCACCGGCGCACCGACGGCGAACTCCAGAAGGCCAAGGAGGTAGCCGAGGCCGCCAATCACGCCAAGAGCCGCTACGTGGTCGGCCTCAGCCACGAGCTGCGAACGCCGCTCAACGCCGTGCTGGGCTATGCCCAGCTGCTCGAGCGCGACACCGCCATCCCGGTGGCGCGACAGGGCGGCGTGCGGGTGATCCGGCGTTCAGCCGAGCATCTGTCCGGCCTCATCGACGGCCTGCTGGACATTTCCAAGATCGAGGCCGGCCGCCTGCAGATCGGCCGCAACGAGGTGCGCATCGCCGACTTCCTCGACCAGATCGTCGACATGTTCCGCCTGCAGGCCGCCGCCAAGGGTCTGGCCTTCCGCTTCGAGCCGCCGCCCAACCTGCCCGTCGCGGTGCGGACGGACGAGAAGCGGCTGCGCCAGATCCTCATCAACCTGCTGTCCAACGCCGTCAAATTCACCGAGCGCGGCCATGTCGGCCTCGCCGTCACCTATCGCAACCAGGTGGCGCGCTTCACCGTCGAGGACAGCGGCCCGGGCATCGCGGCCGGGGACCTCGCGCGGGTCTTCGAGCCGTTCGAACGCGGCACGGCGGCCCGCGACGTGCCGGGGCTGGGCCTGGGGCTCGCCATCACAAAACTGCTCGCTGAGTTGATGGGCGGCGACATCGCGGTTGAAAGCGATTTTCGCGGCAGCCGCTTTTCGGTCCGCCTCATGTTGTCCGCCGTCACGAACCCGGCCATGAGCCCCGAGCGGCGGATCGGCGGATACCGGGGCGACCGGCGGACCCTGATGGTGGCGGACGACGATCCCGACCAGCAGGCGCTCGTGCGCGACATCTTCGAGCCGCTCGGCTTCTCGGTGCTGGCGGCCCGCGACGGGCCGACCTGCCTGGCGCTCGTCGCCGACGTTTGGCCCGACCTTTTCATCCTGGACATCGCCATGCCGGGCTTGTCGGGGTGGGACCTCCTCGGCGCCTTGCGGAACGGCGGCCATCCCCGGACCCCGATCATCATGCTGTCGGCCAACATCGGGGACGCCGTCGGCGCCGGGGCGACGCCGCCTGACAATGCCCCCGACCTCATCTTGCCGAAACCCTTCGACCTTCACCGCCTGCTCGACGAGGTCGAGCGGCTCCTCGGCCTCGAATGGCTCGTGGAAACCGAGGCCGCCTCGGCCCGGCCAGACGAGGCGGCCGTCCAGTTCGAACCGGACAACCTGCCGGCGGCGGACCGGGACGAGATCCTGAACCTCGCCCGGATCGGCTATCACCGGGGCGTGGCCGCCAAGCTCGACCAGCTTGGGCACGACCCGGCACGGCACGCCCTGGTGACCCGGCTGCGGGAGCGCCTCGACGGTTTCGATTTCGAGGGTCTCGCGGCCGACCTCGAAAGCCCGGCGCGCGACGAAAGCCCGGCCCATGGCTGACACCCCGTCCGGCGGCGGCCCGGGGGACGCGGGTGACGTCGTGCTCCTGGTCGACGACACACCGGACACGCTCGCCATGCTGACGGACGCGCTGCACCAGGCGGGCTTCAAGGCGCTGATCGCCACGGGCGGCGCGGCGGCGCTCGCCATCTGCGGGCGGGTGACGCCCGACGTCATCCTGATGGACGCCATGATGCCGGGCCTCGACGGGTTCGAAACCTGCCGGCGCTTGAAAGCGCTCGAAGCGGTGGCCCACGTGCCGGTGATCTTCATGACGGCGCTGAGCGAAACCGACCACGTGGTCCAGGGTTTCGCGGCGGGCGGGGTCGATTACGTCACCAAGCCGGTCGTCCTCGACGAGATGTTCGCCCGTATCCGGGCCCATGTCGGCAACGCCCGGGCGGCGCAAAGCGCCCGCGTGGCGCTTGACGCGACGGGGCGTTACCTTCTCGCCGTCGACCGAACGGGCGCCCTTGCCTGGGCGACCCCGCAGGCCGGCCGCCTTCTGCAGGCCGCCTTCCCGTCGCCGGACGGCAGCGTGGCGCTGCCGGATGAGACCGCGCCCGCCCTGCTGGCCGCCATGACCGGCAACGGGTCGCCACCCTTGCCGCTTCCAGCCCTTGAGAACGGACAGGCGCCCTCCCTCCAGCTCGGCTTCCTGGGCGCGACCGGTCCGAACGAATTCCTGTTCCGCCTATCGGTCAGGATTGAGGGCGGCGAGGGGGAAGCGTTGCGGCGGCATTTCGCCCTCACGGCCCGCGAAGCCGAGGTGCTGACCTGGATCGCGCGCGGCAAATCCAACCGGGACATCGCCGAAATCCTGGCCCTCAGCCCCCGAACGGTGAACAAGCACCTCGAAGGCATCTTCATCAAGCTTGGGGTGGAAAACCGCGCCTCCGCCGCCGTTCTGGCGAGCCGCGTGATCGAAGCCGGCTGAGCGGGCCGACGCCATGCCGCACATCGCAGGTTGAGACTTCCCGACCGTCCGTTATGGTGGCGGGAGCGTGGCGGGAGCGGCAATCGATGCATTTGGAAAAACGCATTCTGGTCACCGGAGGAGCGGGTTTCCTGGGCTCGCACCTCTGCGAACGCCTGCTGCACGACGGCGCCCAGGTCATCTGCGTCGACAATTTCTACACCGGGACGCACGCCAACGTCGCCGGCTTGCGCAACCACCCGCGCTTCGAACTGATCCGCCACGACGTGAGCTTCCCGCTCTTCGTCGAATGCGACGAGATCTACAACCTCGCCTGCCCGGCCTCGCCCATCCACTACCAGCGCGACCCCGTGCAGACGACCAAGACCAGCGTGGTGGGCGCCATCAACATGCTGGGGCTGGCCAAGCGCGTGAAGGCCAAGGTGTTCCAGGCGTCCACGTCGGAAGTCTACGGAGACCCCTCGGTCCACCCGCAGCCGGAAGCCTATTGGGGAAACGTCAACCCGATCGGACCCCGCTCCTGCTACGACGAGGGCAAGCGCTGCGCCGAAACCCTGTTTTTCGATTATCGTCGGCAGCACGCGCTGCAGATCAAGGTCGCCCGCATCTTCAACACCTACGGCCCCCGCATGCACCCGAACGACGGCCGGGTGGTGTCGAGCTTCATCGTCCAGGCCCTGACCGGCAAGGACATCACCATGTTCGGCGACGGCTCGCAGACCCGCTCGTTCTGCTACGTCGACGACCTGATCGACGGATTCATCCTGCTGATGGGCTCGCCCGACACGGTGATCGGCCCGATCAACATGGGCAACCCGGGTGAATTCACCATGCTCGAACTGGCGCGGGAGATCGTCGAGCTCACCGGTTCGGCGTCGCGGATCAGCCACAAGCCCCTGCCGCAGGACGATCCCCGCCAACGGCGGCCGGACATCACGCTCGCCAACGAAGTCCTGAAATGGAGCCCCCGGGTGGCGCTCCGGGAAGGGCTGCGGAAAACGATCGACTATTTCGACGAGCAGCTCCGGAGCCGCCGCGTCCAGGACGTGATCGTGGCGCCCGCCCTCCGGGAGCAGGTTTAACCGAAGCCCACGTCGGGCGCGGCAACTGTGGCCAACGCAGCACAACCCTGGATTGTTAAACGAAGACGCGGTGCCGGGGCCGGTTCGGCCAGCTTGGCAATTCCCTTCGGGCCGGCCTTGCTTTAACCGGAGCGCTGTTCGCCGCCGCGGGGGCCGGGCAAGGCCCTGAAGCGCGGGACCACGGCCCGCGTCGCTCGTCCCGCACGATCAATCACTGGCCGCTCACGGCCGCCAAAGGAACCGCCATGCGGGTTACGATGATCGGCACGGGCTACGTCGGCCTGGTGTCGGGAGCCTGTTTCGCCGACTTCGGCCACGTGGTGACCTGCGTCGACAAGGACGCATCCAAGATCGAACGGCTTCGCCGGGGCGAGATCCCCATCTTCGAGCCCGGCCTCGACCGCCTGGTGGCCGACAACATCCGGATGGACCGGCTCAAGTTCACGGTCGACACCGCCCCGGCGGTGCGCGACGCCGACGTGGTGTTCATCGCGGTCGGCACACCCACGCGCCGGGGCGATGGGCACGCCGACCTGTCCTATGTGCATGCCGCCGCCGAAGAAGTCGCCGCCCACCTCAACGGCTTCACCGTTATCGTCACCAAGTCGACCGTTCCGGTCGGCACCGGCGACGAGGTCGAGGCCATCGTCCGGCGTGTCCGGCCCGAGGGCGATTTCGCCGTCGTGTCCAACCCGGAGTTCCTGCGGGAAGGCGCCGCCATCGAGGACTTCAAGCGGCCCGACCGGGTCGTGATCGGGACGACCGACGACCGGGCCAGGGCCGTGATGGCCGAGCTTTACCGCCCGCTCAGCCTCAACGAATTCCCCGTGCTCTACACGGACCGGCGCACCTCCGAACTCATCAAATATGCCGGCAACGGCTTTCTGGCGATGAAGATCACCTTCATCAACGAGATGGCGGACCTGTGCGAAAAGGTCGGGGCCGACGTCCAGATGGTGGCGCGGGGGATCGGGCTCGACAGGCGGATCGGCCCGAAATTCCTCCACGCGGGCCCGGGCTACGGCGGGTCCTGCTTCCCCAAGGACACGGTGGCGCTGGCGCGCACCGCGCAGCACCACGGGGCGCCCGTCACGCTGATCGAATGCACGGTGGCGGTGAACGAGCGACGCAAGGCCGCCATGGCCGAAAAAGTCCGGGACGCGCTGGGCGGGTCGGTGTCGGGACGAACCGTCGGCGTCCTCGGCCTGACGTTCAAGCCCAACACCGACGACATGCGGGACAGCCCGAGCCTGTCGATCGTGCCGGCCCTGCAGGCGATGGGCGCGCGCATCAAGGCCTTCGATCCCGTGGGCATGGAGGCCGCCGCCGCGCTGCTGCCGGATGTCGCCTTCGCGACCGGCCCCTACGAGGCGGCCAGGGATGCCGACGCCCTCGTCATCGTGACCGAATGGGACCAGTTCCGGGCGCTCGACCTCGACCTGTTGAAATCCGTCATGGCGGCGCCTGTCATGGTCGACCTACGCAACATTTATCGCCCGGCCGAGGTCCGCGCCCACGGCTTCACCTATGTCAGCGTCGGTCGGGCTTAGGACGGCACGGGATCACCCGACACCGCCGATCGAAGGACCCTCCGGCCACGCGGGCCGTCCTGGGTTCAGCGGCTCAGGAGCAGTCGTCCACCCAACCCGATGAGGACCACTCCCATCGTAGCCTCGATCCCCGTTTTTGCCTTGGCGTAGACCCGCCGGGCGGCTTCGCGCGAGAACAAGAGCGCCAAGCTGCAATACCAGCACGCCGAGACAAGCGCCGCGATCAGCACGATGGCGGCGTAAAACCAGGCTGGGGCGGAGGTCGGCACCATGACGGTGAAGATGCTGCCGTAGAACGCGACCGATTTGGGATTGGTCATGCTGACCAGGAAGGCCTTGCTGACTGCGGCCGTTCCGTAACGTGCTTCCCCGTCCGGGACAGGCATCGGCTTGGGGGCGTTCATCATCATCCTGCCCCCGAGCCAGATCAGATAAGCCGCCCCGGCCGTTCTCACGGCCGCCTCGATCCAGGGAAACCGCGCGACGATCACCCCCAAGCCGGCGACGGCGAGCAGCGCCCACGTGCAGGACGCGGCGGCGAGCCCCAGCCCCGTGAGGAGGCCCGCCCGCCGCGACACGGTCATCGCCGTCGAGGTGACGATGGCGAAGTTCGGACCGGGACTGAGCACGCCTAGGAACAGCACCCCGGCGATCGTCAATATTTGCAACAAATCGGCCATCAACCGCTCGATAGCACCTGCGCCAAGACGGGTCACCGCCTTCGCGGTCGTTTCACGGACGGATCGTCGGCGCCCGGCGATGCGGCGTGGAACGACTGGCGTCCCGTCCACCCCAGCCGTGCTCGAACGGCTGGACTGATGGGACGCTTGGGCGAGGTTTCGCGGGAAGGCGGCCCCGAGGTGGGTTTCCACGGGCCACCCTGTGGGAGCCCGATCAGCCGATGGTGAAGTTCCCGCTGTTGAGGGCGGCCTGGTTGGGCAGGATCGCCAGAAGCCCGGCGGCCTTCGAGCCGGCACCGTCGGGGTCGAACGACAAGCTGTGCGTCCGCGTGTCGAACAGGAAGGTGGGAGCCCGCGTGGCGGCCTGGACGCCGTCCCCATTCAACAAGTTGGCTCCATCCGACAAGGCCGCGCCCGGAGCGAGGCCGAAATTTGATCCGCGCAGGGCCAGCTTGTCGCCCTTCGCCGAACTGAAATCGGCGATCGAGTAGGCGGGCTCGAACATGTTGGAGATCTGGTAAAGGTCGGACACGGCCGTCCCCACGAGGGTTTGTTGGCTCTTGCTGGCCGCCGAACTCTGGTTCGCTCCCGTGTCCTGCACCACGCCGTTGGCGTCGTAGAAAATCTTCCGCAGGACGTTCCCACTGGTGTCCTTGAAGCTGTCGAAGGATGTGAAGGAGTTGCCGGTCATGTCCGCATAGTGCGAAACCGAGCCGCTCGCCGTCTTGTTCGTCGTTTCGGTCTGGTAGACCGAGCCATCCGCCTTGAAGAAGGTCTGGCTGGTCATCGCGCCCGCCTGATTGAGCACCTTGTCGTAGCCGGCATAGTCCAGCCCCGTCAGCCCGGTGAGATGGGTGACCGAGCCCGCCGCCGAGTAGGTGTAGGTGGCGGTCTGCGCCACCGAACCGTCGGCCTTGAAGTAGACCTGCTGGGTGACCTTGCCGTTGGCGTCGGCGAACTGGTCGTAGCCCGTGTAGTGGGTGACCGAGCCGGCCGGCGATTTTTCGAGAAAAGTCGTGCCGTCGGCCTTGTAGTAAACGGACTTGAGGACATTGCCCTTGCCGTCCAGCGTTTCGTCGTAGCTCGCGTAGACCTGCCCGGCGATGCCTGAATAATGCACGGTGGAACCCGCGGCATTGTAGGCGTAGTCCGCCGTCTTGAGCACAGCGCCGTTGGACGCGAGGTAGACCATGCGGGTCAGCTTGCCGCCGGTATCCAGCACCTTGTCGTAGCCGGCAT
>CALMOK010000021.1 GCA_937871825.1 uncultured Alphaproteobacteria bacterium
GGTCTGAACAGAGCCCTTGCCGAAGGATCGGGTGCCCATGATGGTCGCCCGCTTGTGATCCTGCAAGGCGCCCGCGACGATCTCCGATGCCGAGGCGGATCCGCCGTTGATCAGCACCACCATGGGCTTGCCATGCGACAGGTCGCCGCCCGGCCGCGCGCTGTATCGCTGCGTCTCGTCGGCGTTGCGACCGCGGGTCGAGACGATCTCGCCGCGGTCGATGAAGGCGTTGGACACTTCGATCGACTGGTCGAGCAAACCGCCCGGGTTGTTCCGAAGGTCGAGAATGTAGCCCTTCAGCTTGTCGTTCGGGATATCGGTCTGGAACTTCTGCAGGGCGGTTTTCAGCCCGTCGAAGGTTTGCTCGTTGAACTGGCTGATCCGCACGTAGCCGACGTCGTCCTTTTCCTCGAACTTCACCGACTTGATGGTGATCACCGCCCGGGTCAGCTTGATGTCCTGGGTGTCTTTTTCCTTGGCGCGCAGGATCTTCAAGGTGACGGGCGTGCCCACGGCGCCGCGCATCTTGTCCACGGCCTGATTCAACGTCAGCCCGGAAACCAAATCGCCGTCGATCGCCGTGATGGTGTCGCCCGACAAGATGCCGGCCTTGGAGGCCGGGGTATCGTCGATCGGGGTCACGACCTTGATGTTGCCGTCGTCCTGCGTGACCTCGATGCCGAGGCCGCCGAACTCGCCGCGCGTCTGCACCTGCATGTCGCGGTAGCTTTTGGCGTCCATGTAGGACGAATGCGGGTCGAGCGAGGTCAGCATGCCGTTGATGGCGGCCTCGACCAGCTTGTCCTCATCCGGCTTCTCGACATAGTCCGTCCGGATCTTCTCGAACACGTCGCCGAACAGGTTCAGGCTGCGATACGTGTCGGAGGCGGCCGCGCTGGCGGGGCTGCTCACGATCACGCCGCTATGGAGAACGGCCGTCGCCGATGCCGCGCCCAGAACGGCCCCCGCCATCATCAATGAAACCTTGCGCATCATCCGCGAACCTTTTCCAACTCGGCTTTCGCCCACCATGGGCTGGGGTCGACGGCCGTTCCGTCTTTTCGAAATTCAACATAGAGAATGGGTTCGGTCGCGCCAAGCGAGATCGCAGCCGCAGTCCTGACGGAGCCGTCGCCCATGCTGGCGACCGGCTCGCCGGCAAGCACGAACTGGCCCGGCGCGACGCTGACCCGGCTCATGCCGGCAAGCACGATATAATAGCCGCCGCCCGCGTTGATAATTAAGATTTGTCCATAGGTCCGGTAAGGGCCCGAGAACAGGACCCATCCGTCGGAGGGTGCCGCCACCACGGCGTCCGGCCGCGTCGCGATAGACACGCCTTTCTCGGTTCCGCCAAACTCGTCCGCAGCCCCATAGGCCTTGCGCAGCCTGCCGTTGACGGGCAGGAACAGCATCGCTTTGGCGTCGGCGAAGTCGATGCCGGGGCTGAGCCGGGCGGGGTCTCGGTTGGCGTTGGCGGCGACCCGGGCCCTGATGCCATCGGCATCCGTCTCGGCCGCCTTGTGGCGCTGGTCATCGGCCGTCAACGCCGCGTCGGTGACCCGCTTGGCGGCGGCGGTCTCGGCCTCCAGCCGGGCGATCAGTTCCTTCAGGCCGCTGGCATGCTGGGCGAGATCAGCCGCGTGCTCACGCTCGCTGCCGAGGGCGCCCTCCGCCCGCGCCTGCGCGGCCTGCCGGGCTTCCACCAGCCCGTCCAGGCGCTGGTGTTCAGCCTTGAGGTCCGCCACTTCGCGAGTCAACGAATCGCGTTCGCGCTTGATCGAACCGCCAAGCCGCTGGAGGTCGGCGAGGTCGTTGGCCAGGGCTTCGGCGTCCGACCGGAGTTCGGGCACCACGGCTCCCAGCAGCATGGAGGTGCGAATCGTGCCCAGGATGTCGTCGGGGCGCACCAGGAGGGCGGGAGGCGGCCGACGTCCCATGCGCTGCAATGCCGCAAGAACGTTCGCGATCACCCCGCGCCTGCTTTCCAGCGATTGCTCGATGGCATCCTTGCTGCCCGACATCGTGTCAAGCCGTTGTTCGTCGGCGGCGATCCGCTGTTCGGTGGCCTGGACCCGCGCCGTGGTGTCGATCAGCGCCGCGTTGAGGCGGACACGGTCCGCCCGGATCGCCTCGAGTTCGGCCATCCTCTCATGCTGCTGGGCTTCGGAGGCCGAAAGGTCGTCCGTCAGGCCGCGAAGCTCCTGCTTCGAGGTGTCGATCTGCGTCCGTACGGCAGGCGACGT
>CALMOK010000022.1:0-5695 GCA_937871825.1 uncultured Alphaproteobacteria bacterium
GTGTCGATGGTGATGCCGATGAGCCGGTGCAGGCTCCAGGCGATCAGCCCGACGACGGCCGCGATCACCACGCCGATGAGGGTGGCCAGGGTCGGCTCCACCTGGGCGAACAGCGAGCCCGCGTCGACGGTGGTCGTGGCCTGCGCGAAGGCCGCCAGCGGCCAGAGCACCAGGGCGGCGATGATCGACAGGCCGGCCAACACGACCCAGACGAGCGCGGCAACGAGACGGCAGACCAACACCAAGGGATCACGGAAGATGGGCAGCCGCGCGCCGACGGCGGTCGCGGCCTGCGCGAAGGCCGTCAGCGGCCAAAGCACCAGGGCGAGGAGGCCGAGGATGGCCCAAACGAAGCCGGCCGATACGATCCAGAGAAAGGCGGCAAGACGGTGAAAGATGGACGGCACGGGACGCTCCGAATGAAGGTTGCGGGTTGCGCGCGGGTGGTGAGCCCAGGCGCCGGTTCATCCGCGGAAGGCGCGGAAGCTCGGGCCGGTCAGGCCTCGTTGCGGGACACCGCGCCGCCGCCGGCCAGGACAGTCGGGCCGCCCGTCGGCAAGGGTGCCGTCGTGGGCCAGCGATAGCCGACCAGGCGCGATTTCAGGACGCGGGTGACCGTGACGGCGTCGGACTGGTTGCCGCCCAGCACGTGGACGGTCGTGTCGTCCTCGCCGGCGTAGAAGGCGACGTGCCCGCCGCCCTTGCGCGAGAAGACGCAGATGGCGCCCAGGGACGGCTTGGAGAGCGACTGGCCGAACTTGGCCCAGGCGAGCGCCGACAGGGGGTTGGACGGCAGCAACTCCCGTGGGAGCGTCGTCGCAATGCAATGCGCCACGAACAGCCCGCACCAGGGCGTGGCGTCGTCGGTGTAGACGCCCCTGACCCAGCCCCCGAGCGCCTTGGCCCAGTCCAGGATCACCGGGTTCGAGCCGGCGGTGGTGTTCTCGTGCAGGCCCTTGAGGCGGGACGCCTCGCCGTACCAGACGGGATCGGGCCGCAGCGGCACGGTGCGCTGGCCGAACAAGGCCTGGAGCGTTGCCGCGTCTGGAACCCCGGTGGGCATGATGTGCTGGGAAAACTGAAAGTCTCGGAGCGCCGAAATGCTGGCGCGACCCCAAATGCCGTCGGCTTTGGCCGGGCCGAGGTCAAAGCCGCGGGACAGCAAGGCAGTTTGGATGGCGGTGGTCTGCATGGCGGGCGGCTCGATCGCGATCCCGGACAATCCCGGAAATCAGACCGCCACTTTTGCCTCGGGATGACCTTCAATCGGGCCTGTTCCGCGACATGACCGATGGCTCAGTTCAACCGATGGCTCAGTTCAGAAGAGGTCGCCTTGCCGATCGTCGCGCCGGCCGCGCAGCTTGGCTTTCATACGCCAGCCAGCACGTTCGCCGAGGCCGGCGCGCTTGGCGGCTTCGCGGACGCTAATGTCACCGTCCTGCAGCTCGCGCGCAAGACGTTGTCGTGCTTGCGCCATGATGCCGGTGCTGCCCTTCGGGATCAACATGCGGAAGTTGCCAACCGGGTGGCCGTCGGCGTCCCGGACGAGGTAGTGCGCGCAGATCGCCTCGGCGGCCTTGAGGCCCACGCATTTCACCAGCCAGTGCTCGGAGCCAACCCGGCGCGGGATCTTGACCTGGATGCCGCCATACTCGGCGGCGAGCTGCATTGCGGCCTCGAGGCCGGCCACTTCGGCGATCTCGCGCAAGTTCGGCGGCAGACCGTCGAAGGAGGATGTCACAGGCGATCCTCCCACCGGATCGCGACGCTGTATTTTGCTTCTACCATCTGTAAGTCCTACGATCATCTTTTAGCGGGATGGCGGTACGGCGTATGACTACTTTCTTTCACGCAGCCCCTATTCGCCTGCGACCCGGTAGTATTATTGAGCCAGGCAACTGGGGAAGGATCATCAATTTCCATAAAGAAAATCATTGTCTTTACTGCCGGGAGATCGTCTTCGAGGATGTGAGGCAGGCCTTCTATCCGCGAAAACCTTCGCGTTTAAATTCATGCTTCTTGTGCCCCAGCGAATATGACCTTCGGGTCTACGTCACCCGTACGGTGAAGAACCCGCCCGTGCTGTATGAAGTTGAACTGGAAGATCCTTCCGTTGAAATTCACTGCACAGACTGGACCTTTGTATCGCCTCCCCTGGGCGTCACTGAACCTTTTGAGCAGACAGCTCACCGCTACTGGGCCTCGGGGCGTTCTGCTGTGAACCAGAACTCTGTGGGCATTACTTGCCCTGAGCTTGTCACGCGATCTGCATTGGTGGTGAAGCGCGAGTTGGAGTGATGGGCTCGCTTTCTAGGCCTGCTGGACCGGCTGGTTGAAGTCGTCCAGGCTCATCACACCGCCCTTCCGAACACTTCGCCGCGCCAGGTGTCGAGCATCCGCTGCACGGTTGGCTCGCTCAAGCCGCTGGCGACCGCCAGATCGGCCGTGTCGTAATCGCCGCTCGCGGCAAGGATCACGAGACGCGCCACGGCCGTGTCGAGGTCGACGTCCCCGGTGGTGTTGCAGCGCGCCGCGTAGGCGGCGTTGAACAGCGCCTGCGCGTAGACGCCGACCTTCACATCGGCCGCTCTCGCCATGACGCTGAGCCGCTCGTGCATGAGGGCCGGCATCGAAAGGGTGATCGTCTTGCCGGTGGCTTTTGCGACCGCGCTCATGGGTTGATCTCCTTCGCCTTGTTGGCCAGCACCGCCCGCAGCCGCGCCCCGAGGGCGTTGGCGAGCCGGTCCCAGTCATCCGCCCCGTAGGTCGTGAAGCTCTGCGGCAGGCCGCGCTTGCGGCCGTAGGCCATGAAGTCGTGCGGCCAGGGGTCGCCGCCCGGGATGAAGGGTGTGAACCCGCCGGCCGCCGCCAGGCGCGCCGCGATCGCGCGAGTGACGGCCATCTTGCGGGCGACCGGGTCCGTGTCGTCCCGGTCGGCCGGCCAGGCGACGCCGCCGTCGCGGGCGATCCACTTCTTGAGCGCCTCGATCACAAGCGCGGCCTCGGCCGCCTCGATCAGGAAGCGGGTGTGCGACAGGCCGGTCTGCCGCTTCACGAAGCCCATCAGCGCCGCGTCGGTGTTGGATCGCACGAGGCCGAGGTTCCAGGCCGACAACCAGAGCGCCTGCAGCACCGGCGCGTACTTGCCGGTGGCCCGGCCGGCGCGCGGCGCCGCCGCTGGCTTGCCGACCGGCGCGAAGCCCTTCAGCACTTCGATGAACCGGCCCGCGACCGGGTCTGAAAGGTCCTTTGAAGAGGCCTTTCCGGTTTCTTTGCGGAGCAGCGCGCGGAACTCGTCCTCCTGGAGGCCGGAGCGCGATTTCAGGGTGTGGATCGCTTTGAGGTGAGACGCCGAGGTCATGACCGGCCCTCCGCGCCCTCGCGCAACACCAGCGCCGCGACCGGCACGCTGTAGGCGTGCTTGGGGTTGCAGCGCACCTTGACGCGGTCGCCCGACAGGAGGTCCTCGACGGTGCCCTCATAGGTGAGTTCGCCGAAGGCCCAATCGTGCGCCTGGAACTCGACCGGCGCGCCGATCGCCGGCACCACGCGGTTGAAGGTGCGTATGATGGCCGTGGGGTCGATCATGTCGGGCAGGACGTCCGGCTCCGGCACGATCGCGATCTTTTGCGTGCGCGGCCGGAGCCGAACCGGGGGGGACCGGTCCACCGGCGCCCGAGCCGTCAGGGTGTCCCGCTTGATCTCGTTGCGGACGTCCGCCTCGATGTGGCTGTCCCGGAGGTGGGTCAGGTAGACCACGCCGAGCAATCCAAGCCCGGCGCCGACCCAGCCGCCGGCGCCGGCGAGCAGGACGGGGGAAAGGGCGGCGGCGGCCGTCATGGTGGCATCGGAGACGATCAGCAGGGGTGCGCGCATGGCGAGGGCCTTGACGGGGATGGAGGGGATGGGACGGCGGAGCGCGGCGGTCATGCCAGCGCGTCCGAAAGCTCGATGGAGAGCGGCTCGACCGAGAAGCTCTCCGGATCGGGGCTGAACGACACGCCCTCGATCTCCAGCGCCAAGGGCTTGGCCCGCTTCATGGCCTCGCGGTCGATCTCGTATTTGACGCGCAGGAAGCCCTTGTAGCGCTTCGAGCCCTTGATGGTTTCGAGGGCGGCGGCGACGTCCTTGATCTTGACCTTCTCAGGCCCCGACCGCCACAGGACCTCACCGGTGCCGAGGTTGGCGGACTTGACCTTGTAGCCGTCCGTCAGCACCTCGCGGTTGGCGTCGCACCAGGTGCGAAGGCCCACCTTGTGCTCGGCGATCCGCAGCTCGATCACGCCCTTCTGGCTCTCGGCCTCGAGGGTCAGCAGGGCCACGTTCTGATCGAGGTCGGCGGTGATGCGAAGGATCAGGCGTTCGTCATCACCGATCTTGGCGATGAACTCGGAGGCTTCCTCCCGGTTTTGCGGAACGCGGACGGTGGATGCCGGGATTTTGGATTTGGCTTTAGCCATGGGCGGGCACCTTTGCGGGTTGCTGAATGGTGGCGAGGAGCTCGCGGATGACGCGCTCCTGGTTCTGGCGGGCGCCCTTTTCGCCGGCCCCGTACTGGGCCGACCGCAGGGCCGCGATGGCGCGGTCGAGCTCGGCGACCTTGCCGGCGAGCAGCTCGTAGGAGGCCGCGAGGTGGACGAGGTCGATCGTCGGGACCGAGACGCCCCGGCGCGGGCCGGTGAGCAGCCGGCGGGCCGTGGCGGCGGCGTCCCGATCCGGCGCGCCGGCGACGAGGTTGCGTTTCACCAGGCCGGCCTCGACGTGGATTTCGAGCGCCACATCGTCCAACCGCTCGCGGAACGGCTGGTCGGTCTTGCGGCGCGCGTCGACCAGGTTCCGCAAGCGTTTGAAGTGATCGGGGTCGACGCCGATCGAGAGCGCGATCGCCGCTGGCGTCCTGTCGGTCACGTGCTCAGCGAGCCAGCAATACAGGGGCCGCGCGAGGTCGACGCCTTCGCCCTGGTTGCGGATCACGTCGGCGGCGTCGATCTCCAGGGTGGCCGAAACGTGCCGAAGAACCAGGGCCAGGGTCGGGACGGTCACCTCAAAGCCCGTCATGGACGCCTCCCGTGATCGGCGGGCGGCGGAACGGGATGACGTTCTCGCCGGTGGGCGTCGCTGCCGCCGAGGCGTTGGACGCGTCCATCTCGAGCAACCGCGCCATGGCGGCGCACTGGTCGAGCATGTCCCGCAGGTGGATCAGGCCCTCCAGCGTGAGATCGTGGGTGCCACTCAGGATCGCGTCCGTCATGGTGGCGAGATCAAGCAACGTCGTCGTGAGCATCCTCGCCTCCCTTGATGCGGGAGTGCGGGCAGCCGGAGCGGCAGGCGACCCAGACGCGCTGCCGGATGGCCGAGGTCGCGGCGCGGGGCTTGGCTTGCTCGGAAAGGCAATAATCGCGGCCGATGTCGCCCAGAACGGGGCAGTCGACAGTTTCACCCATGAGGGCGCCTCGGACGGCCACCTCGATCTTGCCGAGGTCGCCCGGGTATTTGCCGGCCAGCACCTGGCTGACCGCGCCGACCGAGTAGCCGATCCGCTTGGCGACGGCCGTCCCGGTTGTGCGGCTCGCTTCGCCTGCGAGCCGCTCCACCCATTCCGGGATCGTCACGCCCCAAGCCAGGCGAGCCTTGGCGAGGAAGTCCGTTTTTTCCGGTCGGTTAACGTTAACGGGGGCGGTCATGCCGACACCTC
>CALMOK010000022.1:5705-6597 GCA_937871825.1 uncultured Alphaproteobacteria bacterium
CACGTTGAGGCCCTCGGCGCTGCCGTCGAGCGGCAAGCCGACATAGGCCTTGAGGTTCGGATCGAACACGCGGTTCCCGAACACCCTGAGCGGGGCCGGCCCCGTGTTGGCGGACGGTCTCAGGCGATAGGTGCCCGCCGTATTGCCGCGCCGGCCGATGCGGGAATATTCGCGCGGCGTCATGATCTGGACGAGGTCCGCCTTGATCAACCTGCCGACATAGAATTCCACCATATCGGCGGTGACCGGCACATCGTCCGTCGATGCGACGGCCGCGAGCTCGCGCAGGAGGAACTGCGGCAAGGCCCGCATGGCGTTCCACAGTTGCAATTGCTTGCGGCCGCGGGTCACGTTGTGACCAACCCGGTCGTTGCGGGCCGGGGCCACGATTGGATTTTTGGCGATGACCCAACGAAGCGTCCAACGTCGGTTGGCCGACAGTTCGGGCGCGACTTTCGCCACAATGCCGAGGTCGCGCAGCTCATGAACGGTGCGCTTCACCGTCGTGTAGGCCGTGCCGCGCGTCCGATCGTGCAGCTCGGGGATCGTGAAGCCGGCGGCACCAAAGCGCTTGATCTGCGCCAGGACGTATTCGGGACCGCTGCGCTTGCGCTCGGTGGTTGGGGGACGGAACGGCCGGTTCATGCGGCACCCGCGAGCTTGACGGGCAGCTTGGTGGTGACGCGCCGACGGGGAGGAACGCCGGTGAAGACGCCGCCCTTGTAGCTCCGCAGGTCGAGCCGGGTGACGCCGGCGTTGCGCGACCATTCGGCCATGCCCGACAGGCTCACCACGATGCGTCGGGCGCGGCCTTCGCCGAGCTCGCGCACCCGGTCGAGCAGGGGATTGTCGATCTCGATGCCGCTGAGAAAGATGTCGGAGAGCTTGCGGC
>CALMOK010000023.1:0-209 GCA_937871825.1 uncultured Alphaproteobacteria bacterium
ATTCACCTTGAACCGTGACGGTTTTGCCGGTCGAATCGATCGTGAGCACGAGATCCTGGCTCGGCCCGTCGCGAAACAACGTGACGTCAGAGGAGTCGATGTCACCCATCGACAAGGTGGAAAGGTCGCCGAAATCCGCGATCGTGTCATCTCCGCCGGCGCTGGAATAGAGGTAGGTGTCATGGTCGCCACCGACGAAACCGCTACCC
>CALMOK010000023.1:219-5506 GCA_937871825.1 uncultured Alphaproteobacteria bacterium
GGTAATGGTCGCCGGTCCCCGCCACCAGCGTGTCGTCGCTGCCCCAAAAGCCGAATACAGAATAGGACGATGAGGACGAGGCTTGGTCGAGGACCATCTGTTTCAGGTCGGCGGCCGTCCAGGTCGCCCCGTCGGCGAAGGCGATCGACTGGATCGTACCGGCGCCATAACCGTTGAACTGGCCCGACAAGGTCAGGGTCTTGCCGGTCGATCCGATGGAAAGAACCAGGTCGTCGCTCGAATAATCCCTTGAAAGCGCGACGTCGGACGAATCGATGCCGCGCATGATGAGTTGGGATCGGTGTCCCCCATCGTCGATGACGTCGTTGCCGCCCGTCGGATCGTAAACGTAGGTGTCCTCATCGCCCCCAATTCCAACGCTGCCCGAAAGAAGCTTGTCGCCGCCTCCCGCGACGATGACGTCGTCCGACCCGGTGAACCCGTAGAGCCCGTCGGCGGGGGACGCCTGCGCGGCGTCGAGGACGCGTTGCTTGACGTCCGAGGCGGTCCACACGGTTCCGTCGGCGAAGGTGAACGACTGGATCGTGCCGAAGCCGCGTTGGTCGAACTGTCCGTCGATGGTGACGGCCCGGCCCGTCGGGCCGATATTCAGGGTAAGGTCGGCGCTCCCGGCGTTTCGCTCAAGCGAGACGTCCAACGGGTTCAGGTCCGCCAGAACGAGGGTCGATCGATCGCCGGGATCGTCGATAGTCTCGTCGCCGTCCGCCATGGCGTAACTGTATGTCGTGCCGGCTTCGGTCGGGCTGGTTGGGCCAGAAGGCCCACCCAGGCTGGGAGGCCCGTCCGGGCCGGGAGGCAGTCCCAGCAGCGCCGCCTTCGGATCGTAGTCAGGCAGGTAGATGCCGAAGTCGCCGTTGCGAAAATCCTTCACGGCGACGACCGGCGTGTACCATTGGTAACCCTCGTCGAAGATCACGTATGTCGCGTAGGTCCCGTCGAGGTCCTGCTTGGCGACCAGGGTTGCCCCGACGCCGCCCTCGGCGACGGACCAATGTTGGAGGCCGTCGATCTTCTGCGGTTTCTCGTAGCCCGCGTTGGGGAAACGGGTCGTCCTTGGTTTTGAAATACACCTGATGATAGGCGGCATCGTCGGCGCGGTGATCCTTGTCGGCCTCGGTGTAGCGCGCCTGGATCTCCCCCCCGCCCGTCCGAATCGACGATCACGTCCAGCTTGTCGAGCGCCTTGAGGTAAAAGGCCCTGTCCCTTTTGATGGAGGGATCGGTTTCTTCCCCGAACGCGTCCGCGTATTCGGACACGTCATAGGTGTCGAAGCCGGCTCCGCCTACCAGAAGGTCGGACACGTCGTCGTTCCATCCATCGATCGTGTCGGACGATCCGCCGAAGAACTCGTCCGGCCCGGTTCCCCCGTAAAGGATGTCCTGCCCCTTGCCGCCCGCCAAATGGTCGGCCCCGTCGAAGCCCATCAGAACGTCGGCGCCAGTCGTGCCGTCGCGGAAGTCGCTCTCCGGGGTGCCGCCGATCACCGTGACGCCGTTTTCGAGGACGCTGTAGTTCCCGAACGCGTTCGAGGCGCCCTGGCCCTCCGACACGGAAGCGTAGGCGGCCGCCACCGCGGTGGTCCATTGGGTCGCCGTCTGGGTGTCCGACCCTCCGCCACCGTAAGCCGCCATGAAGGCAGTCACGCCCGACGAGTAGACGTTTCCACCAAGCATCGAAGCCCAGACGTTCTCCTGGCCGGTTGGCCCGGCGGCGTATAACGGCGTATAGGCGGTCCAAACATCGGGAGGTAGACCGAACATCGCAAAGACTTGGACGTGATAATCACGTATGATTTTGACGGGCAGGTTCAACCCGCCATCTACTCGTTGGGTGAAATCGGCCTCCATGAGCTTGAGCCCGATCGACGCTAAGGTGGGATTTCCAATGGGCTTGCCGTCGAATGCCGCCTCGGTCTCGGCGTAGGCATTGGCGATGGCCCCGCTCGGGGTCGAGTTGTCGACCACGCCCAAAGCGAGCGGCGCATAGGAGTCGCCAAGCGAGGCGAGGTATTCGTAATACCCGATGCGGTCCTCACTCTGAACATAGGAATGGAGCTTCGCGATTTGACCACTGTTAAGAATTGTTTCTGATACTCCAACCAGACTAGATGTACCATCAATCAGCCTTCAATACATCATTTACACGGTCGCGTATATTGCTCCATTGACCGATCATTTGTCTTGGGAAACCCGCCTTCACAACAAGGTCCCTGTTGTTATAAAACATATTGCAAAAATCTATCTTTAAAGAAGGATCATCGCTGCATGTAATAAATAACTCCAATGCGCCCGTTGTTAACTCATAGATGTCTGCCGGAACAAAGACAATCTCCGCCGCAGAGGCTGGGACGGCCTTCACATGACTGAGCCCATACCGTTCGTCCTCGGCTTCACGCGATTGAGCCCTATATTTTTCACCAGTCCGATGCCGAAAGTAGTCCTCCAAGGAAACATGGGGGTTGTTGACGACGAGAACGGTTCCATACTGGCCCGGATTGTGGAACTGCGCGGCCGTCCCCTGCGTGCGGCCTTCGACGCCGGGCATGGTCACGAGCAAGAGCACATCATCGACGTTGTCGTTGACGCGATACGCGCTGGGCTGCTCCAGATAGCGTCGCGCGACCTGGAACGTCGTCTGGCTTCCGTTGATGTGCAGGTTCACGACCTCGTCGCCCTTCACGCAGGTGGAAGGCAGGATCGTGGTGCACAGGACCGCGTTGAAGGCGGCGGCGAACCAGTCGGACACGAAGGGGTTCATGGGCGCAGCATCGGGCCGGGGGCGCGGTTCGGCAAGCGAAGGATGGGGGTGGGGTTAAGTCCTCCCGCTCGCGTCCGTTAAACCTCGACACGTCTCCACCCCCCGCCGGGATTTTCGCCTGCGCGCGGAGGCGGACGCCGACGGCCCCCTCAGTCGGCGGTCGCTTCGGCGTTGTCGAGGGCGGCCGAGAGGCGCGCCTCCTCGCCGTAATAACGGGCGCGCTCGGCGAAGCGGGGCTGGCCGATGCCGGTTCCCCGGTGGCGGCCCTTCAGCTTGCCTTGCGCGTCCTCGCCGGTGATCTCGTAGACGAACAGGTCCTGGGTGATGATGACGTCGCCTTCCAGGCCCAGCACTTCGGTGACATGGGTGATCCGCCGCGACCCGTCGCGCAGGCGAGCCGCCTGGATGATCACATCGACCGAGGTCACGATCATCTCGCGGATGGTGCGCGAGGGCAGCGTGAACCCCCCCATGGTGATCATGGATTCGAGGCGGCTCAGCGCTTCGCGCGGCGAGTTGGCGTGCAGCGTACCCATGGAGCCGTCGTGGCCCGTGTTCATCGCCTGTAGCAGGTCGAAGGCCTCGGGGCCGCGCACCTCGCCCACGATGATCCGCTCGGGCCGCATGCGCAGGCAGTTCTTGACGAGGTCGCGCATGGTCACCGCGCCGGAGCCTTCCAGGCTCGGGGGGCGGGTTTCGAGGCGCACCGTATGGGGCTGCTGGAGTTGCAATTCGGCGGCGTCCTCGCAGGTGATGATCCGCTCGTCGTGGTCGATGTAATTGGTGAGGCAGTTGAGCAGGGTGGTCTTGCCCGAGCCCGTGCCGCCCGAGATCAGCACATTGCAGCGCACCCGGCCGATGATCTTCAGGATCTCCGACCCGGCGGGCGAGATGGCGCCGAAACGGGTCAGCTGGTCGAGCGTCAGCTTGTCCTTCTTGAACTTCCGGATGGTGAGGGCCGGGCCGTCGATGGCGAGCGGCGGGGCGATGACGTTGACGCGTGAGCCGTCGGCGAGCCGCGCGTCGCAGATCGGGGACGCCTCGTCCACCCGGCGGCCGATCTGGCTGACGATGCGCTGGCAGATGTTCATCAACTGCGCGTTGTCGCGGAAGCGGATGTTGGTCAATTGGATCTTGCCGGCGACCTCGATGTAGGTCCGGGTCGCCCCGTTGACCATGATGTCGGAAATGTCGTCGCGCGCCAGCAGCGGGTCGAGCGGGCCGTAGCCCAGAACGTCGTTGCAGATATCGTCGAGCAGGTCCTCCTGCTCGGAGATCGACATCACGACATTCTTGATCGAGATGATCTCGTTGACGATGTCGCGAATTTCCTCGCGGGCGCTGTCGGTGTCGAGCTTGGAAAGCTGCGAAAGGTCGATGGCTTCGATCAGGGCGCCGAAGATCGCGCTTTTGGTCAGGTAATACTCGTCCGAGCGCTTGCTGTCGGACGCGGAAACCGGGGCGGGCGTGACCGGCTTCCCAGCCGCCGGCGGCAGCCTCGGTTCGGGCTGGCCCTGCGGTTTGCCAGCGGACGGATGCCCGGCGGCCGGTTGGCCGGCGACCGTGTTGGCGCGTTTACCGAACATGCGGGCGGAGTTCCTCGTTGGAGCGACGGCCGGGGATCAGGAGGCCTTGCGGGCGCCGAGGCGGGCCATCAGGGGGTCGAACAGCGTCTTCTTGGCTTTCCGGGTTTCCGCCCTGCCCATGATGGTTCGGGCGATCTGCACCATGATCTCGGCCGTCTTGCTGCCGGCGTCCACCTCGCCGATCATCTGCCCGTTGTTGGACGCGGTTCCGAACAGCTTGGCGTCGAAGGGGATCGAGGCGATCGGCTGGAACTCCACCGCCTTGGCGAAATCCGCGACGGCGATCTCGGGCCGCTTGAGCATGCCGATGCCGTTCAGCACGAGCTTGGGGCTCGTGTCGTTGGGGCGCGCGGCGCGCAGCACGTCGAGGAGGTTCTTGGCGTTGCGCAGGTTGGCGAGGTCCGGCGCCGCCACGATCAGCACCTCGTCGGCTTCCGTCAGCAGGCGCTTCGTCCAGCCCGTCCATTGGTGCGGCAGGTCGAGCACCACGCAGGGGATCGTCGTGCGCAGGATGTCGAGCACCCCGTCGAACACGGTTTCGTTGAGGTCGTAAAGCCGGTCGAGCGAGGACGGCGCCGCCAGGATGCTGAGCTTGTCGGTGCATTTGGACAGCAGCCGGTCGACGAGGTTGCCGTCCACCCGGTCCGGCGCGAAGATCGCGTCGGCGATGCCCTGGGGCGGATCCTGGTTGAAATCGAGGCCCGCCGTCCCGTAGGCGAGGTCGAGGTCGGCGATCACCGTGGGGACGTCCAAGGTCCGGGCGATCGACCAGGCCACGTTGTGGGCGACCGTGGACGCGCCCGCGCCCCCCTTGGTTCCCGTCACGGCGATGACGCGGCCCACCGGCGCCGCCGTCGGGTGATGGTACAAGTGGGACATCGCCCGGATGAAATCGATGACGGTCAGCGGCGCCACCATGTAG
>CALMOK010000024.1 GCA_937871825.1 uncultured Alphaproteobacteria bacterium
GCTTCATCGGCCAGCGGTCGCGCTGGTGCCGCGGCATGATCCAGATCCTGATGCTCAAGAACCCGTTGCTGCGTCGTGGCCTCTCGCTGCCCCAGCGCATCTGCTATGTGTCGAACCCGCTGTTCTGGTTTTTTCCGTTTCCGCGGCTCGCCTTTACTCTCGCGCCACTTCTCTATCTTTTCTTTTCGTTGAAGATCTATGTCGCGAACCTCAACCAGATGGTCGCCTATACGCTGACCTACCTGACGGTCAACGTGATGATCCAGAATTATATCTACGGTCGCGTGCGCTGGCCATGGATCTCGGAACTGTATGAATACGTCCAATCGATCTACCTTTTCCGCGCCATCATCAGCGTCATCCTCAGTCCGCGCAAGCCGACCTTCAACGTCACCGACAAATCCCTGACGCTCGAGGAGGATCAGCTCTCGGAATTGTCGGTTCCCTATTTTGCGATGTTCTTCCTCCTGTTCGGGGCCAGCCTGCTCGGCGTTTGGCGGTTGCTGACCGAGCCGGTGTTCAACGACCTGCTCGTCGTCGTCATGGTGTGGAACGTGCTCAACCTCGGGATCGCGGGGGCGGCGCTCGGCGCCGTGACCGAGCGGCGCGAACTTCGGCGGAACCAGCGGCTCGCCATCGAGCGACAGGGTGTGCTGAAAGCCAACGGCGTCGAGGTCCAGGTCCTGATCGAGGACGTGTCGACCGGGGGCGCGCAAGTGCGCGTCATCGACAGCACTTTCTCGTTCAGCGAAGGCGAGACATTGGGAACCTTGCAGGTGGACCAGGTGCGCGGCGAAGTGCCGGTCCGTACCCTGTCGGCCATCATCCGGCGCATCAACATGAAGGGTTCCGACGATCTCTACGGGCTGCAGTTCTTCCAGGTGTCGCCGTTGCAAATGCGTCTCGTGGCCGACCTGATGTATGGCGACTACATGGTGCTCGACCGGTCGCGCAAAGCCCGTCGCATGCACAAGAGCATCTTCGGGGGCACCGTCCAGTTCGTGGCGTGGAGCCTGCAATACAGTTTGCGTGCGCTCGGCTTCGCGGTGCGAAAGCCGCGACGCAAGCCGGCGCCGGTTGCCGCACGGGCGCGGGTCGAGCCGAGCCTGCCCGCCTTGGGAACAGAAGGCGGCGGCGTTGGGCAGACTGCCGGCACGGCGCCGGACCTGCAGGCCACCCAGGATGATGCCGCATGAAGCCCGGCTTTCTGCAATTGGTCATCCTCGGTGTCGCCACGCTGGCCGCGTCGACCGCGCTGGCGCAAGTGCCGCCCGGGCTCCCTGCACCTGCGCTTGGACTTGCGCCGAGAACCGCGCCTGGGCCGGCGCCCGTTCCTGGACCGGCCCTCGTACCCACGTCGACGCAGGCCCGATCCGCGCCGGTATGGCGGCTTCCCGCCTCCGCGGCCGAGCTTCGGGTCATGGGCGAGCTCAACCATCTCACCTGGCCGGTCTACATGCCGGCGGCGGCCGTTCCCGGCGTGAAGGCGTTTCAACTCGCCTTCCAGGCCGCCATCGAGGTGATGCCCGAGGCTTCAAACATCACGCTGTCGATCAACGGCCAGATGGTTGGCCGTGTGCCGGTCGCCTCGCCCAACACCGTGAAGACGGTGCTGTTCGAGGTGCCGCCCGGGTTGCTGGTCACGGGTTGGAACGCCGTCGAACTGGAGGTTTCGCAGCGTCACCGCGTCGATTGCGGCATGGCGTCGACCTATGAGCTTTGGACGCAGATCAACGCGGCCCGCACGGGATTCGTCGGGGCACCGCCGCAACTGGCCACGATCTCCGACCTACCGGCGCTCCCCACGGACGAGGGTGGGGCGACGCGACTGCACCTGCTGCTCCCGAAAGATCCCTCGCCGGTCGATCTCGGCCGGGCCGTCCGGTTGATCGAGCAGGTCTCGTTGCGCGGCCGCTACGCGCATCCGGTGATCGACACGATCCCGGCCGCGACGGGCCTCAACGTCGCGGTCGGGCTGCCGGCAGCAACGCTTTCGGGTGCCGCGAAATCCGCCGCGCCGCTGCAGTTGAGCACGATGGAGGGCGGCGGGACCTGGCTGAGCGTCGCGGGCCATGCCGATGTCGACGTCGATCGCGCCGTCGAAGCCTTGGCGGTCCCAAGCGTCGAAACCACTGGAACGGAAGACGGGTTGCGGGCGCTGGCCCGGCGAACGGGACTGCGCCTGCGGCCCGGAGCTGCCCTGACGCTGGCGGCGCTCGGCATCAAGTCGCGCGCCTTCAGCGGGCGGGTCTTCAGGGAGTCTTTCGAGGTTCTGCTGCCCCCGGATGCCTTGCTGGGCGACTACGCGGAAGCCGACCTGTCGCTTGATGGCGGCTACACGTCCGGCTTGACGCGAGACGCGCGCCTTCTCGTGCGCGTCAACGGCGTGATCGACGGCAATCTCGATTTCGACCGGCCGGGCGGCGCTGTCCTGCAAGGCCAGGTCATCCATATGCCGCTTGACCCGTTTCGGCCCGGGCGCAACCGGATCGAGATCGAGGCGCAGCTTCCGGCCCACACCGACGAGACCTGCGATACCCTGAGCGCCATCGGCGCCAAGGAACGCTTCCTTCTTCTCGGGACAAGTACCTTGAGCCTGCCGCCGCTGGCCAGGGTGGCGCAGTTTCCTGGCATCTCGGCCACGCTCTCCGGCAACCTCCGCGTCACCCCCAACAGCGCGCCCCGCATGTTCGTGCCCCGCGTCACGGACGGCGCCGTTTCGGCGGTCGGCACCTTGCTGTCCAATGCCGCCGTGAATGCCGGGGTGCCGACGGGTGCCGTGTTCCAGCGTGGCGCGCCCCAGTCCGGGCCCGACCCGATCATCGTTGTCGGCGAGTCGTCCGACATGCCCGCCGCGCTCGTGTCCGCCGTTGGGCTCGACCCGCAGGCCTTTGCCCGGGCCTGGCGGTCCGGGCCGAGATCGCCGACGAACGCCGACGACGGCGCCAGGGTTTCGTCCGTCCTCGCCGATTCCGCGCGCCTGGACGCCTGGGGCGAGCGCATCGACGAGCCCGGCGGCTGGCTGGGCGGAAGCGGGTCCGTGGTGGGGTCCCTCGCCGACCGGTTCGTGCAATCGCTGCGCGGCACCGGCCTCGTGGCTTATCCGGAGCGCCCGCTGACCGTGACGGGCGACACGTCGTTCGTGTTCGCGCAGGGCCTTGACGGCGACACGCCGTTGACGCTTGTGAGCGCGCGGGACGGTGCCGCCCTGGCGGCGGGTGCCGCGAGCTTCACCGATCCGACGCGTCTCGCCATCCTGGACGGACGGGCCGTGACGCTCGATGCCGGCGACGCGGGAGCGAGCCTCACGCCGGCGCGCGACGTCACCTACTTCCGGACGCAACCCTTCTCGTTCGGCAACGATCGCCTCATCGCGGCCGGCTGGGTGTCCAAGCACGCCGCCTGGTATATCGGCGCTTCGCTCCTCGGTGCCGCCTTGCTCGGCATGGCGACCTGGGCCTCCCTCGCGGTGGGGCGGCGGGTGCGACCGACATGACCCGTTTCTTCGTCCTTCTCTTCTTCGTCCTGCTCGGATCGCCCGCCATGGCCGCGCCCCGGCTCGAAGGATCGCTCAACAATCCCGCGCTCTGGCAAGCCTATCGGGATGCCTTCATCAGTCCCGGCGGGCGGGTGATCGACAACGCGAACGGCAACATCTCGCACAGCGAGGGCCAGGGCTACGGCATGCTGCTCGCGGTGTCGGCCGGCGACCGCGACACCTTTGAAACGCTTTGGACCTGGACGCGGTCGCAACTCATGCTGCGCGACGACGGGTTGGCGGCTTGGCGCTGGGACCCGGCCGCGACGCCGCACGTGGCCGACCGGAACAACGCCAGCGACGGCGACATCCTGATCGCCTGGGCGCTGGCCGAAGCCGGAACGGCCTGGTCGCAGCCGGCCTATCGCATGGCCGCCCTCCAGATGATCCGCGCGATCGCCGATCACGATCTGGTCACGACGTCGTTCGGCTTGGCGCTCAAGCCGGGATCGGCGGGGTTCGACAAGGGCGATCGCGCGGACGGGCCGGTGATCAACCTGTCGTACTGGGTGTTTCCGGCGCTGGTGCGATTCGCCGAGCTGGCGCCGGAACGCCCGTTTTCGGCCGTGATCGCGACCGGCCTTAAACTCGCCGGGGCGGCGCGGTTCGGTCCCCAGCGGCTGCCGAGCGACTGGATCTCGCTCGCGGCAGCCGCGCCGGCGCCCGCCAAGGGCTTCCCGCCGACCTTCGGCTACGACGCCATCCGCATTCCCTTGTACCTGGCCTGGAGCGGCCTCGGGACGACCGATGCGCTCGGCCCCTACGCGGCGGCCTTCAAGGATCCGAACGTGCCGCCGCAACGCGTGGACGTCACCACCGGCACGGTTTTGGAGCCGTTCGTCGACAGCGGATACCTGGCTGTCGCGGCGCTGATCCGGTGCCCACGGGGAGGCTTGCCGGAGCCGTTGCGAAGCGCCGTGGTCGATCGCTATTACCCGACGACCCTGAGGGCCTTCGCCCTGATCGCGGCTCGCCAGTCGACGCGGGTGTGCCCGTGAAGCGGTTGCTCCTTCTCGGCCTCGTCGGCCTTTGGCCCACTCTCGCCGACGCCCAGGCCCAGGCCCAGACCCAGGCCCAGGTGCCCGGCGTTGCCGCCGCCCCGGCGGGTCCGGTCGACACGAGCGCGGTCGCCTATTACGCGTCCAAGCAGGACGCCGCGCGGGTCGATGCCGAATTGCGACGGCTGCGGACGCTTTACCCGAACTGGCAGCCACCCGCCGATCCGATGTCGCTCAGGCTGACTCCCATCGACGAGTCGGAAGACAAGCCGCTGTGGGAGTTGTTCGGGGCCGACAAG
>CALMOK010000025.1 GCA_937871825.1 uncultured Alphaproteobacteria bacterium
GGCGAGGTCCGGGATCACTTCGACGCCCAGGCGCTCGATGCCCACCGGCATTAGGGTCGACGGCCCCGAAACCCGGATGCGCGCCCCCATCGCCCCGAGCAGCAGGATGTTGGATCGCGCCACCCGCGAATGCAGGATGTCGCCGCAGATCGCGACGACGAGGCCGGCGAGCCGGCCCTTGTTGCGACGGATCGTCAGCGCGTCGAGCAGGGCCTGTGTGGGGTGCTCGTGCGCTCCGTCACCGGCGTTGACGACCGAACAATCGACCTTGCGGGCCAGCAGGTGAACCGCGCCAGCCTGATGGTGCCGCACCACGATGATGTCCGGCCGCATGGCGTTCAGCGTGATGGCGGTGTCGATCAGCGTTTCTCCCTTCTTGATCGAGGAGGCCGCCACCGCCATGTTCATCACGTCGGCCCCAAGCCGCTTCCCGGCGATCTCGAACGACGCCTGGGTTCGGGTGGAGGATTCAAAGAAGAGGTTGATCTGCGTGCGTCCCCGCAGGGTGTTGCGCTTTTTCTCGACCTGCCGTGACACGTCGACGGCACGGTCCGCCAGGTCGAGCATGGCCGAAATGGCAAGGGGCGACAGGCCTTCGATGCCCAGGAGATGGCGGTGCGGAAAGACCGGGGTGGGCGCGGGCTGCGTCATAATGATGTGTGTCTAAAGAGTGATGGTGAGGGCCGCAAGGCGGCGGCTCGGCGCTTGGGTCGGCTTCGCCCGCTCCCTACCCGCTCTGCCGAATTGACTTGGGTTTGGCGCTCGCCCATCTTCCGCCGCGCTTTCGGGTCGTTTGTCGTCTTTCGAGCTTCCGCCTTCCCTCAATGCCACCCTTTGGGTGCAAAAGGACCGGTTTGGTCATGAACCTCGTCATCGTCGAGTCCCCGGCGAAAGCGAAAACCATCAACGAGTACCTCGGCGGCGGCTATCAGGTGCTGGCTTCGTTTGGCCACGTGCGCGATCTGCCGGCCAAGGACGGCTCCGTCGACCCCGAGCAGGATTTTTCCATGCTGTGGGAGGTGGACGGCAAGGCTGCCAAGCGGTTGTCCGACATCGGGCGTGCCGCCAAGGAGGCCAGCACCATCATCCTGGCCACCGATCCGGATCGCGAGGGGGAGGCGATCTCCTGGCACGTGCTCGAAGTCCTGCGGAGCAAGAAGCTCCTCAAGGACAAGACCGTGCAGCGCGTGACGTTCAACGCCATCACCAAAGCGGCGGTGCGCGAGGCGATGTCCCACCCGCGCGAAATCGACCAGGCGCTGGTGGACGCCTATCTGGCGCGCCGGGCGCTGGACTATCTCGTGGGCTTCAACCTGTCGCCGGTGCTGTGGCGCAAGCTCCCCGGCTCGCGTTCGGCGGGGCGCGTGCAATCGGTGGCGCTGCGCCTCGTCTGCGATCGTGAAAGCGAGATCGAGCGGTTCGTGGCGCGCGAATACTGGTCGCTGGTCGCCCAGCTGCGCACGGCGGGAAACGCGGCCTTCGAAGCGCGGCTGGTGGGGGCGGACGGCAAGAAGATCACGCGCCTCGACGTCGGCACCGGGCCGGAAGCGGCCGCCTTCAAGGCGGCGCTCGACGAGGCGGATTTCACCGTGGCGAGCGTTGAGGCGAAGCCCGCCAAGCGACATCCCTACCCGCCCTTTCGCACGTCCACCCTGCAGCAGGACGCGTCGCGCAAGCTCGGCCTGTCGCCGGCGCGCACGATGCAGATCGCGCAACGGCTTTACGAGGGCGTGGCGATCGGCGGGGAAACCGCCGGCCTCATCACCTACATGCGGACCGACGGCATCGACATGGCTCCCGAAGCCATCGCCAGCGCCCGTCAGGTGATCGGCCGATTGCACGGGGACCGCTACGTGCCGGCCGCGCCGCGCAAATACACCGTGAAGGCCAAGAACGCCCAGGAGGCGCACGAGGCCATTCGCCCGACGGACATGAGTCGCCTGCCCCGCGACGTCGCCCGTCATCTCGAGCCCGAACAGGCAAAGCTCTATGAGCTGATCTGGAAGCGGACCGTTGCCAGTCAAATGGAGTCGGCCGAACTCGAGCGGACGACGGTCGAGATCGCCGCCAAGGTCGGCGGCAGGACGCTCGACCTCCGGGCCACCGGTCAGGTCGTCAAATTCGATGGCTTCCTGGCGCTCTACCAGGAAAACGACGAGGACGAAGGCGAGGATGCCGGCCGCCTGCCGGCCATGCGGGCCGGGGAAGCGCTGGCTCGCGACGCGATCGTCTCGACCCAGCATTTCACCGAGCCGCCGCCGCGCTTCAGCGAGGAAGCGCTTATCAAGCGAATGGAGGAACTCGGCATCGGCCGCCCGTCGACCTACGCGTCGACCTTGGCGGTGCTGAAGGATCGCGAATACGTTCGGCTCGACAAGAAGAAGCTGGTGCCGGAGGACAAGGGCCGGTTGGTGACGGCCTTCCTGCAATCCTTTTTCACGCGATGGGTCGACTACGATTTCACGGCCAACCTCGAGGAGCAGCTCGACCAGGTGTCCAACTCGGACATCGATTGGAGGCAGGTGCTGCGCGACTTCTGGCGCGACTTCAATGCCGCCATCGGCGAAACCAAGGAGCTGCGAACCACGCAGGTGCTCGACAACCTCAACGAACTGTTGGGGCCCATGGTGTTTCCCGCCCGGGCGGATGGTGGCGATCCCCGCACCTGCCCGCATTGCGGCACCGGCCAGTTGTCGCTCAAACTCGGCAAGTTCGGCTCGTTCATCGGCTGCTCGAATTACCCTCAGTGCAAGTTCACCCGCACGCTGTCCCAGGCCGGGGGGGAAGCCGCGGGAGCCGAAGGTGACAAGCCTGGTCAACGCCTGCTTGGAACCGATCCGCAGACGGGGCTGGAGATCACGCTGCGCGACGGCCGGTTCGGACCCTACCTGCAACTTG
>CALMOK010000026.1:0-7897 GCA_937871825.1 uncultured Alphaproteobacteria bacterium
TCGCCGACAACCAGAGATGTTTCGACGGGTCGGTCCTTCACCAGTCGACCCGGTTCGAGGGAACCTTTGTGCGGTTTCGATCCTTTAGCCGACACGAGGCCACATCGTCGTGGCCAGCGTGGGCTGGTCTTCTCAGGGCGGCAAGCCGCGTCGAGAGGGTGCCACCCTATCGCCGGGCAGACCGATGCCACGTGTCTTCAAGGTTCAGAGGGGGCTCATCGATGAAACTCATTCCAATCATTTTCGCAGGCTGCGTATTGGCCACGGTGGCGTCGGCGCAAACGGCGTCACCGGCCAATCCGGCGGCCGGGGACAGCAATCAGGCGGTCGTGACGACCGGTGCCAATGCTCCGCAGCCGGCATCGGGCGCCAACTCGTTCAGCGCTGGCGAAGCTCGCCGTCGCATTGAGGAGAAGGGTTTCTCTCAGGTTGCCGACCTCAAGAAGGACGACAACGGCGTTTGGCGCGGCCATGGTATGAAGAGTGGCGGAAGTGTTGGTGTTTGGCTCGACTACAAGGGCAATGTCGGCCAGCAGTAAACGTCGTAGAAACAGTCCACACCAACGAGAGGATTTTCCCCAATGCGTATGATCGCACATAGCTACGACACCTACGACCACGCCGTTCGCGTCGTGAACGCCCTTGAAGCCGCGGGCGTGCCGCACGCCGACATCAGCTTGGTGTCTGGCGATAAGGATCGCAATGTCGCCACGACGGTTGACGGCGACACCGCCGAGAACACCGCGACGGGTGCCGGAACCGGCGCCACAGCCGGTACGGTCCTGGGTGGCGGCGCTGGCCTTCTTGCCGGGCTCGGCCTGATGGCTATCCCAGGCGTTGGGCCGGTCGTGGCTGCGGGCTGGTTGATCGCCACCCTGACGGGCGCGGGTATCGGTGCGGCCGCTGGGGGCCTGCTGGGTTCCTTGACGGGCGCCGGGGTCGATGAGGCCGACGCTCAGACCTATGCTGAGCATGTCGGGCGTGGTGGCACGCTGGTGACGGTGCGGGCGGGCGACGACATGGCGTCGCGCGCTGAATACATTCTCGAACATGGCGAGGCGCCCACCACGGAACGTAGTGTCGCCGTTGGCACGGCAACCACCGCGGGTCTCGCAACGACCCAAGGTGTTGGCACAGCCGGATCGGCCACGTCGGCCAGGGCCGCAACCCCCGCCAAAGCCGCTGCCCTGGGCACCACGGCAACGGGAAATTCGGACGAGACCTTGCAGGTCGTGAAGGAAGACTTGGTGGTCGGCAAGCGGGCCGTCGAGCAGGGCGGTGTGCGGATCACCTCGCACGTGGTCGAAACGCCGGTCGAAGAGCAAGTTCGCCTGCACGAGGAACGGGTCGTTGTTGATCGCCGCCCAATCAACCGCCCGTTGACCGGCGTCGCGGCCGATGTATTCCGGGACAGGACGGTTTCGGCCACCGCCCGGTCTGAGGAGGCCGTCGTCGGCAAGGACGTGCGTGTCGTGGAGGAGATCGGTCTCCACAAGGAAGCGTCGGACCGTGTCGAAACCGTGCGGGATACTGTGCGGGAAACCAAGGTCGATGTCGAGCAGCTGCCGGGTTCCGTTTCCGCCAAGACGTCCACGGCCAACAACACGACTGGTCGGCCCGAAGGCCTCCGTGACAATGCTGCGACACGCGCAGTCGACAACACGCTCGGCACTAATGTCAGTGGTGAGAATCCGACCCGCAAGATCTGATCGGGTTCAGCCGGGGGACCAAGTCCTTCCGGCTCTCAACAGCCGTTCGCGATCACGCTTGCTAAGCAAGTACAATTGAATTCTGAACATTGATGTCTAGGCTGGTATCTCAAGTGACGCTTGAGGTACCGGCCTTTTTTATAAGCCTGATAGTCTAGCGTCATTCGACTCAAGTAGTTTTTGGAGATCGCAGGCCAGTAACGACAGGTTCGATGGCTTAGGATGTATCGGAATATGCGGATGTTGCTCTTTCACGAACCCTGCGTTTTCCGTGATGAACATAGACGGAATACCTCGACTGATCAGGGCGTCGGCGAGATGCGTTGTGACTTCACCCCTCAACACGACATCGATCAGCGCAAAGTCAAAGGATACCGTTTCAACGAAAGTCACGGCATCGGAGACGGTTGATGCCGGGCCAATCGGATGAGCGCCCAATCGCGTCAGTTCATCCATAAGGTCATCGGCGATCAGAACCTCGTCCTCGGCAACAAGGACCTGCTGCCCCTCCAGCGTCAAAGCATCAGATCCCATTGGTGTATCGACGCAATCTCACCAGCATGCTGCTGCGATCCGGACCAAGCAAAACCTTCCTCGCTGTGCATCGTCGGCCGACTTGAGGCAGCCGACGTTAGGCTATCGGGGGTTTCGAAAGCTTGATCTTAGCTGCCTTATTTCAGCATGATGGGAAAGCTTAAGCCATTGTTGACCAGCTTTTGTACGTTTCGCGACAAAAGACGGCGGTGCCCCGACGTTGCTTTCAAACGCCAGCGCCATCGAATGTCGTGGTCAACGGTAGGCGAATCGTCGTCCAAACGAAGTTATAGCCGTGATGCGGGACAATAGACCGATGATGAAGGTGGACGCCTGTGTGATCCGAGGCATGTTTTTGTTCAAGCCAGCATCTCATGAAGCAGAAGATCCACATGGATCACCGTGTTCGACACCGTATCGGCCACAGTAGCCTGTTATCAGAAACCAATCGTCGCTCTTGAATGAAGCGACAACGATGCGTCTGATGGTCTTGCGTCGAAATCCATGTCCTTCAGCCAAGCTTGAGGCCAGACCACGGTCCAAGCGGAGGTCATGGGCCAAACATACGCATGTCGTGAGGCATGAAGTCGGCATACTTGCGCGGCCCACTTCGATGACGCTCGGCCTAACGCCGATGTAAACCTATTCCCAAGCTGCCATTAACGGCACTTTGATGAACACCTCCTAGAGTTTCCGCCAGCAATCTGGTGAGGCCGACCGTCGTTCAGGAGGCGTGTTGTTGATGAGCGTTCTCGAACGTGTTGGCATTTGGCGCTGGATGCGACCTTTAAAAGGGGTCGGCCGCCTGATTGCCGACCGCCGCGCCTCGGCGGCGGTGGAATTCGGTTTTCTGGGCCTGCTTTCGTTCACCTTGATTCTGGAGATTATGCAGGTCGGCCTCTACTTCTACTCGGCCTTCGCCCTGGAGCGCGCGACTGAGAAATCCGCGCGGTTGATCCTTACCGGGGCCTTGGCGAGCAAGAATCTTTCGGCCGACATGTTCCGCACGACGGTGCTTTGCCCGTTCCTGCCGGCTGGTCTGCTATGTTCCAACGTGATCACGAATATCGTGACGGTTGCGGAGGATGTTGCCCCGGCTGGATATTACAGCTTCGTCAAGGCCGACAAGTCCGGGGTGATCTGGCCCCAGATGGACAATTCGAAAACGAGTTTCGCGACTGGAACGGAATGCTCCTACGTCTACGCCCAGGTTTTCTACGCCATGCCGGTCGTCAGCCCGGTCTGGAGGGCGATGTCGTCGACACTCTGGAACGGCGGTTATGTGCATTTCGTCTCCGCCTCGTCGGTGTTCAGGAACGAGCCTTACCTCGGCGGCAACGCGTCGAATGGCTGCTGAACGATGAGAAGCGCGGCTCTTCTCCGGCTTTGGCGCAGTGAACGAGGCGTGTCGGCCATCGAGTTCGCAATCTGCGCCCCGTTCTTCATTCTGCTTCTTCTGACAAGCGTCGACCTGATGCGTTACATCGTCGCCAACGATCGGATCGAACTGATCGCCAGCCAAGTCGGAGGAATGATCGCCCAAAACAACACGGGTACGATCAACTTCAAGGATGTTCAATTCTACCATGACTCCGCGATGTTGACCTTTCCCCAATTGTTGTCGGACGCTTATCGAAACAGAGGCGATTGGACGGGATCGATATCCATTTCCATGGCGACCGTTGATTTCGGGCCGGTTCAAAAATCCTGCGGCAGCACGTGCACCTATACCCCCAAGATGGTTTGGAGCGGCGGCAACGTACCGCGATCCTGCTCAACGCAGATGACGGCCGTGAGCGACACCGCACCCCCGTCACCCACCACGCTTCCGGCCCACATCTACGGGCCGGGCGCGTCCGTCGTGGTCGACGTGACCTATCAGTTCGTGCCCTTGCTTCAATCGAAGTTCTTCAGTGGGTTCACCATCAAACGATCGTATTACATTGCGCCGAGGTTCGTGAGCCTTATCAAATACAGCAAACTCGCCGCCGACAATGCGATCGCGCAGCCCTGTCCCGGCTATACGTAGGCCCATCGGCAGGGCTCATCTGCAAGCCGCATCGAAGAGCAAGCCCGGGTGACCCGGACTGCGGGCCGATGGCACGGGCGATCCGAGCAGGCGGTCTCGAGCGATCGATGCGCTCCTTCCGCAAACCTCGTCGCATCATCTGGAACGCCGTTTATCAATCCCAAAAGTGTCGGTCGCCTCACCAGGCGAACTCGGTCAACAATAATCCTTCAGGGCTCGCCCGCCTTTCATCGATCTTCGCAGAGCGGACAGACGCGTTGATTGACGTTGGGTCGCGATACCGTTCGCGCCGCTTCTCTCACGCGGTTCACAGGTCGCCAAGATCCTTTCGGCACGTTGATGGAATTCGGCTCATTCGTGACACGAAGCATCAACAGATGCCGTCTACCATCTTTGGACAGTCTCTCGATGAGTTCCAACTCATTGATCGGCGGATTTTTTCGATCCATGGATCTGACATGTCGCTTCCTGTCCAGGCAATCGTTTCGGCGTCGCGTGGTTTGCTTCAGGATCGAAGAGGCAACGTGTCGATCATTTTCGCCTTCTGTCTCCTGTCGGCGATCGGGCTGATCGGCTATGCTGCTGATTATTCCGTGGCGTCCATCGCCAAGCGCAAGCTCGACGCCGCCGCCGACGCCGCCGTCTTGAACGCGGTCGCCAGATCGTCCAATCCAACCCTCGACCAACCAACGCAGGAAAGTGCCCTCGCGAGCTTCAACGCGGCTTTGGGCCGGGCATCCAACATCACGGTCTCGAACGTCAAACTCGATTCGAGCTACGTCAGCGGCAACTTGCAGGTCAAGTTGTCCTACACGGCCTCTGTTCCAACCATGTTCGGTTCGATCTTCAAGGTCTCTCAGATGAACGTCTCCGGGCAGGCCGCAAGCGCCGCACCGTTGCCGCCTTACGCGAACTTCTATCTGCTGCTCGACAATTCACCATCGATGGGACTTGGCGCCACAACGAGCGATATTACAAAACTCCAATCGTTGACCCAGAATAATTGTGCCTTTGCTTGCCACCAGCATGTGTTCGATAACGGCATCGTCGGTGACGATACGAGTGACAACTATCACATCGCCAAGAACAACGGCGTGACGACCAGGATCGACGTCGAGAGAACCGCTTCGCAGCATTTCTTCGACGTCGCGATAAAATTCCAGCAATCATCCGAACGATACAAAGCCGCCATCTACACGTTCAGCGACGTTCTCCAGATTGTCGCGCCGATGTCGTCGGATCTCGCGACAGTGCAAAGTAAGGCTTCAACTGTTGATTTGGCCTACGCCTATCACAGCCAAAAGAACATCCAGACGTCCTTCGACACGGCGTTCAGCTACATGAACGGCATCATCTCCACGGCGGGTGATGGATCTTCAAGCGCCTCGCCGATGAAATATCTATTCGTTGTCACCGATGGAGTGCAGGATCAGCCGACTGGCAGCGCTTCCGGGTCGGGTGACAGGCCGGATACTTGGGCGCCGCCCAATCAAACCAAAACGTCACCCCCAAGCGATGCTCAACCCAACATTGCCAACAAGTTGGGTTGGAACGTCAACAATGGACGTCTTATTTCTGCGATCGATCCAACGGTTTGTAACACATTAAAAAACAATAAAGTTAAGATCGCTATTCTATATACAACTTACATTCCAGTAAACGATAATGTTTATACCACATACGTCAAGCCTATTGCCAACGATGTCGTGAATAACCTGCAGAGTTGCGCATCGCCAAACCTGTTTTTTACCGTCACCCCAACCCAAGGGATCGACGAGGCTATGAGTGCGATGTTTTACGCCGCCGCAATTGGCCAGCCACGCTTGACGCAATAGCGGCCGTTTGGGTTTTGGCTGTTTTGCGGTGATGGCCCTTCTTGTCCGCATGTCTCGTCGGCCATGCGATCGCCGTTATTCATTGTGGCGCGCATCGAAGTGGCGGCTGAAGGATTGCGGACGGCCAACATGAAGCTGCTGTCAGGCCGTTCGCAAAGCGGAGGGTGATGGCCAGCCTTGACGGGGCCTGTCTCAGACCGTCGTCTACTTGGGCCGCGTGGGTTTCGGCGGAGGCGATTATCCAAAGCCGTCGCAGCACCGGATGATCCGGTCTCCCGTCGATGACCTTCCCGGTTCAGCGTGACCACCGTGCTGTAAGACCAGATGGTAGAGGTCCGATCCAACTTGACGATGTTCTCACGCAGCGCGGCGTGGTTCCGCGTCATTGCGGGAAGCAGGCGTTGAAGACGCTGCCACAAAACCCTTCTCGGCGATTAGATGATCGAGGTGCGCCGCCCGGCCGGCGAGCTTGGTTGCTCGGGCGCGTTCGGCCAACTTCTTCAGCGGATCACCAAAAAGGGGTTCGGCCAGAACCGAGGCGACGTCCTGACGTGTTATCCCTATGTCATGCAGCATATGGTCATCCAAGCCGCCGAGCTGCCCTATGATCCGCCGGCGTTCCCAGATGTTTTTCACAGCACGAATGAGCGCTTGAATGATCAAGGCTGGTTGCATGAGGTTCGACATGGTCGTAGCCCAACTCAGAAGTTGACCATTCGACTATGAACCTGCCTAGATAATAAGAAAAACGAATGTTTATGATGCAAACCATTCATTTTCTTGATAACAGATGGAAAGGTCAGCTTTATTGTCAAGCGACCGGCCCGGAGATGCGGCATGTCTGCCTTGCTCGATGTCGATCAACTCAAAACATTGATCGCGATTTCGGATGTGGGCTCGTTCACCCGGGCCGCGGAAGCAGTTCATAAAACGCAGTCGGCCGTGTCCATGCAGATGAAGAAGCTCGAGGACAGGCTCGGCAAGCCGATCTTCGAGCGTGACCGCCGAGGCTCGAAGTTGACGGAGGAGGGCGAGCGACTGCTGGACTACGCCCGGCGCATCGTCCGCCTTAACCTCGAAGTCCTGGCGAGTTTCGCCGACGCCGAACTCGCCGGTCGGGTCCGGCTTGGCCTGCCGGATGATTACGCGGACCGATATCTGCCCGAGATCCTGGCTCGGTTTTCCCAGTCCAACCCGCGCGTGGAGGTGACGGTGGTGTGCGAGCCGACGCCTATGCTGGTTGAACGCCTCGCGGCGTCCGACCTCGACCTCGCCATCATCACCCATACGGAGGACCGGGGTGGCGCCTCGGTGATCCGGCGCGAACGCCTTCTTTGGGTCACTTCAAACCGGCACGCCGTCCACGAGATATCGCCCTTGCCACTGGCTCTGGGTCGCTCGTTCTGCACGTGGCGCCACGCCGCGACCATTGCGCTCGAAGAAGTGGCGCGCCCCTTCCGGGTGCTTTATTCGAGTTGGAATTCAACGGCGGTCGGGGCCGCGGTGCTGGCGGGATTGGCCGTGTCGGCTTTGCCGGAAAGCGCCATCCGGCCCGGAATGCGCGTTCTTGGGGCGTCGGACGGGTTTCCGACGCTTCCCTCGTGCAAAATCGGTCTGATGCGCAACAAGATCGATCCGTCGCTGCTGGCTGACGCGCTGGCCGGTCACATCGTGACCAGCCTGGACAACCTTTCGGGGACAACGCTTCCCGAACGGGCCGGACTGGCGGCCGAATAAGCGCCAAGCCCTAGAGGGCCGCGAGGGCGGCGCTTTATGACGCGGCTGTCAGC
>CALMOK010000026.1:7907-8273 GCA_937871825.1 uncultured Alphaproteobacteria bacterium
CACGCCACCTTGATGTTGCCAGAACCGCCCCAGTTTGCGCACCAGAAGACTCCCCTGGCGATACACTCCACCCCAAGACTTAAACAACCCTTGCGGGTAGTCGACGCGCGGGGCGAACGGGCGGCAACGTTAACGTTTGTTGCCGGGCATCGACGAGGCGGCGAGGTGCCTCGAGGCAATCTTCGCAGTCCTGCCGACCGGGCCGGAGCAAGCGGGATGACGTTCGGTTCGCGCAGCAACCAGCACCGACGTCGTCATGGCTCATGCGGCAATGTCGAAGCCGGCCTTGGGGGCGACCACCATCGCCGGGGAGGGACGACGAGGAACATCCTTGGACTTGCGTCTTTCGGCGTCCTGCGGCAAAAC
>CALMOK010000027.1 GCA_937871825.1 uncultured Alphaproteobacteria bacterium
CGGGGTCGACGCAGCCCAGGACGACGTCGTCCACGCGGCGCGTGTCGAGGGCGCTGCGGTCCTTGAGGGTGCGCAACACGGTTTCGGCGAGGTCGAGGGTGGAAACCTCGTGCAAGGCCCCGTCGGGCTTGCCGCGCCCTCGTGGGGTGCGCACGTGATCGAAGACGAAGGCGTCGGGCATGGCTTCCTTGGTGGGTTCGGTCAACCGTCGTGGTCGGGATGCTGCCGGGTCTGGAACCGGGCCTGGAGTTCGGGCGGCATCCAGTTGTCGGTCGTGTCGCCCGGCAAGGTCGCGATCGATCGTGTCCAGGGCAGGGCGGCTTCGAGGCCCAGCGTGCTTTCGGGCACGAAAAGACGGGGATCGTCGAGCGACCCCGCCGTCAGGCTGACGGCATCGGCCCTGTATTGATAGGTGAGCGGCGTGCCACACCGGGAGCAGAAGCCCCGCGTTGCCACTGTGGAGCTTTGAAACAGCGTCGGCCGGCCCCGCGTCCAGCTCAGCGCCTCGGCCGGAACGCGGCCGAACACCATAAAGGGTCCGCCGCCCGCCTTCTGGCACATCCGGCAGGAGCACAGGCTGGTTTCCTCCGGCTTGCCGGTGAAGGCGTAGCGCACGGCGCCGCACTGGCAACCGCCGGTCGTGGGGGACGCGGATGGCTGGGCGGCGTCGGACATCGCTTGGCTCCGTTCGGCAGGTCGGCCCGGAGCTTAAAACGCTTCGGCCGGCATGGCCATCAGGGTGTCGGCCCCCGCGCTGATGCGGCTCAGGAACGTGGCGGTCTCGGGAAGCATGCGTTCCATGTAGAAGCGAGCCAGCGCCAACTTGGTGCGCGCGAAGCCTTCGGGCGCGCGGCTCTCCCGCTCCTTGTCGACCGCTGCCTTGGCCATCAGCAGCCACATGTGGCCGAGCGCCACGCGGCCAAACAGGTGCATGTAGTCGGCCGCGCCCGCGCCCGCGTTGTCGGGCTTGTTCATGGCGTTCCCCATGAGCCACATGGTGGCCTGCCCCAGCCGCTCGAGACCCTCCTTCATGGGCTGCACCAGCACCGAAAGCCGCTCGTCGTCCCCCATGGCCGCCATGGCTTCGGCGACCTCGGCCAGGTAGGCGAGGTAGGCGCGTCCCCCATCCTTGGGCAGCTTGCGGCCGACAAGGTCGAGCGCCTGGATGCCGTTGGTTCCCTCGTAGATCATGGCGATGCGGGCGTCGCGCACGAACTGTTCCACGCCCCATTCGGCCACGTAGCCGTGGCCGCCCAGGACCTGCTGGGCTTCGACGCAATTTTCGAAGCCGAGATCGGTCAGGACGCCCTTGAGCACCGGCGTCATCAGGCCAAGCCGGTCCTCGGCGGCCTGGGCGCCGGCCTTGTCGGTGTGTCGCGCAAGGTCGATCTGCAGGGCGGTGGACATCAGCAGCGCGCGGGCCGCCTCGTTGAAGGCCCGGATCCCCATCAACATGCGCCGGATGTCGGGATGCACGATGATGGGATCGGCGGCGCGTTCGGGCGCGGCGCGGCCCGACAAGGCCCGCCCCTGCAACCGGTCCTTCGCGTAGGCCGCCGCGTTCTGGTAGGCGACTTCCGAAAGGGCGAGACCCTGGTTGGCGACACCGAGACGCGCCTCGTTCATCATCACGAACATGGCGGCGAGCCCCTTGTTGGGTTCCCCCACCATCCAGCCGGCGGCGCCGTCATAGTTCATCACGCAGGTGGCGTTGGCGTGAAGGCCCATCTTGTTCTCGATCGATCCGCAGGTGACGCCGTTGCGCGCCCCCAGGCTCCCGTCCTCGTTCACCAGCACCTTGGGAACGATGAACAACGAGATGCCCTTGGTGCCGGCCGGCGCACCCTCGACGCGCGCCAAGACCAGATGGATGATGTTGGGGGTCAGGTCGTGTTCGCCGGCCGAGATGAAAATCTTCTGGCCGGTGATGGCGTAGGAGCCATCCGGCTGCGGCACAGCTCTAGTGCGGATGAGGCCCAGGTCCGTGCCGCATTGCGGTTCCGTGAGGTTCATGGTGCCGAGCCACTCGCCCGAAACCAGCTTTGGCACGTATGTGGCCTTTTGCGCCTCGCTTCCATGCGCCAGGAGGGCCGAGAACGCGCTTTTGGTCAGGCCGGGGTACATGGTGAAGGCCATGTTGGCGGAGGTGCAGAACTCGTTGACCACCGCCCCGAGTGCCTGCGGCAATCCCTGGCCGCCAAAGGCCGGATCGCCCGAAATGCCCACCCAGCCCCCTTCGGCATAGGCCTGGTAGGCCGGACGGAAACCGTCCGGGGTGGTGACCGAGCAATCCGCGCCCCGCTGGCAGCCCTGCCGGTCGCCGCTGGCGTTCAACGGCAGCAGCACCGTCTCGCTGAGCCTGGCGCTTTCGGCCAGGATGGCACTCACCACATCCGGCGAGGCTTCGGCGAACCCCGGCAGGTTGGCATGGCGCTCGATCTTGAACACGTCGTTGAACAGGAACAGGACTTCGTCGACAGGGGCTTTGTAGCTCGGCATCGTTCATCCATTGGCGGCCGTGCCTGGGCGAATGGACGAACGACCATTCGAGGAGTGGTGCGCCCTCGCGCGAGGGCATCACAGGCGTCCCCGACGGTAGCCCTTTGCGACATGGCAATCAAATGGGGTCGCTGGCGCGGCGGATGCTGGCGAACCCCGCTCGCGCCGTCGCCGCGCTTGCCGGATCAGCGCGTGGGACGCGTGCGGACCCGGGTCTGTTGAGCGGTCCTCAAGGCCAGGATGGCTCCTTCGATGCTGGTCTTCTGCCGTTCGAGGTGGGCGATCTGCGACTTGATCTGCTCGGGCTTGAGTTCGAGGTGCTTGGCCGAGGGCTGCCGATCGGACCCGACAAGCATGTCGCCGATCTCGGTCAGCGTGAAACCCAGGTTCTTTCCATGCAGGATCTTCTCGAGTCGCGCCTGATCGCGTGGGCCGTAGAAGCGCGTCGTCCCCTCGCGTCGGGGAACCAGCAGGCCCTTGTCCTCGTAAAATCGAAGGGTGCGAAGGCTGACCGAGAAAGTTCGCGCCATTTCGCCGATCGTGACTCTTTGATCCGCCTTTGCCGGTGCGCGCCCTTGCTTCTGAAGGAGCGTCTTGGACGACAGTTCGAGGCTCATTCCGGATGCCCCCAAATGGGAAATGCCGCTGAAAGGCGACATATCGAAGTAGTAGAAGAGGCCCATTAATACAATCATAAGTTGCATTCAGGCAAGTAGGATCTGTGCCAAAATCGTCCAGGTTTAACTTCTTGTTTACCCCGATCGTCGAAAGTCTGGGCCGAGAAGGCGGCTGACGTCGCCGGTCGATCGTCCCTCCTGGGATCGATTCGAAAGTTCAGCAAACTGGCCAATGGCCCGATCGGCGCGACCATGAGCAAGGCGCTTTCCTGGAACACCGGTGACATTGATTTCGATATGCGGGCGGCGGCGCGCCAAGCCGCGAGGCTCGAGGGATTGTCGGTCAGCGAATGGCTGAGTTCGACAATCGCGGCGCACGCGGCCGCCAAGGACGTCGATGTCGCCGACCTTGGCGCCGAGGAAAGGGCGCTGGCGGTGAACGAGCGACTGCGGGACGTCATGGGCTCGCCCTATCACCAGGTCGTGGCCCCTGCACCACTGTCCCGTTCCGAACCCACGATCGACACCACAGGTACCGACGAGCCCGATCCGGTGGACGACCTCAAGGCGAAGCTGGCGTCCAGCCTGAGGGCGACAGCCGCAGCGATGCCGTCGGGTGGTCGAGTCATGAAGACCGGCAGTGAGCGGTCGACATCGACGGGACCCGCGACGTCGGATGTCGTGACGGCAAGTGATGTCAACGAATTGGCAAAGGTCGAGGCGAAGCTGAATGCCCTGTTCCGCGCGCTCGACCGGACACCCGGCGCGCCCGACCGGCCGTCGCAGGCCAGCGACGCGGCATCCGAGCCCGCCACCGTGCCGGCGATGGCTGAGGG
>CALMOK010000028.1:0-1896 GCA_937871825.1 uncultured Alphaproteobacteria bacterium
GCTTCCTGAATTACGTCAAGAAGGTCGGTGTGGATTTTTCGCCCTTTGCGCAGACTGCTGGAGGTGCTTGGTCACGTGGTGGACGGGGTCGCGCGCCAGCCGACCCTCCTTCCGGGCCGCCGCGATGGCGCCCGGGTAGGTACCGGTTCCGTCCGTGCCGATGCGATCGGGCGACAACAGGGGGCCGTCCTTCACCATCTTGCGGAAGAACCGCTTCGCGGCGTCGAGGTCCCGCTTGGCGGTGAGCAGGAAGTCGACCGCTTCGCCGTGCTTGTCGATGGCTCGGTACAGGTAGCGCCACTCGCCTCGGATGCGGACGTAGGTCTCGTCAACGCGCACCGACCCGCCAACGGGGGTGCATTGCGCCTGGAGGACTGGCCGATCTTCTTGAGAAATATCGGGCTCGTAGACGGGTGAGGACGGGCTTGAATCGGGGAGCGATAAGATCGAATCACCGGAGAGGTCGGTCGGCGACGATGGAGCGGTCGATCTAAGAGGCACTGGCTCTCGTGTCGGAGGTGGCCATGAGATCCGTCGGGATGCAGCGCAAGATTGGCAGAATCAGCGCATAGGCGAGTGTGATGGCCAGCACGCAGAGAGTAAAGCCACCAAAGCGATCGTAGAGCGCCGTGCCGAGCACGTCGCCGAACCGCGCCGACACGAAAAAGAGCCCGCTCGACATCATCAGCATCGTTCCCTGCAAACCGGGCGGACAGGACCGGATGATGAGATCGAGGTAGGCCGCTTCCGCGAAGCCACCCATCAGCCCGATCGGCACTGCGGCGAGAAGGGCGGTGGTCGCCGAATGGATGAACAGGACGGGAGTAAACTGTGGGATTGCGGCCAGCGTTCCCCAGAACAGGAGTCGCCGGAAAGGATATCGGCTGCAGAAGACGCCATACAGGACATAGGTTGGCAGAAAGGAAGCGGCATAGATGGCGCCCCAAGCGCCCCATTGTGCGTCCGAGGCACCGAGTGCGTTCTGCAGATGGTACTGCAGGGGTGTGCTTGACCCCGGCGCGAAGTTCCAAACGAGCCAGATCAGGAGCGCCGGGTAAACGGGCCGGTGACGGGCGAGACGCTTGAGATCGGCCCAGGGGTCGATCATGGCTGGGTGCTCCGGCGCAATGTTCCCGTAGACGCTCGCAGGCTTCAGGGCTGCGTAGACGAGCAGGAGCAGCGACACCGCCGCTCCCGTCCCGAACAAGACGCGGGCCGCCTGCGCATCGCCCAATCGGTCGACCCTGTAGCTGAGCCAGCCACCCGCGAGCGGGGCGAGGATGCTCGGCACGCTGTTGCACATGTTCCAGACCGCGCTGACCTGGCCCGACATGCTGTGTTGGTTGCCGAGCGTGGAGGCGAGCCCGTTCTGCGCCGCGACGATGAACAGGGCCGAGATGGTGAGCAGTAGAACGGCCGCAAACAGCATCGTGGCCGTGACGGGCAGGAACGCGAAGGTGGTTTGAAGGATGACGCCGACGAGACCGAAGGTGCCGATCAGCCGACGGTCGCCGAAACCCACAGCGATAAGATTGTCGCGCGCAAGGCCGAACACGAAAGCTAAATAGAGTGGGACGGAAGCGACGAGCCGGAACCAAGCGAGACCGTCCGCATTCCATCCCAGCCTATTCTTGAATAAGAATGTGATCGGCACGTCGAGCAAGCCGCCGTTCGGGTTATTCAGCGTAACCAGCAGGATCAGGCCGCCGAGGTACAGGTAGATGCGGCTCCGCTCAGCCGCCGGCAGGGCCGCACCGGCGTCGATGGATTGCGCGGGGGACTCGATGACGCTCATGAATACTTGCTCGACATAACTGCCGTCCCTGGTACCGGTTCAAGGCCATTTAGGTGCTCCTCAACCGGGGCAGACGGCGCAACCAGTCGAGCAGGGTGACC
>CALMOK010000028.1:1906-3474 GCA_937871825.1 uncultured Alphaproteobacteria bacterium
CGCTTTCAAGCGCCAATTTTGAATTGCGAATAGACGATGGTTGCGCGGAAGAAGCTTGACTGTACGTCCATGCGGCCGAATGCGCGCCTTCTGATCATGGCCGGATCGTTCGATCAGGGTTTCCGCTTGGACGAGGCAGGCTCTTTTGCGGCACTTGGCGCGGCGGCAGCCACCGGAGGCGTGCTCGGGGCGACGGGCGATGACGAGCCGAGGCCGACGGAAACGCCGGAAAGGCGCCATCGGCCGGCGACCGGGGTATAGGCGAGCTCGAAATTGATCTGCACGGGAACGGATGGAAAGAAGCCCGCCATGTGCATGTCGCCGCTGCTCTCGATCTGCGGCAACAGGGTCAGCTGCGGGTCGAGCACCCCCACGCCGGAAAGATCGAGCTTCTGCGCTCGGAGACTGGCGAAGATCTCACCGAGGCGCGCCGCCGTGTTGGTTTGCTGAAACGTCGACGAGCCGAGGTCACGCAGAACCGTGTAGTTTCCCGTCTCGTTCGCCTGCTGGACGGCGAGCAGCGTTGAACGGACGAGGATCAGGACACCGTTTCGATCGATCTGCGCGGCGGGCCGGGGTGAGGCAGTCCCGGGCGACTGCGCGGTCGCCGCGCTCGTCGCCACAAGGGTCGCGAGCGCGGCGGCCACCAAGCCGCGCTTGGCCATGATGATGACTACCAAGCGTAGGTCATGCCCACGCGCCCACCGATGCCGCCGCGTTCGAAGCCGACGCCGATGCCGCCGTTGAGCACGAGGTTGTCGGTGGCACGCACCTGGAAGAGCCCGCCGAAGGCGGCCTCGCCCCTGAACGTCCCGATGTTGGCGGACAGCGCGTAACGCTTGTTGTCCGGCAGGGCCGCGCCGGCGAGCGCGATCGCGATCGAGGTGCCCTCGTAGCCGCGCTTGATGTCCCTTCGCAGCTGGTTGACGTTTTGCGCGAGGCCGTTCACGCGCCCGTCGAGCGCCGCGACGCTCGAGGCAGTCGCGACGTTGCTTGTCGCCGCGAGGTTGCCGTTCGCGTCGGTCGTCACGTATTGCGCCGCCCCGCTTTGCGCCGCCAGGCTGGCCGCCGAGGTGAGGCCGGGCAGCGAGTAGGTGTTGCTCGCGGTTCCGATCATGACCTGGTTGGCGCGGGTGGTCGCCACGCCCTGACCGACGGCGACGCTGTTGGCGTATCCCGCCCTGGAGCCCTGGCCGACCGCCACCGCGCCGCTGGCGGAGGCCGTCGCGTTGGCGCCGAGCGCGACGGAATTGTCGCCGCTCGCCGTCGCGTTGTTGCCGATCGCCGTCGCCGGGTCGCCGCTTGCCACCGCGCCCGCCCCGAAGGCCGTGTCGCCCGCCTGCACGGCGATCGCCCCGGAGCCGACCGCCGAAGTGTCGGGTCCCGACGCGATGGCGCCGAAGCCGCCTGCCACCGCGTTGGTTCCCGTCGCGGAGGCCTTTGGCGCCCCAGATGTGTTGTTGGCGCGGAACAGCCCCTCGCTGCCGTTCTGAAGGGCCGTGATGTCGTTCGAGTTCCCCGCCACGTTCAGGTTCGTTTCGTAAAGCTGACCGGCGGTGGCCGCGTCG
>CALMOK010000029.1 GCA_937871825.1 uncultured Alphaproteobacteria bacterium
ATCTTGTTCAGGGCCGTGACCTCGGCCATGCGCTTGGTCATCAGCTTGCCGAAGTCCTCGTTGCAATCGGCCCTGGCGGTTCCGGCCAAACCGATGGCCAGCGCCGCCGCCACGCCGGTGCGGATCAGGCCGGCCCGCAATGTCGATGCTGGGAGGCTTGGAAACTCAAGGTTTGGGCCTGGAATGACGCTTGGCGGCACGACGGTCATCATCAGTCGATCTTCCACCTCGTGGGATGCGGCAAGGATGCCGCCATAAGTTCATGCTTCTTCGCAAATAAATGGTAAAAGGTGCCGAATAAAGGCGGCTGGTCCGAGGAAAGATTTTGGCGCGCATCGATTTCCAGTCGCAACGCTTGTTCGTCGAGGCGGGCCTGGGCCACGAGGCGATGGTGCCGCTGGATCGGGCGCAGGCCAATTACTTGCTCAACGTGCTGCGCTTCAAGCCGGGCGATCCGCTGCTCGTGTTCAATGGCCTGGATGGCGAATGGCGCGCCACCCTCGCCGAGGTCGGCCGCAAGGCGGCCTCCCTCCATGTTGTGGAGCGGACACGACCGCAGCCCGCCCCCAGCCTGATCACCTCCTGTTTCGCCCCGCTCAAGCACGCGCGGCTCGACTACATGGTGCAGAAAGCGGTCGAAATGGGCGCCGGGGTGCTTCAGCCGGTCCTGACGCAACATACGCAAGCCAACCGGCTCAACCTTGAGCGGATGCGTGCCAACGCCATCGAGGCCGCCGAGCAATGCGGCGTCCTGGCTCTCCCGGAGATCCGGCCGGAGGTCAAATTCGAGCGTTGGCTCGCCGACCGAGGTGATGAGCTCCTGGTGTTCTGCGACGAGGACGCCGAGGGGGCCGACGCCCTGGCCCTGCTGTCCGACGTGCGACGGTCCGGGCCATGCCAGGTCGAGGTGTTGATCGGGCCCGAGGGTGGGTTCTCGACCCGCGAAAGGAACGCCCTGCTGGCTCAGCCCCGGGTTGTCCGGCTTCCACTCGGCCCGCGCATCCTGCGGGCCGATACGGCGGCCGTCGCCGCCCTGGCCCTGGTCCAGGCGAGCCTGGGCGACTGGCGACCATCGGCTTCGGGCGACACCTCAGAAGATGGGCATGCCGCCCGCCACGGTGATGAGCGCGCCTGACGTGTAGCTCGACTCGTCCGACGCCAGCATCACGTAGGCTGAAGCGAGTTCGGCCGGTTGGCCGGGCCGCCCATACGGCGTTTTCGCCCCAAACGTCTTGACGTCGTCGCTGGTCATGCCGGCCGGGATGAAGGGCGTCCAGATCGGGCCCGGCATCACGCCGTTCACCCGGATGCCCTTCTCGGCGAGAAGCTGCGCCAGACTGATCGTGAGGTTGCCGATCGCACCCTTGGTGGCCGAGTAGGCGTAAAGGGTCGGCGTGGGGCTCTTGGTGTTGACCGATGCCGTGTTGATAACCGTGCCGCCGGGCTGCATCCGCCCTGCGGCCGCCTTGGTGAGGTAGAAGTTGGCGAAGACGTTGGTGCGGAAATGGCGCTCGAAGTCCTCGTCGGAACAGTCCTCGAGGCTTTTATGCGGCGCTTGGTAGGCGGCGTTGTTGACCAGGATGTCGATCTTGCCGAAAGCCTTCACGGTTTCGTCGACAAGGGAACGGCAAAGGGCCGATTGCGAGATGTCACCGGGGAGCAGGGCCACCTTGCGCCCCGCCTCCGTGACCCATCGGGCGGCCTCCTTCGCGTCGTTTTCCTCCTCGGGCAGGTAGGAGATCGCGACATCGGCGCCCTCGCGGGCGAAAGCGATGGCGACGGCGCGGCCGATGCCGCTGTCTCCCCCGGTGATGAGTGCCGCCTTGCCGGCGAGGCGTCCGGACCCCTTGTAGCTTTGCTCGCCATGATCGGGCGCCGGCGTCATTTTGCCGGATTTACCTGGAAAATCCTGGGGTTGTTCTTGAAAGGGCGGCTGCGGATATAGTTTCGTCGGATCCTGGGTCATGGTCGCGTCCTCGATCGGATTGGTTGCGACGTGAACCCGCTGGCCGTCCAGCGGTTCCCCCGAACGGCAAGCGCCCTTCAGGCGTGTCCGGCTTCGGACGAGAGCATCACCGGATCGATCCCGATCTTGCGCAGCGCCCTTTCGTATTTGGTGTTCAACACGTCGTCGAACACGATGGCCTCATCGGCCGGGCAGTGCAGCCAGCCATTGCCCTGGATCTCGCTTTCGAGTTGCCCGGCGCCCCAACCCGCGTAGCCGAGCGCCAGAACGGCCCGGTCGGGGCCCAGGCCCTTGGCGATGGCCCTCAGGATGTCGACGGTCGCCGTCAGCGAAATCCCGCCGTCGATGGCCAGCGTCGAACTTTCGACGTGGTAATCGGCAGAATGGAGAACGAAGCCCCGCCCGGTTTCGACGGGTCCACCCTTGATCACCGGCACGCCGCCGACCTTGGGCGGCAGGTCGTCGGCGGCGCTCTCGGCGATGACGTCGAGTTGCACGAGCAGTTCGGAAAAGGTGACCTTCTTGGCCGGTTGGTTGACAATGATCCCCATGGCGCCGTCCGCCGAATGGGCGCACAGAAAGATCACGGCCCGCTCGAAGCGCGTGTCGGCCATCGTCGGCATCGCGATCAACAGGTGTCCGTCGAGAAAGGTCGCTTGGTCGATGCTTTTGGATTTTGTCATCGCCGATAGAATAGGGTCGCCACCCGCGGTCGGACAAGGGAGCGTTTCGCGCGGGCGGCTTCAAAACGGCCTCGGGATACCCCGCCGGGCACGCCGCCTGCCGATCCTCCTGGGCATGATGTTGGCGCTGGCCCCGGCTCGAAGTCTCGCCGCGTCCGGCGGGGCGGATGCCACGGGTTGGAGCGGCAGTGGCCATTCGGCGGCGCGGCTCCTTGCCGGGGGTAAGCGGGGCGACGACCTCTTGGCCGGTGTCGCCGTGACGCTCGATCCGGGCTACCTCACCTACTGGCGGATCCCCGGCGATGCCGGCGTTCCACCCACGTTCGACGCGAGCGGTTCCGACAATGTGGCGAGCGTGACGGCCGCCTTTCCCGCCCCGCGCAAGTTGGACGAGGGCGGCGTCGAGGCGTTCGGCTACCACGATTCTGTGGTGTTTCCCCTCCACGTGATCGCCCGCGACCCGAGCCGCCCGGTAACACTCGCCCTTGCGTTCTCCTATGCGGTTTGCGCGACGCAATGCCTGCCCGCCGGCGCGCGGTTTCGCCTCACCCTGCCCAACGAAGTTTCCCCCGACGCCAGAACCATCATGGAGCAGGCCTTGGCGGCCGTTCCACGTGAAACGATCCTTGGGGCACCCGGCCCGGTCGCGGTGGAGCGGGTCGTCGCCGGAACGATCGATGGCCGGCCGGGCCTCACCATCACGGCGCGCGCGTCGGACCGGTCCGCGCTGTTTGTTGAAGCACCCGAAGGATGGTACTGGCAGGCAAAGGCGCCCCGGGCCGCAGGGGACGGAACCGTTGTGTTCGCCGCAACGGCGCTCGATCATCCGAACGACGGTGCGCTCGATCTTGCGGCCGTCCATCTCACCCTTGTCGATCCCGCCGGGGCGGTGACGGTTGCCGCCGGGGCGCGGGCGGCGCCATAAGGCTAAAAACAGCAAGCCTCGGGTTCGTGGCCCTTGTCGGCCTTGCCACCAGAATGGAGTTTCAATCATGACGATCAAGGTCGGCGATCACGTCCCGGACGCGCAGTTCACCGTCATGACGGCCGACGGGGTGGTGTCGCGCGGCAGCGGCGAGGTGTTCGACGGCAAGACCGTCGTCCTGTTCGCCGTGCCGGGCGCTTTCACGCCGACCTGCCACAGGAACCACCTGCCGGGTTACCTGGAGAACGCGGGCGCACTCAAAGCCAAGGGCGTCGACACGGTCGCGGTGACGAGCGTCAACGATGTTTTCGTCATGGACGCCTGGGCCAAGGCGACGGGTGCGGCCGGCGTCATCGATTTCCTGGCCGACGGAGGCGCGAGTTTCGCAAAGGCGATCGGCATGGACTTCGACGCCACGGCGCGTGGGCTCGGCATCCGCTCCAACCGATATTCGATGCTGGTCGAGAACGGGGTGGTCAAACGGTTGGTGGTTGAAGATAACAATTCCCATGCCGATGTTTCCGGGGCCAAGGCCCTGCTTGATGACCTCGGTGCCGGTCGGGCCTGAGCGTCAGGCTTGAGTTGAGGCGTCAACGAACGCCCGAAGGATCGTTGTTGCACGACATGCCACGCCTTGCCGATCGCGCCCTGCCCCCCATGCTGCCGGGCGAGGGCCGGTTCCCTGCGCCGCCGCGTTCGGCGGAGGAGCGCCCGTCGTTGCTGGGCTTGTCGCGGGGCGAACTCGCCGAGGCCTTGCGGGCCGTCGAGGTTCCGGATCGCGAGATCAGGATGCGTGTTTCGCAACTCTGGCAGTGGATCTACGGCCATGGCCTGACGCAATTCGACGGCATGCTCAACGTCGCCAAACCGTTGCGCGGCCGGTTGGCGGAGCGCTACAGCCTTGCCCGCCCGACGATCGTGAGCGAGCAGGTTTCGATCGACGGAACACGCAAATGGCTCATCCGGTTGGACGACGGGTCCGCCCGGCCGGTGCCCGGCCGAAGCGTCGAAGTCGAGATGGTCTATATTCCGGAAAGCGACCGGGGCACCTTGTGCGTATCGAGCCAGGTCGGCTGCACGCTGACCTGCAGCTTCTGCCACACCGGCACCCAGAAGCTCGTGCGGAACCTGACCGCGCGGGAGATCGTGGCGCAACTCGTGGTGGCGCGGGATCGCCTGGGGGATTTTCCCGGGCTGACTCCGCCGACCGACGGCCTCGTCCCGCCACCCGGGACGCGGGCCGTGTCCAACATCGTGTTCATGGGAATGGGCGAGCCACTCTATAACCTCGATGCCGTGCGGGACGCGGTCGCGACGATGAGCGACGGGGACGGGTTGTCCGTGTCGCGTCGGCGCATCACCGTCTCGACCTCCGGCGTCGTGCCGCAGATCGACCCCCTCGGCCGCGATGTTTCCACCATGCTGGCCATCTCGCTCCACGCGGTGCGCGACGACTTGCGCGACGAGCTGGTGCCGCTGAACAAGAAGTACCCGATCGCGATGTTGCTGGAAGCATGCCGAGCCTATCCCGGCGCGTCGAACGCCCGGCGGGTGACGTTCGAATATGTGATGCTGAAGGGCGTCAACGATTCCCCCGGCGACGCGCGGGAACTGGTGCGATTGTTGAAAGGCATCCCGGCCAAGATCAACCTGATCCCCTTCAACCCCTGGCCGGGCAGCCGTTACGCTTGTTCGGACTGGGCCACCATCGAGGCTTTTTCCGACATCGTGTTCAACGCCGGCTACGCGAGCCCGGTGCGGACACCGCGCGGCCGCGATATCCTGGCCGCCTGCGGGCAGTTAAAGAGTGAAACCGAGAAGCTGCGGGCGCGGGCGCGCTTGATGACCGACGCGGCCCCGGGCGAACCCACCCCGGCCTGACGGCATCCCGTGCGCCGTGTGATCGTCGTCGCGGTCGGTCTCGTGGTCGCGGCCTCATGCGCCTGCGCGGTCCTGATTCTCGCCATTCTGCTCGACGGGCCCATGCGCCATATCGCAACGGTCCTGGCAACGGTCGAGACAATGGCGCTGGCGCAGGCCCTGCTGCACGGCGATGGCCTTGGTCCGATGGTCGGCTTCGGCCTCGACGCCCTCCGCAAGGCCGCGCTGGCGCTGTGCTTTGCCCCTGTGGCCTTTGCGGCTTTGCTTGGCGAGGCCACGCAAACGGCATCCCTCGCTTGGTACGCGGGTTTGTCGGGCGGATCTCCGCCGCCATCCCGGCCATCCTTGGGCGCGTCGCCG
>CALMOK010000030.1 GCA_937871825.1 uncultured Alphaproteobacteria bacterium
GCCTCGTAGCAATCCTGAGCCAACCGGCCACCGTCGGCGGGCACGAAGGGGAAACGCTCGATTTTTCGCTCGAAGCCGATGTCCTCCCGCGGGGGAGCGAGCTTGAAGCCGATCCTGCGAAAACTTTCGGCGTGCAGGCCTTCGACCAGGGCGTTGTCGTCGAAGGTGCCCTGCCGGGCGCGCTCCTGGCGCAGCAGGTCGAGGTCGACATCGGCGAGGGCGAACTGCGCGCCCGCCGGGAAACGCTCGGTTTCGGCCAGTCGCACCCCGTTCTCGTAGATGGAGGTTTGCCCGTCCCAGGCAAGATCGGTGGTGGACTCGCCCGCGCCGCCGGCGGCGTAAAGGTAGGCGGCGATGCAGCGCGCCGATTGCGAGCCGCAGAGGAGATGCCGTGTTTCTGCCTTGCCGATCGTGATGTTGCTGGCCGACAGGTTCGCCAGCACGGTGGCGCCCGCCAGCGCGCCGCGACAGCTCGGGGGCGCCGGCACCCACAGGTCCTCGCAAATCTCCGCGTGAACGGTGAGGCCGGGCGTGTCGAGCGCTTCGAACAGGAGGTCGGGCCCGAAAGGTACCTCGCGGGCGCCGATCCGGATCGTGGCGCCCTCCAGGTCCCGCCCGGAGGCGAAATACCGCCGTTCGTAGAATTCGCGGTAGTTGGGCAGGTGAATCTTCGGAACGACCCCGAGGATCTCGCCCCGGTGGATGATCACGGCGGTGTTGTAGAGCCGGTTACCGTGGCGGAGCGGTGCCCCGACCAGGATCAGCGGCAGCAGCGCGCGGGATGCTTCGGCGAGCCGCTCCAAGGCCACCACCGTGGCGTCCAGCAGCACGTCCTGAAGCAGCAGGTCCTCGATCGAGTAACCCGAGATGCAGAGTTCGGGGAACAATGCCACGGCAACGCCGCGCTCGTGGCATTGTTGGGCGAGATCGATGACCGAAGATGCGTTGCGCTCCGGGTCGCCGAGCGCCGTCACAATGGTGCAGGCGGCGACCCGGGCAAACCCGTGGGAGTAGATCGAGTGGAACGTCATCCGACGATCCTAGCCGATGACGAACCGGCCCGCTACTTCGTCAGGTGCGGCCCCAGGAAGGCGAGGTCGGCCGGGCCGAGCCGGTCGTTGGCCGTCGCGGCCTGGTGCCAGTAGGGGTAGGCGAGGGGCGTCTGGCTCACCTTGTCGAGCCGGGCGCGTTCCTCGCCAGACAGTTTGATCTCGCCCGCCCGGAGGTTGCTTTCGAGCTGCGCGTCCGTGCGGGCGCCGATGATCACGCTGGTGACGCCGGGCCGCCCGAGCAGCCAGGCCAGGGCCACTTCGGCCCCCGACACGCCGCGCGCTTCCGCGACGGCGACGACCGCGTCCACGATGTCGTAAAGCCGCTCTTCGTTGTGGATCGGCGGCTCGTTCCACTGGTTGACCTTGCGGCCTTCCGGCTGCGGCTGGCCGCGCCGGTATTTGCCCGACAGCAGGCCACCCGCCAGCGGGCTCCACACCAGGATGCCGAGCCCCTGGTCGAGCGTGATGGGGATCAGTTCCTGCTCGGCCTCGCGGGCTTCCAGCGTGTAATGGATCTGCTGGCTGACGAACTTCGGCAGACGGTCGCGCGACGCGATCGCCAGCGCCTTCATGAGGTGCCAGCCCGAATAGTTCGACACCCCCACGTAACGCACCTTGCCGGAGCGGACCAGCGTGTCGAGCACTTCCAGGGTTTCCTCGAGCGGGGTCTGCCCGTCCCACTGGTGCAACTGGTACAGGTCGATATGGTCGCGGCGGAGCCGCTTCAAGCTCGCCTCGCAGGCACGAACCAGGTGATGGCGGGACGAGCCGCGGTCGTTCGGTCCGGGACCCATGGGGAAGCGCGCCTTGGTGGCGACCAGCAGGTCGTCGCGGCGGTTGGCGAGGATCTCGCCGATGATCTCTTCAGAGGCGCCATTCGAATAAATGTCGGCCGTGTCGAGCAGGTTGATGCCCGCCGCCGCGCACATGTCGATCTGCCGCCGCGCGCCCGCCACGTCGGTGTTGCCGACCTTGTCGAACGGGCCCTGGCCGCCAAACGTCATGGTGCCCATCGTCAGCACCGAAACCTTCAGTCCGGCATGACCCAACTGCCTGAATTCCATCGTGCGCCCTCCTCGGCGATCCGCCCTTTTGCCTCGGGGCAACGCGCGGGCGGGGTTTTTGGCTCAAATTCCGTGAAGAATGGTGGTACGGGCGGGCTCTTCGCCGCGCCCTGCCTGGCCCCGCCAACGATCCGCAACATTCCTGCGGCTCCCCACCCGAGGGACACGCGTGACCCTTCTGATCCTGTTCGTCGTGGCGCTCGTCGCCGGGTTCATCGACGCGATCGCGGGCGGCGGCGGGCTGTTGACGGTGCCGGCCCTGGCGTTGGCGGGTTTCGATCCGCTCACCGTTGTGGCGACCAACAAGCTGCAGTCGAGCTTCGGGTCCGGATCGGCGACGCTGGCCTTCGCCCGGGCCGGCCGCATCGACCTCAGGACCATGTGGCCGGTCGCCGCCATGGCGGCGGTGGGGTCCTTCGCGGGCGCGCTCACGCTCACCTCCATTCCGCGCAACGCCGCCGCGATCGCCTTGCCGTTCCTTTTAGTGGCGGTGGCGACCTATTTCGCGTTGTCACCCCGCATGGGCGACGAGGACCGCAATTCGCGGATGTCGCGGCCCTGGTTCGTTGTCACCCTGGTTCCGCTGGTGGGGTTCTACGACGGCGTGTTCGGGCCGGGCACCGGGTCCTATTACATGGCGGGCTTCGTCGGCCTGCTCGGCTTCGGCCTCCTGAAGGCCACCGCCCACACCAAGCTGGCCAACCTGTCGAGCAACCTCGCGGCGCTCTTCACCCTCGCCACCTCGGGCCACATCCTGGTGGGGGTGGGTTTGCTGATGGGCCTTGGCCAATTCCTGGGCGCGCGCCTTGGCGTCGGTGTCTCGATGCGGCACGGGGCGCGCCTCGTCAAACCCATGATCGTCACCGTCTGCTGCGTGCTGGCGCTGCGGCTGGCGCTCGACCCCTCGCACCCGATCGGGGCCTGGGTCGCCGCCCACTGGACCCGGTTGGTGGATTGACGAGGGCGCGTTTCTCGGCCTATATCGCGCCACTTCGGCCCGAAAGGCGCCGTCAAATAATCGGCTGTCGGCGTTTCCGTCCGGCCCACCATTAAGGCAATCAGAATGGCGAATACGTCCTCGGCCAAGAAAGCCGTCCGCAAGATCGCGCGGCGCACCAAGGTCAACCGCGCCCGGCGGAGCCTGATGCGGACGCAGATCCGCAAGGCCGAGGAAGCACTTTCGGCCGGGGACGCCGCCGCTGCCGCCCCCATTCTGGTGAAGACCGAATCCACCATCATGCGCGCCGCCCAGAAGGGCGTGGTCCACAAGAACACCGCCGCCCGCAAGGTGTCCCGCCTGGTTCTCAAGGCCCGGTTGCTGACCCAGGCCGCCGCGTCCTGATACGGGATGAACCGGCTCGCCTGAGGATCCGCTCCGTTCGAGCATCCCAGGCTGCCAGTTAGCTTTTGCAACGGGCTTGCTTGACCTCGTGGTGGCTAGCCATACGCGTCGGCTCCATGTGTTCCCCAGCAGCCCTCGCTCTCGGCTCAGGATTCCGGTTTGGGTGCACCTGGGGAGTTAGCCCCAGAAGCCTCGCAATCGGTCCGCTTCCGCTCCGCCTTGGGCCAGCCCGGCGCGCATCACGGGGGTCCGGCGTCCCCCATCCATCAGGTTCGGGCCGAATGCCGCGAGCGACGCGCTGTCGGGAACAACCAGCAGGCCACGGGCGCCGGCCTCGACGAGCGGCCTCAATTCGCGATCGGCCGCTTCCGCCATGAAGCCCGCGAAAGGTTCAAGCGTCACAGCCATCGCCAACATGGCGTCGTAGCCCATCGCCAGGTCAATGTTGGTGGCGGAGCGAAGGCCGCCGTCCATGTAACGCCGGCCCGCGATGGTGACCGGCGGATAAAGGCCGGGCACCGCGCAACTCGACGCGACGGCGCGGACGAGATCGACGTTTGACGCCTCGTTCCACACCCTGAAGGCGCCCGTCTCGACGTCGACCGCCGTGCAAACAAAGCGGTCCGGCCAAGACGGCCCGGTGACGTAACGCCCGATGCCGGCCAGGAAATCCTCTTCCGATGGCGTGTCGGCCGCTGCCGCGAACGCCCCCATCTCGGCCAGCAAGGCGGCCGACGGGAACCCATTCGGTGGACGGCGCATCATGAACTGCATCAAGGGGCCGAGATCGGCGGCCTTGGGCGGTGCGCTGCCCTCGGCATGGGGGTCGCCCAGCCGGTCCAAGTCGACCATCAGCTCGCGCGCGCCTCGCCCCGTGCAGAGGCGGGCGCCGACGATCGCACCCGCCGAGGTGCCGACGATCCTGTCCGCCTCCGCCAAGTCGAAGCCCGCGTCCGCCAGCCCGGCGGCGACGCCGGACTCCCAAGCGATCCCGATCGGGCCGCCGCCGCCAAGCACCAATGCGCGCGTCATCCGATGATCCCTTTCAAGCAGGATATTCGGCAAACTTGCCGCGAAGCGGAGCCTCGCGGTTCTGCGGCGTGGAGTTCCCACTGGATCATGGCGCCGACATGATCCTCGATCACGTACGGCTCAGCCCTGGCGCTTGACGATGGGCGGGCCAGAGGCTTGGCAGGTCGGCATCAGCTCGACCCGGTTGATGTTCACGTGCCGGGGCTGGGCGGTCACCCAGGCGACGGTTTCGGCGATGTCTTCGGCCGTCAAAGGTTGCGTGCCCTGGTAGAAAGCGGCTGCCCTTGCGCTGTCGCCCTCGAAGCGGACGGTGCTGAACTCGGTCCCGCCGCAAAGGCCCGGTTCCACGTCGGTCACGCGCACGAAGGTGCCGATGAGGTCCGCCTTCAGGTTCAGGCTGAACTGCTTCACGAAGGCCTTGGTGGCCCCATAGACATGGCCGCCGGGGTAGGGATAGGTGCCGGCGACGCTGCCAAGGTTGACCACATGCCCCCGGTCGCGCTCCACCATGCCGGGCAGCAGCGCCCGCGTGAGGTGGATCAGCCCGGTCACGTTGGTGGCGACCATCCGGTCCCAATGGGCGATGTCGGCCTCCTGGGCCGGGCCAAGCCCGAGTGCCAAGCCGGCGTTGTTCACCAGCACGTCGATCTCGCGCCAACCTTCGGGCAGGCTGCCCGGCAACGCGGCGAGTGCCACCATGTCGGTGACGTCCAGCACCAGGGGCAGCAGGGCTTCGCCCAGGTCGAGCTTCAAGGCTTCCAGCCGGTCGGCCCGCCGCCCGGCCGCGATCACGCGGTGGCCGTCACCCACCAAGCGACGCGCGATCGCGGCACCGAACCCCGACGTCGCGCCGGTCACCAGGGTTGTCATCGCCATCGAAGCACCATTCGTCGCGTCGCGTTCACGGTCATGCCTGCTCTCCTCCTCGGCCAATCCCAGGCCCGGCACCCGGGAAGCCGCTTCCGTTCACGCTCTTCTCGCTTGTCCGGAACACACCCGCAAGGCCGGTGTCGGCTTGGTCTAGGTCCATCCCGGCGCATCGCTCAGGACGCCCGCCTTGCAGCCCGGCCCGCCGCGTCTTTCGCTGGCCAGTCTGGCACAGCGCCGAGCTTCCCGCGTTCCCAGGTCAAAACCTGTTTGATAACCGTGCGCAGCGCCAAGACGGCGGTGAAACTGCCGATCTCGGCCCATGTGTGGATCTGCAAGGTCCGGAGCAGCGTCGCTGCCAGCTTGAAGTTCAACCCCGCCAGCGTCCCCTCAATGACGAGCAGCCGGGCCACCTCGATGGGTGCCCCGGTGGCGAGCCGGACGACGGCGGCAAAGGCGAAACCGGCGATCAGGAGCGCACCCGCGAATTCGACGAGGCCAATCCAGACCGGGATGCCGAGACGGTCGAGGATCATCCGGGCTGAGCCGGCGCTGAAGCCGAAAGCCGTCGTGTGGTCGCCTGATCGATCTCCCGTTGCAGGAAGTAATTCAACGCCGTTCGGAGGACCACGATGGCGGCAAGCTGGCCGATCTCGTTCCAGGTGGGTGCCACGGCCGTTCGGAGCACATCGGCGGCGAGCTCGAATTCCAGCGCCAAGGCGAGCCATCGTCCCAACCGGAGCCGCACCGCCTCTTTGGCGTCGTGCCCGTCGTCCATCAGGTCGGTCGCCGCCCGGGCACGCGGAAGGAACAGCAGCAGCGCCCGCGCCGTGGCCTCGACTGCCGCAAGGCCTATGACCAGGGCGGCGGCGGCCTCCGTTCCGGACGCGAGCCAGAGGGTGATGAGTTTCAGGGTGTCCATGATCGGGCCGGGTTCCGAATATCAAAGTTCGCGCAGCGCACGGGCGACCTTCTCGCCCTAATCAGTGAGCCGACATGCCCCAGCGAACCTGTCGTCGCGACGCGGGCGCCGTTGCTCAGTCCGAACACGCGGATGCTCGCGATCCATTTTTGCGCTGTCGTAGTGACGAGGCCCTGGGCTGCGAAGGAGAAATTCGAGTCCGTCGCCCAGGACCGTCATGGAAGGCGCAAACGCGTTGCAAGCCGCTAAAGCGAAATGTTCTTTATCTTTGCCGCATTGAAGAGGCCAAGGCTTGAGTGGAATGATGGTCTCGATGATGTCGCCAGCGACAGCTTGGCATCGAGGAGGCATCGGCCTTTGGTTGCTTAACGAAGACCTATCAAGCGAATTGGCAGCCTTTTGTTCCTCGACCGGCCCACCCCCGTCGAAGCGAGGCCTGAGTTGTTCCTGTTCACGCATGAAACCTGCCCGGCATTGAATCGATCAGGAAGGTGTTCGATGGTGGGAATGGCAACTGCCAGCCCGACTGGCGCCGTCGATCAGGGCGCTTGGCGGGCAACCCCCATGGCGGTTTTACTCATCCAACGCCCTGAACGGTGACTGCGACCGGCTCCACCGAAAAACTTCGAGGTCGGGTTTCACAGCCTCGGTTGCGAGACGTCCTTGAGAAAACGCTGACGTTCTGCTTCGTGCCGGTTAAACGTCGGTCCATATCATCCTGGGTGGCGTATCGAGGTGACGAGCGACGCTTGCTCGACCCGGCCATGGTTTTCGGAGACGACAAGATGACCCGATACGCGATCGCCGTTCATGGAGGCTGCGGGGTCATGGCCAAGGCGGACCTTGCTGAAGCCGAGTGGGTCGAGGCGCGCGACGCCCTCGCGGCCGCTCTTCGATGCGGCTGGGGCTTGCTCAAGGCGGGGGGTTCGGCGCTCGACGCCGTCGAGGCGGCCGTGGTGGTGCTGGAAGACTCGCCTCATTTCAATGCCGGCCATGGGGCTGCGCTGAACGCGGTGGGCGAGCACGAACTCGACGCGTCCATCATGAGTGGCGCCATGCTCGAGGCCGGCGCCGTTGCGGGGGCCCGCCGCACCCGCAACCCCGTCCGGGCGGCGCGCGCCGTGCTTGAGGAGGGAAATTGCGTCATGCTGATCGGCCCCGCCGCGGACGCCTTCGCGGGTCGGCGAGGGCTCGACCTCGTTGAACAAACCTATTTCACCACCGCACGTCGCAGCGACTCGCTGGCCGTCATGAAGGCACATGAACAGGCCGGCACCTTCGAGGGGGCGACCGAGGCCGAAAAGCACGGCACCGTCGGAGCCGTGGCACTCGACGGGGTGGGGCACCTCGCGGCCGCAACCTCGACGGGAGGCTACACCAACAAGCCCGAGGGCCGCGTCGGCGACAGCCCGGTTATCGGCGCGGGAACCTACGCGCGGGATGGAGTGTGCGCGGTTTCTGGCACGGGGCAGGGCGAATTGTTCATCCGCCACGTGCTCGGCCACGAGATCGCGAGCCGCATGGCCTACCTTGGCGAACCACTTGAGGTGGCGGCGAACCGGGTGGTGCTTGAAGATCTCCGGCCCCACGGGATTGGTGCTGGCGCGATCGCGCTCGATGCGAAAGGCTCGATCGTGGCGCCCTACAACACCGATGGCATGTTTCGCGGCTGGGTCACGCCCGACGGCGACCTGTCGGTCGCCAGCCATGGCGAGGTGTTCCTCCTTGAACGCCTGACCTGAAGACGGGTCGCATCCCCACGCTGGACGGCGCCGCGCGATTGACAAGCCGAAACGCCCCTCACTAAGGTGATGCGGCATTTTCAAGAGGACTGGAAACCGGTGTGATCCCGGTACGGTCGCGCCACTGTGATCGGTTCTGTGCTCCATGGGCCGGGCTGAAAGTCAGACCCGCCTCACGATCAAGCAGACCTCGAACGGGACGCGACATCCCAGGAGTCGACCAATGACAAACACCACCTTCGCGCCGGCGGCCCGGCCTGCGGCGATCCCGGTTCGTGACGTCCTGCCCTGGGCGGTCTTCGGCGGCCTGATGCTCATGCTGGCCATCTATTTTGTTGGTGTCGAAGAGGGTGCGACGGCGCTCTTCAAGGGAATGTACGTGCACGAGTTCGTGCACGATGGCCGCCACCTGCTCGGGTTTCCCTGCCACTAGGTCGATCGCGCCGGGAATCGCTTGGTCTTGAGATAAGCGAACGATCTCGGTATCGGGCCGCCATGCGCCGCCGTGCCGATGCCGATCGAGGGAGGTCATCGCCATATGGTTGGAACCCTTCTCCTGCGCGGGATGCTGGTTGGCGTTGTCGCGGGCCTGCTTTGCTTTGCTTTCCTGAAGGTGGCCGGCGAGCCTTCCGTGGACCGCGCCATCGCCTTCGAAGGCCAGGTTGATGCCGCGAAGGACGGGGCCGATGCCACGGGTGCCACGAGCCCGACGACGCACCAGCACGGCGACGAGGCTGAACTCGTAAGCCGGCCGGTGCAGGCGGGGATCGGCCTGCTCACCGGCGTGGTGGTTTATTCTGCCGCCGTGGGCGGCCTGTTCGCGCTGGCCTTCGCCCTTGCTCACGGCCGCATGGGTGAGCTTGGCCCGAGGTCGACGGCCGCCCTGCTGGCCGGCGTGGGCTTCGTGGCCGTTTACGTCATGCCGACCCTGAAATATCCGGCCAATCCCCCGGCTGTCGGGGAGGCCGGAACGATCGGGATGCGGACGGGGCTGTATTTTGCCATGCTGGCGCTGTCGCTCGCGGCGGCGATCGGCTGTGGCATGCTGCGCCGTCGCCTCGCTAACCGATATGGGGCCTGGAACGCTTTCCTGATCGGAACGGGCGTTTATCTCGCCGCGATGCTGGCGGTCAGCTTCCTTCTGCCCGCCATCAATGAGGTTCCGGAGGATTTTCCCGCCGTCGTGTTGTGGCAGTTCCGCATCGCGTCGCTTGGTGCCCAGTCGATCATGTGGGCGACGCTCGGGCTGCTGTTCGGTGCCTTGACGGAGCGCGCGGCTTCACCCCGGCGTAAGGCGCGGGCCACCGCGACAGCGTGAGGACGCCGCCGCTCGATTCCCTGATGGCGGGGCGTTCGTGACAGTTCGCCTGTCCCTGGTGTGCCACGCCGCGACAGCGGCGATGCGCTCGGCCAGCTTTCCGGCCGACGAACCGCTCGACGCGCATGGGAGGGGCGCGCTCGCCACCACGCAGGTCGCGGTCCGGGCTGATCCGGGCCGCTGCTGGACCAGCCCAGCCTCACGGGCGGCCGAAACGGCCGAAGCCCTTGGATTCCAGGCGATTGTCGATCCGATGCTGCGGGACTGCGATTATGGTCGCTGGACGGGATTGTCGCTGGACGACGTTCAGGCGGTTGATCCCGAAGGCGTTGCCGCCTGGCTGAGCGACATGGATTCCGCGCCTCACGGCGGCGAACCGCTGGCGGTGTTGATGGCGCGGGTCGCCGATTGGCTCGACACGCAAATCGTCATGCCGGGTCGCACGGTGGCCGTCACCCACCCGGCCGTGATCCGCGCCGGCATTCTCCACGCTATCGGGGCGGGAAGGCGCTCGTTCTGGCGGATCGATGTCGCGCCTTTGTCGGTGACGGTGCTGAGCGGCGTCGGCGGCCACTGGACCTTGACGTCGACCGGCCCATCCAAACCACCACGGCCGGTCCCGCCGCGGGTGTTGGAAGGGCAGCCCGGCGTTCCTTGAGATGTCAGGATAGGCTGGATCGATGTCTCGTTCAGCCCATCTGGCGATCGTGGACCGCCCCTCGCGTCAAAGATCGAGGCCGAGCGGAAGGATGACGAGATCGCGGATCACCACGTTGCGCGGACGCGTCAGCATGAACAGGACGGCATCGGCCACTTCCTTGGGTTCCATCAGGCTGCCCGAGGCGAGGGCGTCGTCGAGCTTGGCCTGCGGCCAATCCTTCAGCAACGCCGTCACCACCGGGCCAGGCGCCACCTCGCCGACACGGATGCCGTGCTTGAGCACCTGTCGCCTGAGCGTGTGGACGAAGGCCTGAACTGCATGTTTCGAGGCCGTATAGACCGGCTCCCACACCACGGGAATGAACCCCGCCACCGAACTCGTCACGATGATATCGCCAGTCTTGCGCTCGACCATGTGGGGCAGCACGGCGTGGATGGACCGGAACACCGCGTTGACGTTGAGGGTCAGCATGCGATCCCATGCGTCGGGATCACCATCGACGACCTCACCGCCGACGTAGGACCCGGCGTTGGCGTGAAACACATCGAGCGTTCCCGCCTTGTCCAGGATCTGCGGCATCATGGTGCCGACGCTTTTGGGATTGGTGAGGTCGACCACCACCGGAATGGCGTGGTCGCCGAGTTCCGAGCAAAGCGCCTTCAGCTTGTCTTCGGCATAGTCGATCAGCACGACGCGCGCGCCAGCCTGGAGGAGGGACTTGGCGCATTCGAGACCGATGCCTGAGGCCGCGCCCGTGATGGCCGCGACTTTTCCCGACATTTCCTGGCCCATGACCTTCTCCTGTTTGATGGTAACGGCCTCGGCCGAGGCCTGCTGATCGTGCGTGGCGCGTTTTGCGGGCCGATGTTCACGGCCGCGGGCAAGCACGTCGACGCGCGCCCGTGTCCAGCGGCGATGTCCATCTCATCCCGTGGTGGCCCGCGCCAACAGGGCGCGGGTCGTTTCGGGGTAGAGGCTCAGGCCCGGCCGTGGGAAACCCGCGACCGGCGCGCCAGCGAATCCACGATAACGGCGACGGCGAGCACGCCTCCGGTGATCATGTAACGAAGCGAGGACGACAGATCGAGCAGCGTCAACCCGCTGGCGATCGACTGGATCACGATGATGCCGAGCAGGGCCGAGTAGGCGTTGCCGCGGCCGCCGAAAAGGCTGGTGCCGCCGATCACGGCCGCCGCGATCGCGTTGAGGTTGACGTCGCCCGTGCCGGCCTGCTGGCTCGCGGACGCGAGGCGGGCCGCCGACATCACCCCGCCCAGCGCCGCCAGCGTCGAGCAGAGCGCGAAGGCACTCATGTAGATGAAGCGGACGTTGATGCCAGAGCGTCGCGCCGCCTCGCGGTTGCCGCCTACGGCCGTCATGGAGCGGCCCCATTTCGTCCGCGTGAGCGCGTAGTCCATCGCCACAACCAGACCCACGAACAGCCCGAACATCCATGGAACGCCGCGATCGCCGTTCAGGTAGAAGATGACGATTTCGAGCACCACGGTGAGGATCAGCGCCCGCGCCACGAGGCCGGCCATGGATTGCGGCGTCAGCCCCGCGGCGCGACGGCGCGCGGCGGTCCGCAGGCCCGACACCAGGACGGCGATCCCGGCGATGGCGGCCAGCGCATAGGCGACGGCATGCGGCATCACCAGTGTTTGGCCGAGGTTTACTACCGCCGAGCCGTAGGGCAGGTTGATGGAGCCGCTTGAACCCAGTACGTAGAGCTGCAGGCCCAGCACGGCGAGCAGGCCCGCCAGCGTGGACACGAAGCTCGGCATGCCGAGCCGGTTGAAAAGGGCCGCGTAGAGCAGGCCGAAGATGGCCCCGACGGCAAGCGCGGCCAGGATGGCGACCCCGACCGGCCATCCCGCGTTGACCCAAAGCACGCCCACCATGGCGGACGCGAAGCCGCTGACGGAACCCACCGAAAGGTCGATCTCGCCGACCATCAGGATACAAACGATGCCAAGCGCGATCACGCCGACCGTGGAGCTGTCGAACAGCAGGTTGACGAGGTTGTTGCTCGACAGGAAGACCGGGTTGAGGCTCTGGAACACCGTCCAGATGATGGCCAGCCCGACAACCACCGGGAGCGAACCGAGGTCGCCCGAGCGGACGCGGTCAAGAAAGCCGCGGATCGCACCGCTGATGCCGGCGTCGTGCCGGACCCGGGTGTCGGCGCGGTCGAGGAGCGGCGCGGCCGGTTTGGTGTTGATGTCGCTGGTCAAGCCCGTTCCTCCGTGGTGAGTTCCCGCTCGGCTTGGCGTCGCCCGGACCGACGCGAAACTGCGTTGTCGGCCGCCCCCGTGATGGCGCTGACCAGCTCCTGGTTTGATGTGTCGGGGTAGAAGACGCCATTGTTGCGCCCGAGCCGGAGAACGACGATCCGGTCCGCCACGGCCCTGACGTCCTCCATGTTGTGGCTGATCATGATGACGCCGAGGCCGCGGTCGCGCACCCGCTCGATGAGGTTCAGCACCTCGGCGGTCTGTGCCACGCCCAGCGCCGCCGTGGGCTCGTCCAACATGATGAGCTTGGGCTCGAGCAGCAGCGAGCGGGCGATCGCCACCGTTTGGCGCTGGCCGCCCGACAGTGAGGCGATCGGCTCGCGGACGCTGGGGATGCGGGCCGACAATTCGTTGAGCAGCGTCCAGGCCCGGATCTCCATCGTCACCTCGTCGAGCGCGAGGGGCTGGAGTTCCTTGCCGAGGAAGATGTTGGCGACGACGTCGAGGTTCTCGCAAAGCGCGAGGTCCTGGAACACGGTGGCGATGCCGAGCGCCAGGGCGTCGTTCGGGCCCGTGAGGGCCACGGGCTTGCCGCCAAATGTCATGGTACCGCTGGTCGCCTGATGGACGCCCGCCAGCACCTTGACGAGGGTCGACTTGCCGGCGCCGTTGTCGCCCACTAGGGCCACGACTTCCCCGGCGTGAACGTCGAGGTCGATGTCCGTCAACGCCGAAACGGCGCCGAACTGCTTGCAGATACCCCGCAGGCTCAGCACCGTTTCGCCCGCGGGCGTCATTGCTGGCGATGTGTTTGTCATCCGTGACGAGCCTTTCGAGGTGCAGTGTCAATGGTCAGGGACCGCCCGCCACAATGGCGGGCGGTCCCCATCCTAGCCCGGTTTTAGGGATTGATGCCGAGCTTCTTGCAGCCTTCGCTGTAACGGTCCGTGCAGAGCACCGCGGCGGTCCCGATCGGCTTGCCGGCGACCTGCTTGTCGATGATCTCGGCCTTCAGGTTTTCGGCCGTCACCAGCGCGGGGGTGAACAGCTTCGTGGGCGTGCCGAACAGGGTGGTGTCGGCCTTCGGGGCCTCCCCGCTCAGCAGGCCGTAGGCGACGTCCGCCGCCGCGGCCGCGACGACTTCGCTGGGCTTCGAGATGGTGTTGTACTGGTCGCCCGAGATGATGAGCTGAAGTCCGGCGATCGTCGCGTCGTTGCCCGTCACGGGCGGAACCGGGTCGACGCCCGCCGCCCTGAAGGCCGCAACGGCGCCACCGGCGGTGCCGTCATTGGCGGCGACCACGCCCACGATCTTCTTGTTGAAGCGCGAGATCTGGCCGCTGGCCCATTGTTGCGCCTTGGAGGGCGCCCACTCGGGCGTGTCATATTCGGCGAGGGTCGGGTAACCGCCATCGGCCAGGCCGGCGTGGATGCCCTTCTTGATGAGGCCGGCGGCCGCGTCGGTCGGCGAGCCGTTGATTTCGAGCAGTCCGACGTCGGTGGCCGAAACCTTGGCGGCCTTGAGGTGGTCGACGAGCGATTTCGCGATCGAGCGGCCGATTTCCTCGTTGTTGAAG
>CALMOK010000031.1 GCA_937871825.1 uncultured Alphaproteobacteria bacterium
GCACGACGCTCATGGTCGGACAATCCGGCGGGGCGGTCGACGCGCCTGGGCTTCACGCTGCTTCATCCACCCTCCCGATTGCCGCCATGTCACATTTGAACAATGTGACGACATTTGTGCAAAGGTTGTGCGCGGTCTTCGGATTTGTCAAGCTGAATTGGTGAAAGCCAAAACGCCCAAACGTCTGACCCTCGCGCTCAACCACGAGAGCGACGATGCCCTTCTGGTACGGACGGCTTGGCTCTATCATGTGGCTGGGCTCACCCAGGAGGAGACCGCGGCCCGGCTCGGTCTTCATCGCAGTCGGGTGAACAGGCTGCTGTCGGAGGCGCGTGAGCGCGGCCTCGTCAGCGTGACGATCCAGCACGAATCGGCGCGCGATAATGCGACCGAACAAATGATCGTCGACGCGTTCGGGCTCGATTTCTGTCTCTCGACGCCGGCGATCGGTTTCGAGCCACTGGACGTCACCGATGCGGCCGCGGTGCGCATGCAGGGGCTGGTCGCTCGTCGCGCGGTCGGCACCGCGGGGGCCAACTTCCTTCGCGGCAAGCTTCAGGATGGCCCCATCAAAGTCGGGGTCAGTTGGGGCCGCACGATCGAGCAGGTCGCCCAGCAACTTTCGGGTGTCCGCAATCCTCAGGCGATGTTCATATCGCTTCTCGGCTCGCTGACCCGGAATTCTGCATCCAATCCGTTCGAGGTCGTGCAGGCCTTTGCGGCGCGAACGGGGGGCGAAGGTCATTTCCTTCCCGTCCCCTTTATCGCCGACTCGGAAGCGGACCGCGACGTGCTTCTGTCGCAACGCTCAGTGGCCGAAGCCATGGCGCTGGCGCACTCGGCCGACCTGTTCCTGATCAGCACGGGCGAACTCGCCGAAACGTCGTTCCTCCGCACGCAAGACATGCTTTCTTCGGCCGAATTGCAGACCATCCGCGCACGCGGTGCCGTCTGCGACACGCTTGGCCGACTGTTTGATGCCAACGGGCGCGAAATCCGTCACCCGTTGAGCGATCGCACCCTGGCGGTCGAGCCCGAAGGGTTGCGCGGGCGGCACGTCGTCCTCCTCGCGGGCGGCTTGGAGAAGGTCGACGCGATCAACGGCTTGTTGCGTGCCGGCCTCGTCAACGGATTGATCGTGGATGGAGACACCGGGCTCGCCCTCGTCAGGCGCCTGAAGCAGGCGAACCCTTAAGGGGAGCGGCGGGGCGGTCTCGCCGACCTTGCGTAAGGCGTCCACATCCTTCACGGACCAAATCTTCGTTCATGGGTCCGGATGACGACGGCTGCTTTCGCGTGTCGCTGGTTTGTACAGCCGCGGCTGACATTGGCGCGGAACGGAAGGGCCGCTTTCGGGCAAGCCGCCGACGTCTTCTTGTGGCGCATTTTAGCCGAAGGAGAATGGTGGCTACGGCCAACAGGCTTGATTAGGCTGACGTTCGCATCAGGTGCCCAGGGCCGCTGTCAAATGCAGGAGGATAAGCAATGAGAAATTCTCGATGTCAGCTTTGCGGGTGTATTTCCATCCGGCTGCTACGCCCGTGCCGCTCCCTGACGCCAAATATCGGAGCTTCGACACGGTTCTACGTTCAGTCCGCACCAGTTTAGAACGGCAGCTTTACAGATGAGCCTCGCGGCCGTTGAACGACGTGAATGAATATAAAGCGGGATGCCGTCTACTGTGCATGATTGCTGTTCTGCTTCGGATACTTGAACGAAGCTGAGCAGGTTGGAATAGTTGCGTCGAAGTTATTCGACTGCTCGGGTCGTGGCGCAGACTAAGGTAAAGGGCTGCAACTGTCGCCTAGGATCAAGGCGGGTTGGAATACGACATGCCGAGGTGTCGCACCGCTTCCACGTGCAATTCGATCGATCAGGAGACGCAAGGCCTCGTTGGTCATGTCGGTCACGGGGTGCTCCGTGCGGGTGAGCCGTGGCCGGAGAGCGCCGATCCCCGGGATCGTGTCGGTCGAGGCAATCGAAATATCGTCAGGGCACCTGAGGCCGAGATCGGCCAAGGCCCTCATCACGCCCAACGCCATGACGCCGCTCGCCGCGTAAAGGGCCGTCGGCCGATCCGCACTTTCGATGATTTCGCGCGCGACCGAATAGGCGACATCCTCGCGGAACTCGCCCGAACGGACATGCTCGGGCCGCGGGGCCAAGCCGCGCGCCGCCATCGCCTCCTGCAACCCCTTCAGCCGCCCGCGCCCGGTTGTCAGGTGGCTTGGGCCCGTGATGGTGGCGATCGAGCGGTGACCGAGGTCGAGGAGGTAGTTGGTCACTTGCTTGGCGGCCGACACGTTGTCGATCGTCACGCTGTCGGCGCGGCCGTCGTCGGCGATGCGCCCGAAATGAACCATGGGACTCATGTGGCCATCGGGATCGCGCTGATCGGCACGCACCCTGGTGTCGACCGGGACGAGCAGAACGCCATCGCAGGAGAGTGCGCGGATGCGGGCCAGGATCCGGCGTTCGTTGTCGGGCTTCTCGTCACTGTTGAAGATCACCTGCGAATAGCCCCATGCCGCCACGGCGGCCTCAGCCGACCAGACCACCCGCGCAAAGAAGGGGTTCGCCAGGTCCGACACCACAAGGGCGATCAACTGGCTGCGCCCCTTCTTCAGGTTGCGAGCCGCCGAAAGCGGGGCATAGTCCAGGCTGGCGATCGCCGCGGTGACGCGGGCCCGCAGGGCGGGGCTGACAAAGGTGCTCTCGTTGACCACGGCCGAGACCGTGGCGGTCGAAACTCCCGCCGCCTTGGCGACATCCCTTATCGTAGCCACGCCGCCACTCAGCAAACCGGTTAGCCATGTAAGCTGGACGATCTTCCAGCCCATGTCCAGTATTCCACGGCAAATCCGCTTGCCACATGTGCCATTCTGCGGAAATATGCCGAAACGATTAGATCGCGTTTGCTCAAGGCGACAATTCGGGAGGGGTGTTTATGAACAAGCTCAAAGCGGCCGGCTTGATCGCCGGGCTGGTGGTGACCACAAACGTTGCCCGGGCCGCCGATCAACCACTGCTCGGCATCGTCTCGATTTCCGCCGTCGAGGCCAACAACGCCCGCTACATCGCGGGCGCCACGGCCGCCGCCAAGGAGGACGGCTGGACGGTGTCGGTGATCGATGCCGCGGGCAGCGCCGACCAGGCGAACTCGGCCATCCAGAATTTCGCCGGGCGCGGGGCTGGAGCCATCGTCGACATGGTGTTCCCTTGGTCGTCCATTGGGGCGGGCCTCGCGGCCGCCAAGGATGCCGGAGTGCCGGTGGTCTCGTGGGGCGGCGGGCTTGGCGGCTCGGTGGCGGCCACCAACGGCTCGGGCGCCCCGATCGCGCAGCCCGTGATCGACAAAATGGTGGCCGATCTTGGTGGCAAAGGCGATTTGCTGGCGCTCACCTACCGTACCGGTGAGGTTTGCCGGAACCGCGAAACGCTGCTCGACCAGGTCCTGACCCGACACCCCGACGTCAAGACGACGAAGAACGAAGTCCGCATCCCCGGATATTTCGAGGACGGGGCTCAATATGCCAACGCATGGCTGGCCTCGCACCCGACTGGCGACGGCAAGCAGGCCGTTTGGGGCTGCTGGGATGATCCGGCCATCGGCGCCATCGGCGCCCTGCGCCAACAGGGCCGCGATGATGTCGGGGTTTACGGCGTGAACGGCAACGCGCAGGCGATCGAGAATATCAAGAACGGCCACATGACGGCGACCGCCTGGGAGGACAGCTATACGGAGGGCTTCCAGATGGTGAAGCTGTTGAAGGAGATCAAAGCCGCCGGCGCCGGGTGGACCCCCAAGGCGGTCGAGGTTCCGGCCGTGCTGGTGACCAAGGATACCGTGGAGCAGTTCATCAAGGCCCACCCCGACGCGGTCGGTCAGTAAAGGACTGACGTATCATGCCGGAACCGGCAGCTGCGGTGGCGAGCGACCCGAGGGCGGTGCCCTTTGTTGTCGCCGACGGCATCGCCAAAGCCTACGGTGGCGTCCAGGCGCTCAAGGGCGTCTCGCTGTCGCTCTACCCCGGCGAGGTCCATGGGCTTGTTGGCGCCAACGGCGCCGGCAAGTCGACCCTGATCCGCGTGCTCGCCGGACTGGCGCAGCCGGATGCGGGCCGCATCCTTTACGACGGACGGCCGGTCGCTATTCCGACTCCCCACGCGGCTGGCGCACTCGGGATGAATTTCATCCATCAGGAACTCGCCTTCGTGCCCAGCATGAGCGTCGTGCAGAACATCATGCTGGGATTGCCCAAGAAGTCCCGGCTCGGCTTCATCGATTGGCGCGCGGTGGCCCGGGAGGTCGCGCCCGTGGCCGCCAAGGTCGGCATCACGGCGCCGCTCTTCGCCAACGTGAAGGGCCTGTCCACGGCCGAGAACTGGCTGATCAACATCTGCCGCGCGCTGATCCGCCGTGCCCGGCTGATCGTGATGGACGAGCCGACGGCCTCCTTGTCGGCCGGCGAGGGCGAGACGCTCTTCGCCATCGTCGAGGAACTGGCCCGGTCGGGCGTGGCGATCCTTTACGTGTCGCACCGGCTCGACGAGGTTCTGCGGCTGTGCCACCGCGTGACGGCGTTCCGGGATGGGCGATCGATCGCCACGATCGACAAGCCCGACCTGACCCGCGCGGCACTCGTGGAGGCGATCGTCGGCCGACAGGTCGAGCGACTGGTCAAGACCACGACCGGGCCGTCCACCGGGCCTGCGGTGTTGAGCGTTCGTGGACTCGCGCGCCACCCGCGCGTGAAAGGGGTTGGCTTCGACCTCCGTCGGGGCGAGGTGCTCGGCATCGGCGGCCTCGTGGGGGCCGGCCGTACCGAACTCGCCCGTCTCATCTACGGCGCCGACAGCACGGACGCGGGATCCATGACCTTGGAGGGTCGGCCCTTCGCCCCGCGCTCGCCGGCCGCGGCCGTCAAGGCGGGGCTCGGGCTCGTGCCCGAAGAACGGCGGGCGGAGGGACTGCTCTTGACGAAAAGCGTCGCCTTCAACCTGCAACTCGCCAATCTGACCCGCATCGTCCACGGTCGGGCGCTGCCGTTGATCAACGGCGGGCGGCGGACATCGTCGTCCTTGAAGATCGTCCGCGACCTGGGAATCAAGACATCGTCGGTCGACACCCCAGTGGGCCGCCTCAGTGGCGGCAACCAGCAGAAGGTGGTGATCGGCCGCTGGCTTCTGGGCGGCCCCAAGGTGCTGATCCTCGACGAGCCGACCCGCGGCGTCGATGTCGGGGCGCGAGGCGAGATCCACCGCCTCATTCGCGACCTTGCCGCCGAGGGCATGGCGGTGCTGGTCATTTCGTCCGAGCCCGACGAATTGCCCGATCTATGCGACCGGGTGCTGGTCATGGCGGAAGGCCGCATCGTGCGCGAACTCGAGGGCGAAGCCGTCAGTCGCAACGCCATCATTGAAGCCAGCTACGCCGAACCGGTCCTCGCAGGAGTGACGTCATGAGCGCCACCCTCACGCCCAACCGCCGGCTGTCGCCCGGCGCAAAGGCGGCGCTGGGCTTCTTCGCCCGCTACGCCACGATCCTCGGCCTGCTGGCCATGATCGGCGCCTTCGCGGTGCTTTCGCCGCGCGCTTTCCCGACCGTCAACAACTTCACCAACGTGCTGAACCAGGCTTCGCTCGCGATGATCATCGCGGCCGGGCTGACGCTCGCGGTCGTGGTCGGCGAACTGGACCTGTCGATCGGCTTCGCGGCCAGCCTGCACGGCATCCTCGTCACCGGCTTGATCGTTTCGAGCAAGCTGCCGATCCCGCTTGCCGTGGTGATCGTGCTGGCGGCCGGCGCCCTCATCGGGTTGGTCAACGGAGTGATCGTGACCAAGATCCGGGTCAACTCGGTGATCGCGACGCTCGGGGTCGGCACCATTCTGACGGGCCTCGCCTTCGCCTACTCGGCGGGTGTGCCGATCGTGGCGGGCGTTCCCGAAGCCTTTCTGCAACTGTCGCTCGGTCGCTGGCTGTTCGGCATCCCCAACAACATTGTGGTCGTCGTCGTGGTTGTCGGGGGTTTGTGGGTGCTGGTCGAGCGCACGGCGCTCGGCCAGGAGATCCAGGCCGTGGGCGGCAATCCAGCGGCCGCGCGCCTGGCCGGGATCGACGTCGATCGCATCAAGGTCCTCGGCTTCATGATTTCCGGCACCTGCGCGGCGCTCACCGGCATCCTGCTCGCCTCGCGCTTGGGCAGCGGCACGGCGAGCGCCGCCGACACCTATCTGCTCACGGCGTTCGCGGCCGTGTTCCTCGGCTCGGCCACCCTGCGGGACGGCGAATTCCACGTGCTGGGTACGCTGATCGGCGCCCTCATCATCGCGTTCGGCTTCAACGGCTTGAACATCTTCGGGGCGCCGACCTTCTCGCAATACGTGCTGCAAGGCGCCATCCTGATCGTAGCCGTAGGCCTGTCGAGCCTCGGCCGCTCCATCGCGGAGAGTTGAGGCCATGAGCGATCCATCATCGGGCGACTGGGACGTCCACGTTATCGAGTTCGCCCGCTCGCGCCAGCAGCGCATGGCGGGTCTGATCCACGGTGCTCCTTTTGACGAGGTCCACGACCTGCCCTTCTCCTTCGTGCTGGCGCGCCGGGCCGACAAGGTCGTGCTCTGCGATACGGGCTTCATGCGCGAGGGCAGCGGCGAGGCGATCGCCATCAAATTCGACGTGCCATACTGGATCTCGCCGCTGCGCATGCTGGCCGAGATGGGGGTGGCTCCCGAGGATGTGACCGACATCGTTCTGAGCCACGCGCATTTCGATCACATGGGCTCCATCGGAAGGTTTCCGAAGGCGCGGCTGCATATCCAGAAGCGCGAGATCCTGAGCTGGCATGAGGCCATCGCGCTGCCGCCCGCCTTCGGCTTCCTGACCGAAATCATCAACCCCGACGACCTCCGCCATGCCTTCGACGCCGCCGTCGAGCATCGCCTCAATCTGGTCGACGGTGACGTAGACGATCTTCTGCCCGGCCTGCACGTGCGGCTCGGCGAAGGCCACACCATGGGCCAGCAGTTCATCATCCTCGACACGGCCCGGGGCAGCCTCGTGGTGTCAGGCGACTGCGTTTACTCGAGCCGCAACATCTGCGGCCACAATCACAGCGGCATGTATGTGCCGTTGACCAATGCCATCGGGGCCGCCTGGGACCAGCTGAAGACCATTGACCGCATCAACAAGGCCATCAAGGGTGACCTCGACCGCCTCATCATCCTGCACGATGCCGAGCGGTGGAAAGGCCGGCCGGTGGTCAAGGAGATCGATGGCTTCCGGATCGTTCAAGCATCCTGACCAGGTTACGCAATCGCCTCTCGGCCTTGCCGTCCCTCCAAGTGCGAGAAGGGCTGTTGCCCACGAAATGCGAGAAGGGCTGATGCCCGGGCGTCGCGTGGGGTGCCGATCGTCGTGTCGCGGGCGCCCTCGGGGATCGAGCGCAGGATCTTGCGGGCCGGTGCATTGGGACAGCACGCCGGCTTCAGCGCGCAGGGATCGCAGTCGAACTTGCCGGCATGGTAGCGCATCATGCCATTCTCATCGACAAGCCGGCGCTCCGTTCGGTAGACCTTCTGTCGTGGCCTCACGTCCTTCCCGCCGGGCAGGTGTAGCGATCGCGTTTATGATCATAGGCGAAGTCCGAACGGCTGAAGGTGCCATCGCTCCAATTGGACTTGTCGAACACCGGAATGTGCGGCTCGATCCCACGCTCGTGCACAAGCCAGGCGAGGTTTTCGGCCGAGCCATAGGCGCTGTCCGCCGCCAGCCTCGCTGGCCAAAGGCCGAAGCGCTCCTGCGTACGGGCGATCATGGCGCGGGCCGAGCCGACCTCAGCCTGCCGGAGGGCATGGCTGGCCTCCACATCGACGATGACGGCGTGATCGAGGTCGATCAGATAGTTGGTCGCATGAGCGAAGAAAGCATGGCCCTTCAGGGCGCCGGTCCACTGCGCCGCCGGGTCGGAGCGGGAGACGAACTTTGGCCCGACTTCGCTGGCCGCGCCCCAAGCCGCCTCGTCGAGCGTGTCGAGATACTCGCGCACCGACTGGTGGGTTTGGGCGAGGTCGTCCCAATCGACAGCCTCGGAAGCCGCCGCCGAGCGCTGTCTGTTCGCGTCGGCCCTGATCAGGCTGGCATCGACGGCGAAGCCCTCCCCGCCGACAAGCCCGGCCTCGATGCAGCGCCTGACGCCTGTCGCGAACAGCTCGCGCAGGAGATCGCTGCCGCGGAAACGCCCATGCCGGTTCTTCGAAAAGGTGGAATGGTCGGGAACGTCGCCTTCGAGACCAAGCCGGCAGAACCAGTGATAGGCGAGGTTGAGGTGCACCTCCTCGCACAGGCGCCGCTCCGACCGGATGCCACAGCGGTAGCCGACGACCAGCATGCGGATCATCAGTTCCGGATCAACGGAGGGCCTGCCAATCGCGCTGTAGAACGGCTGCAGATGCGCCCGCAGATCTGACAGGTCGATCACGCGATCGATCACGCGCAACAGGTGATCCGCCGGAACGTGCCGCTTCAGGCTGAACTCGTAGAACAGCGCTTCTTGCACCACCCGCCGTTCGCCCATCCTCCGCGTCGCCCTCCGCCGAGGGCGATTGGATCAGGACTTCGAACCCGCAGCAACGCCGACCTTTTCAACGCAATGGATCAATGGCTGACGATCTCATCGATCATGGGTCCATGTGGAATGGGGCCTCGGCCCGTGCCTCGTGCGATGGCGACATGGCGCATCGTTCCAGCCTTGCAGATCCCCGGAGCGATGATTGCCAATTGCACGCGCGGACGCTAACGCAAGCTGCGGTCGAATCCGGAGCCCGTCTGTGTATCGTCTTTCCGTTCCAATCACCTCCAAAGTCGTTTTGATCGCGTTCGCGGCTGGCGTTTGCTGCTCCACCTGGGGCGCATATGCCTCGCTGGCCTTTGCTCAGGACGCCCCTGCGCCGGCCCCGGCGGCCACTGAAACGCCCGCAGCCATGCCGGCGGCGCCAGTTCACCGCAGCAAGCCGGCGCGGCCCAAGCCTGTGCGTCGTGCCGCCACGACAGCGCCAGCCCCGGCGCCCCAAACCGCCCCGGCACCGGCGGTCACGCCGCCCGCCCCAATCGCCCCGGCGGACGTCACCGTGACGCAGAAGCTGATCGAGGCGGGTGCCGGTTGCACCGGCCGCGTCGAGGCGATCGCCCACGAGGCCTTGGCGGGCAGCAAGGCGTTCATCCCCGTTTCCGCCTTCAACAAGGGCGAACCCAACAAACACATGGTTTCGATTGTTGTCGGCCAGTCCTTCGGGCCGGACGCGAAGGTTCCGCATGGGCTGACCGGCATCGTGGCCGCCCCAGGTCCCGGAGGGGGGCGCTGCGAAGGCTACCGGATCCAGGTCATGCCGAGCCCCCTGGCCTGCAAGGACATCCAGGCGGACGTGCTGAAGAACGGCGCCGTGGTGGCCGACTTGGCCGGCTTTCCGCTGCTGCGCAATGCCGGCGGGCAGATCGCCCTGATGCCCACGCCCGGCGGCAACGGCTGCGTGGTCGTCAGTTTCCGCACCGATTATTGAGCGCGAACCGCCTCGGCGATCCGGGGACGTGTCGACCAGCCGAGGGGCGACCATGCTGCCTGACGCCGCCCTGAGGTCCATGAAGGCGATGTTCGCGACGCCGTGCTACATCTCGGCCGTCAGCATGAACTACGTGACGAGCATATACGAGACGGCCCTGCACACGCAGCGGTTCGGGCTCGAATCCATCCTCCACATGCATTCGGAAAGCTTGATCACGCGGGCGCGCAACAAGATGCTGATCCGCTTCCTGCGCGACGAGACGCTGACGCACCTGTTCTGGATCGATTCGGACATCGCCTTCACGCCGCAGGCCGTGTGCCGGCTGCTGCTGGCGGACCGCGACATCGTCGCCGGGGTCTACCCCATGAAGAGCTTCAACTGGCCGGAAGGCGGCATGCCGGGCGGCACGACGCGCAAGCAGTTCGAGGACCGCTACACCGAATACCCGTTCAACCCGATCGGCCATGGCAGCGAGAAGGTCAGCGCCTATGCCGACCAGGACGGTTTCGTCGAGGTCGCCGAGGCGCCGACCGGCTTCATGTGCATCAAGCGCGACGTCATCTTGAGGATGATGCGGCACTACCCCGACCTGAACTACGTGCCCGACGGTCCCCCCAACAACCCGGACGCGCATCTCCACTGGTTGTTGTTCGACTGCATGGTGGATCCCGACACCGGGCGCTACCTGTCGGAGGATTACGCGTTCTGCCGCCGCTGGCGCGACATGGGTGGGCAGGTCTGGGTCGACCTCCTGTGCAAGCTCGTCCACCTCGGCCAGTACAACTTCCGGGGCGACCTCGCCGAAAGCCTGCGGGTCCAGGGCCGCTGGTGACGGCTCAGATCACCGTCACGCCGTTCGGGTTGAGGGCGGGGTCGTTCCAGAAGGTGTCGACGGCGACCCGGTTGAAGAGCTCCGGCGGCAGGATGGTGCGGCGCGGCACGGCCCTGACGGCGGTGCCCACCGCGTGCAGCCCGGGCGCCCCCAGGTAGGTGTCGAACTCGGACGCGTCGAACGCGATGTTCTCCGTGTCGTGCTCGAACGGCGGCAGGCCCAAAAAGGCGTAGATGCCGCGCAGCGCGAGCGCCGGCCTTTCCGTCAGGGTTTCGAACCGTACGAGCAGCAGGCGCTCCGGGTCGCTCCCGAAAAAGGCCTGCCGCAAACCCGTCCAGGCGAAGCCCACCATGCCGTTCGAGCGGTTGAGCGTTTCGAACCGGTCGTAAACGGTGCCGCTCGCCTCGAAGCCGAAGATCTTCGAGGGCGTCAGGGCGTTGCGCTGCACGAGCCGCTCCATCGAATCATAGATCCAGGGAACGTGCCGGACGCAGCAAATCAGCTTCGCCTCCGGGTAGAGGGTTTTGAGCGTGGGCAGCTTGCTGCACCACAGCCGGTTGGTGTCCAGCACCATCCTGTCGGGGTGGACGTCGTGGTAATAGCCCTCAACCAGCGCGCGCAGCACCGCCGCGCGCCTGCCGTCGTCAAGAAACACCGATCCCTCGTGGGCGGCGCTCATCGTGTGCAGCGCGCCGATCATCAGCGACCCGACGGGGCTGGTGATGTTGGCGTGCAGCCCCGGGTTCTGCCGCAGCAGGGCCGCCAGGAGCGTCGATCCCGAGCGGGGCAGCCCGGAGATAAAATGGATGCCGTTCTTCACCGGGTTCCTCGCCAAATGGCCGGCCAGCAGCGTCACGCAACCGTGACGTGCTGGACGGGGGTATATCATTTGTAACACACCGCCGCCAAAACGCGCAGACCGGCTGTCGCGCGATTCCGGCCCGATGCTCGCAATGGTACTTTTGCTGAGTCGGAGCAACTCCACCGCAGCTTCAATGGTTGATCCCCTTGTTGTGCGTCGCCGCCTTTCGAAGATCAGGGGTGTCACGGTGCATAACGGAATGAAGAGCGGCTGCCGCGAGGCCGCGAACGGCAACCGGGCCTACCATCAATTCATGGGCGACCGGCGGGCGAGCCGGGCGCAAAGGCGGCGGGTGTCGGCGCTGCTCCGCCTCGCCTTCCGGGTTCTCATCAAGGGCAAGAAGCGGCAGGTCGGCGCGCTCGGGCGCGGTGCGGCGGTGGCGGCGGCCCTCGCCACGATGGGCATCGGCGTCGCGGCGTCGGGCGGGGCGGCTTTCGCGCAGACCGCCACGGGTGCCAACGCGATCGCGCAAGGGAACGGATCGGTCGCGAACGGGAGCAATGCGAGTGCTTTTGGCTCGTCGGCCAACGCCACCGGCGCCTACGCCAGCTCAGTCGGCCACGTGGCCAATGCGAGCGGTGCTTATGCGACCGCCGTTGGGGATCACTCAACGGCCATCGGGCAGCATGCCAGCGCGTTCGGCTCTGACAGCTTTGCCTACGGCCGTAGCGCTGCCGCAGTCGGTCTAGAAGCCAACGCGTCGGGGAACAGTGCCACGGCAATCGGCCGAGCCACCAAAGCCATAGGTTCTGGTGCCACTGCATTGGGAAATTTTGCGAATGCCACCGGCGGGAGTGCAACAGCTCTAGGCGATGTTGCAAGTGCGGCTGGAGACTATGCGGTCGCACTCGGTAATTATTCGAGTGCGACCGGCAGTGATGCGGTGGCAGTTGGTCACAATGCGAATGCGACCGGTGCTTACGCGATAGCGGTCGGACGTTATGCGAGCGCCACCGGCGCTTCCGCTATCGCGACGGGCTTTAACGCGAATGCCCAAGGCGCCCAGGCGACGGCAACGGGCAGCTACGCAGTCGCCAATGGCAGAAACGCGACAGCGACGGGCAGCTCCGCATACGCCTACGGCGCGAACGCGACAGCCCTTGGTGCTTCCTCCAGTGCGACTGGCCTCAATGCGACCGCGCTGGGAACTGGTGCGGTCGCGAATGGTTCTGACGCGACGGCATCGGGCGAACTCGCGACAGCGAACGGGACCAACGCGAGTGCGTTCGGCCAGCGGTCCAATGCGACCGGCGATTTTGCGACGGCGATTGGAACCGCAGCCCATGCAGTGGGCGAGTACGCGACAGCGACAGGGTCCCTTGCTTTTGCGAATGGCGACAAAGCGACGGCGACCGGTATGATGTCGGTGGCCAGTGGTTTGGCGGCAACCGCCACAGGCTATAACGCGTCGGCGAACGGAGCTGCTGCCGTTGCGACTGGCTTCAATACCATTGCCAACGGCTCCGATGCGATCGCTTCGGGCTCGTACTCCATAGCCAACGGTTCCGCTGCGATGGCGTTGGGCGCCTCCGCGCACGCAGAGGGCGGCGGAGCAATGGCGGTTGGCCTCAGTGCCTACGCGGGCGGCGCCAGCGCAACAGCCCTCGGTGCGTCTTCGATCGCCAACGGAAACTACGCGACCGCAACGGGAGCGCGATCTATCGCCAACGGTCAGGCAGCGACGGCAACGGGCTATCTCGCAGTTGCGAATGGCGACTACGCCATTGCGAGCGGCGAGTCTTCGGTGGCGAACGGCGCTTTTGCGATTGCCACAGGCAAGAACTCGCTGGCCGACGGTGCCGGGGCCGTGGCGATCGGAAACTATACGACCGCATCGGGTCTAAATGCGACGGCGGTCGGCCCACTCGCCGGTGCATATGGTGAGCAAGCGACGGCCCTGGGCGTGGGTGCCATAGCCACCGGCAATCTTGCGACCGCGCTGGGCAGCAACGCGTCCGCCAATGGGGTGTTCGCGACCGCGACGGGCGCCAACGCCAACGCCCACGGCTACAAGGCTACCGCCACCGGCGTCAATTCCGCAGCCAACGGCTTCATCGCCACGGCCGTCGGCGCGAATGCTAATGCGGACGGAGAATCGGCCACGGCCCTCGGCAATTACGCGAATGCCACCGGCCGAAACGCCACTGCGGTCGGCAACTATTCCTACGCGATCGGTGCGAACGCGGTCTCTGTCGGCTCCGATGCCGACGCGAACGGCGATGCGGCTACTGCCGTCGGCACTAGGGCTAAAGCCACCGGCTTGTACGCCACGGCCTCCGGTTACAAATCCAACGCCGATGGCAACAGCGCCACGGCGGCCGGCGCCTTTGCGACTGCCAACGGGGTGCAGGCGACGGCGACCGGATCGCATGGCATAGCGGACGGCACCGGCGCGACCGCCACGGGCTATGGCGCGAATGCTACCGGAGTCTACGCGACCGCGTCCGGCTACGATGCCGCCGCCAACGGCTTCAACGCGACGGCCACGGGCCGCTTGGCGAACGCCACCGGCGCGCAGGCGACCGCAACGGGGTCGAGGGCCGTGGCAAGCGGCACCAATGCCACCGCCGGGGGCTTTCAGGCGGCGGCCACCGGCGCCTTTGCCACGGCGTCCGGCTCGAATTCCATCGCCGCCGGCGACAACGCGACGGCCACCGGCGGCTCCGCGAACGCCACCGGTGCGCAGGCGACCGCCACGGGGTCGAGCGCCCTGGCGAACGGCACCGCCGCGATTGCCACCGGCTTCCTGTCGAACGCCACGGGCACCTATGCGGTCGCGTCGGGCTACAAGTCCATCGCCGACGGCGACCATGCGACGGCCACGGGTGCTTACTCAAAGGCCAACGGGGCGGAGGCGACGACAACCGGCTACTACGCGATCGGTTCCGGCGCACGGGCGACCGCGATCGGCACGGGCGCCTTCGCCGAAGGTGCTCTCGCGACCGCGACCGGAGCGCTGGCCGATGCGGAAGGCGATTTCGCCACGGCGACCGGCGCGAGTGCGGCTGCGAGGGGCAACTATGCCATCGCATCAGGCTACAGAGCGAAAGCACTCGGCATTGGCGCAACCGCGGCCGGCGCCTATGCAAACGCCAAGGGGACTTTCGCCACCGCGACCGGATTCAAGGCCAGCACCACTGCGCCGGGCGCTGACTTCGGCTTACCCGCGCAAAACACTGCGGCGGGCGCTTACGCCAATGCCGTCGGGGATTACGCGACTGCCACAGGCGGATCGGCGCAGGCCTTGGGTCATGACGCGACGGCGACGGGCGCTTTCGCCAAAGCCAACGGCGACACCGCGAGCGCCTTTGGCGGGGCGGCCAATGCCACGGGCGTGAACACCACGGCGGTGGGTCAGGGATCGAGCGCGGTCGCGGATAACGCTTCCGCCTTCGGCCAGGGTGCCTCCGCCAACGCGAATGGCGCCGTGGCGCTGGGCCAGGGCGCGGTGGCGAGCCGTGGCGCGCCGACGGCGGAAGCCTTCAGCGGCGTCAGCACGGGATCGGCCAACGGCGCGGTTTCGGTGGGCACCGCAGGGGGCGAACGCCAGATCACCAACGTGGCGGGCGGCACGGCGGCGACCGACGCGGTCAACCTGCGCCAGTTGCGATATGTCGGCAGCAACGTCGCGACGGCCCTGGGCGGAACCACGAGCTTCGACCCGACATCGGGCACCTTCACGGGAGGGAACTACACCGTCGGGGGGACCAGCTACACAACGGTCGCGGCAGCGATCGGTGGCGTCGACACCTCGCTGACCGCGCTGCAGCAGGGCACGTCCGGCGTCTTCGTGTCGAACAACACGGCGGGCGCCGCCGCGCCAACCGCGAGCGGCACCAACGCGACGGCCGGCGGCTTCGGCGCGGTCGCCAGCGCCGCCAACGCGACGGCCCTCGGCACCGGCGCGTCCGCGACGGCGAACAACGCTGTCGCGCTCGGCAGCGGTGCCGTGGCGGATCAAGCCAACACCGTGTCGGTCGGCGCCGTTGGCGCCGCGCGCCGGATCGTCAACGTGGCGGCGGGCACGCTGGCGTCGACCTCGACCGACGCGACGAACGGCGGTCAGCTCTTCCAAACGAACCAGACCGTCGCCGCGGCCCTGGGAGGCGGCTCGACCGTGGATGGCAACGGCGCCATCACGGCACCGTCCTATACCGTTCAGGGCAGCACCTTCAGCAACGTGGGCGCCGCCTTGGGATCGCTCGACTCGGCGACCAGCGCCAACACGGCGGCGATCGCCACGATCCAGACCGGACAAGGCGGCCCGGCCACGTCCAACAACGCCGCGGGGGCGCCCACGTCCGTCGCCTCCGGGTCGAATTCGACCGCCACCGGCTTCGGGGCGAGGGCGACGGCCGCCAACAGCACGGCCGAAGGCAACGGGTCGTCGGCGAGCGGCACCAACTCGACGGCGCTGGGCAACGGCGCGTCGGCGACGGCCGGCAATTCCGTCGCGCTCGGCCAGGGCTCGGTCGCCGACCAGGCCAATACCGTTTCGGTCGGCGCCGTGGGGGCGGAACGAAAGCTCGTCAACGTCGCGGCCGGCACGCTGGCGGCAGGGTCGACCGACGCGGCCACCGCCGGTCAGCTTTACGAAACGAACCTGAACGTGGCGGGGAAC